>CAZXGV010000159.1:0-4865 GCA_964640575.1 uncultured Dysgonomonadaceae bacterium
ATTATCTAGAACTTATACCCAATAGAAAGATGTGCACTTAAGTTTCTATTATTTGGTCTGTACATTGGTATATCTTCAATATTTCTAGCAATGTTTTTGAGACCCATGTCCAAACCTAAGTCAATCAAAATTACTCCAAACTCTATGCCAACACCTGCTCCAACACCCAAATCAAAACGCTTATATCCGTAATGCTTGTCAAACGTATCTACTTCTTTTTGTCCAAAATAACGATCTAGATCTGCGGTATACTTAGATTTAATATTTCTCTTTCCGCTAATGCCGTATGCCATATATGGACCGGCATGGAAAAACACCTTACTGCCTGGTCGAACCTCTATTTTATAAGCTAAATGTATTGGAAGCTGTATGTAGTTGGCAGTTACGTCATATTCGACATCTCCTATTCCTATCGGAATATCAGTAGTATACTCAGCTCCTTTGCTTGAAAAATACAATCCTGTTTGAAGTGAGATGTCAGTAAGAAACTCTAAGTCTATGCCAACACCAATATGAAAAGCAGGTTTTACATCTTTGTCTGAAAGATTATCACCATAAAAGTTCGACATGTTTAGTCCTCCTTTGATGCTTGTAAAAGCACTTTGAGCACTAACAAGTGACGCCATACATAGTAAGCCAATTACAAGTGATAGTTTTAATTTTTTCATAATCTAATATTGTTCAATTTAGTTGTTTATTTCAATCGTCCTTTTCTGTTTTAATGCTTCCTTTCGATTTTTAGCATAAAACGAACACTTTTACAAAAGTATAAATTATTTGTCAAAGTCAAAGCTAAAACAAAAAAGCATCGCTCTTTTAGTAAGAACGATGCTCAATATATAGTAAATATATTATCCTCTAAAACTTATATCCTACTGAAAGGTATGCATTCTGAGTTTTTACGTTACCACTATCAAATCTAGAAAGATTGGTGAGACCCATGTCCCAACCTAGATCAACCAAAAACATTCCAAACTCCGCTCCTACACCAAGACCAAGCCCTGCATCGAAAGGTTTTAAACCTACATCACTATCAAATGTGTCAATTTTAAGTGGTCCTCCTTTCATTGTGCCTCCAATACCATAAGCTAGATATGGACCTGCATGTAATACTACTTTAGTTCCAGGTGTTACATCAATTTTATACGCTGCATGAATAGGAATTTGCAAGAAGTTAGCAGTTGATTTGATATCAATGATATCTCCTTCATCTTTGCTTGAAAACTCTGCTCCTTTGGCTGTATAAAACAATCCTGTTTGTAAGGAGATGTTAGGTGCAAATTCAAAGTCGGCACCAACACCAGCGTGAAATCCAATTTTCATGTTCTTATCAGATAGTTCGTCACCATAGAAGTTAGACATGTTTAGCCCACCTCTAATGCTAAAAGAAGTGTTTTGAGCACTAGCAAGTGATACAATGCCTAATAAGGCAATTACAAGTGATAATTTTAGTTTTTTCATAATCTAATATTGTTTTATTTAGTTTATTTTTTGTCGCATATTATTTACGAACTTCGATTGTTAAAACATTCATTTTAAGGTTTTGTTCAAAATTTCATCTCTTTTCATTCACTGAAAATTGAAATCGTAAAAATAAAAGACATTTATTTCTGTTTTTTACGCTCCCATCTTTCACATGTAGTTTTAGTGTAAGGTTGAAGTTGTATCTCAGTTCTTCTATACAGTTAAGTGTTTATGTTTTACCTTTTATCTTGAATAATGTAGCGACGAAAAATCATCACTTTTCAAAAGCTGATTTGCTAAAGATTGTATCTGTTTGGCAGTTACGTTCTCTATCTGTTCTGAGATTTCAGTGAGATTGATATATCTATCAAAATGTAGAAAGGACTTAGCCATATCCAATGCCATGTTTTCTTTGTTCTCGTAAGCTATTCCTAATTCTCCCTTTAGTTGCTTTTTTGCTTTGGATAGTTGCTGTGGTGTGAGGGCGGTATGCTTCAATTTATGAAATTCCTTATGAATCAAGTTCAGGCATTTTTTTGTGTTACTCGGGTCGCAACCAAAATAGACACTAAAAACTCCACAGTCGGAGTACAAAGAATGTGTTGATTCAACAGTATAAACCAACCCATTCTTTTCGCGCAGTGATGTGTTCAATCTGCTGTTCATGCCCAAACCTCCCAATATGCTATTAAGCAAATAAAGGATAGCTCTATCAGGATGAAACATGCTGAATGTTTTGCGTCCTAACACATAGTGTGTTTGGTGTGTTTCTTTTTTCAAAGCTATATTTCTTGGAAGTGTTCTTGACGGAGCAATACGTGGTTTTGGTCCAAATGTAGTGGATGGAGTGTAAACATTGAGGTGTTTATCAACTTTTTTCAATACGTTCGAAAACGGAGTTTTTCCTACCGAGAAGAAAACCATCCTCTCTGGTTTAAATTGACGCTTTACATAGGCTCTCATCGTTTCGGATGAGATGTTCATCAATGATTCAGGAGTGCCCAGTATGGGTTTGTCTAACGCGTGATTGTTGAATACAACCTGCTCAAAATCGTCATAAATAAGTGCAGATGGTGTGTCTAAGTAAGAGTTTATCTCGTCAAGAATAACGACACGTTCTCGCTCAAGTTGTTTTTCGGAGAACTGTGAGTTAAACACCATATCTGCCAACAACTCAATGGATCGCTCAAGATACTCTTCAAAAAAAATTGTGTAAACCCCTGTTTCTTCTTTGCTAGTAAAAGCGTTTAGTTCTCCACCCACGTTTTCCATGCGGTTTATTATATGATGTGGCCGACGTTTTGTAGTGCCTTTGAAAAGCATGTGCTCCGTGAAGTGTGCTAAACCTGATTCATTGTCAAATTCATCGCGCGTTCCTGAATTTATCAATATGCCGCAGTAGGAGATAGGGGAGTTGTTTGTTGCATGTATAATGCGCATGCCATTTGGCAGCTTGCTTGTCTCGTAATTCATCAAAGTAAAATAGTCCTTTATTTAATTTGAGCACGAAGGTAAGTCTTTCTTTCTTCTTCCGATAGTTTTTCGATAGAATATCGGAGCATCACGCGTGGCATTTGTGGTGCAAACCTTTTAAGAAATTGTGTTAGGCTAGCTTTATCACGTTTTCCCACTTCGCGCAACATCCATCCGCAGGCTTTGTGGATGAGGTGATGGTTGTGCGAAAGAAAAAACTCTGAAAGCTTGAGTGTATCATCAAACTGGTTGTTGCGAATAAAAGCTAACGTAGATACAATAGCAATACGTTGCTTCCATAAGCAATCGCTTTTAGCTAGGTCGTACAGCATTGTGCGCTCTTTGTTTAGCAACCAAGCACCTACAATTTTGTAACAAGAAACATCTACCAAATCCCAATTGTTGATTCTAACTGCATGTTTTAAATAAAAATTGTAGATAGCTTCTTTTGTTGTCTCATCTCCATCTTCAAATTTATTGACCATTATCATCAATGCTACAAATCTAGATTCATGATATTTGCTTTGCAAAAGTTCTTCCACCTCGCTTAATGATAGGTCTTTGTAGTGAGCTGCTATTTTTCTACTTTCTGGAACAGTCAGTCCCAAGAACACATCACCTTCTGCGTACTGTCCTTTTTTGGTTTGAAAAAAGGAGGAAAGAATTTTAGATTTTTCAGGATTGTTCTTTGCTTTGAGTTCTTTTATTATTGCTTCTGCTTTCATGATTTTTTTTTCAAAAAACACTTATACCACTTTGGATACAGGGTAACTATCAAAATAAAACCCAAGTATGTTTTGTATCACCTCTAGCCCCATTTCGTCACGTGCTTCCAATGTTTTTGTAGCTGCATGAGGAGCCAATACCACATTGTCCAATTCGAGAAGCTCAGGCAACACGTTTGGTTCGTCTTCAAATACATCCAATCCTGCAGCCCATATTTGTTCTTCTTTTAGTGCATGTGCTAGAGCCTTTTCGTCCACCATATTACCGCGAGCTGTATTAATGAATACAGCATTTGGTTTCATCATTTCCAACTCTTTTTTACCAATCATGCGCAATGTTTCTTCTGTTGACGGGGCATTGAGCGAAATGTAGTCGGACTCAAGTAAAAGTGTTTCCAGAGAAACATAGCGAGCTCCATACTTATCTTCAATTGATTTATCTAGTCGGTTTCGGTTGTGATACACAATGTTCATTCCCGAGGCAATAGCCCTACGGGCAAGAGCTTGTCCTATTCGTCCCATTCCAATTATACCCAAAGACTTTCCGAAGATAGGTATCCCTGGTTCGTCATATAGACCCCACTTTAATCCTTCGGGAGTTCTTATTTTTCTGTCGTAATAGCCAACTCTTCTGCCAGCAGCCAGTAGTAAAGCAAAAGCAAATTCTGCAGTAGGCTCTGTTACAGAGTGGGGAATATTGGTTACAGTGATTCCTTTTTGTTGGGCATACTCAACATCAATGTTGTTGAAGCCAACACCAAAATTGGCTATCAATTCCAAATTAGTGCCCCTGTCCATTATCTCCTTATCAGTATAAAAACTAAAATTGGGAACGAGTACATCAAAGTCTCCAATCATTTCCAACACTTCCTTGCGTCTGAATCTTTTTTCTTTAGGAAGTACATATTCTACTTTTCCATCAAGCTCTTTTGCTATTTCTGGATTGAGCTTGTAGGTAATAAGAGCTTTTTTCATTGTATGTCTGTTTTTATTGAATGAGTGTGTTAGTTCTTTTTTTTGTTAGTGATACTCTAAATAACGAGTGGCAAACATAATTGTTTGTTTAGGAGAGAGAATCAAAAGCATTTTTATAAATCAAAACAATAGTAGAGTATTTTCCTCTTTTTTTAAATTATTCGGGTCTTTGTACACTACATCGGTCCTAATATAATTTATTTGAAGTTTTGTACCCTACAAAAGTCC
>CAZXGV010000160.1:0-2724 GCA_964640575.1 uncultured Dysgonomonadaceae bacterium
ACCAACCCATAAAATTATTCACCAAACTGAGCGCTACACAACCTAAATATTATAAAAACGAACTATAAGAGTAACTTCATTTTTAATATTGAATTATATGAACATCAACAGAAGAGAATTTTTAAAGACTGCTGCAATAGGAGCAGCAGGGTTAACAGTAGTTCCCAACACAGTACTAGGGAAAGCTTATGGGCACACAGCTCCAAGTGATAAACTGAACATCGCTGGTATTGGCGTTGGAGGAGTGGGTCGACGCAACCTCGCTAACATGAAGACAGAGAATATTGTTGCGCTTTGTGATGTCGATCAAAAGTATGCTGCCAAAACATTCAACGATTATCCAAAAGCAAAACAGTTTAAGGACTGGAGGGAGATGTTTGACAAGATGGAGAAATCGATTGATGCGATAATGGTGGCAACTCCCGATCATACACACGCAGGAGTAACAGCACATGGGCTCACTTTGGGCAAGCATGCTTTTGTGCAAAAGCCATTGACACACAGTGTATATGAATCGCGACTACTAACTAAGCTTGCTAAAAAATACAAAGTAGCTACACAAATGGGTAATCAAGGTAACTCGTTTGATTGGTGTCGCCAACTTGCCGAGTGGGTGCAAGCGGGTGTAATTGGTGATGTGTACGAAGCTCATTGTTGGACTAATAGACCAATTTGGCCACAAGGATTGGCTGAGCCAAAAGGTGGAGTAGCAGTTCCATCTACTTTAGATTGGGATTTGTTTATAGGACCTGCTGAGAAGCGTCCCTATGACCCCGCATATACACCTTGGAACTGGCGAGGATTTTGGGATTTCGGTACAGGTGCATTAGGCGATATGGCAAACCATATTATGGATCCGCTTTACTGGGCACTTGATTTAAAATATCCCATTAGCGTTTCTGCTAGTTCGACGTTATCAAATCTTTATTCACCACCACAAGCTCAAAAAGTTACTTATAAATTTCCTGCACGTCCACCAAAAGGGAATGTGAATATGCCAGAGCTTACAGTCCATTGGTATGATGGAGGTTTGCTACCCGATAGACCAGAAGAGCTAAAAGACGGAGAAATGATGGGCGATCCTGACGGTGGGATTATTTTGGTAGGAACAAAAGGGAAAATCATGACAGGCTGCTATGGACAGAATCTGACACTGTTGCCACTTTCTAGAATGGCCTATTTCAAAGAACCAGAACCAACCATTCCTAGAGTTAAAGGAGGAAATGGTAATATTTGGTCGACCGACGCACATGAGCAAGACTGGGTGAGAGCAGCTAAAGAATCTCCAGAAAACAGAGTAGAATCTACTTCCAATTTCCAATTTTCGGGACCAGAGAATGAAATGGTTGTAATGGGAGTATTGGCTACACGGCTCTCTGGATTAAATGGGTTACATCGTGAATTGAACTGGGATGGTGAGAATATGAAATTTACCAATATCTCAGATTCAGATAAAATAAAGATTGTAACTGTGGATGAATATGCTGTAATTGATGGTCACCCTAAGTTTGACCGCCGACATGCAGAATTTAATGCACTAGAAATGGCAAATGAATGGATTAAGCATACTTATCACAATGGATTTACATTGCCTGATATGCCTAAATAATAAGATGAGAAAATTATAAATATCTTGATATCTTTCCTTCCTTTTTTAGGAAGGAAGATATTGAGGTTTTAAACAAAGAAAACATGAGACTAATTAATAGAATCGTACTTGCAGTTGTGGCTATTGTTCTTTTATCTAGTTGCACCTCTGCATCTACACAAACAAAGGCAGAAAAGAATGGTTGGAAACTCTCCATGCAATCTTACACATTTCACCTTTTCTCAGTGGTGGAAGCTCTTGAGAAAACTCAGGAACTGGGCATGCATTACATTGAAGTGTATCCTGGTCAGAAAATGGGAGAAGAGTTTGGTGATGCAACATTTGGATATGGGCTTACAGCTGAACAACAAGAACGAATAAAAGAGATAGCCAAATCAAAAGATGTAAAGATTATATCCACTGGAGTATGGACTCCTCAACGCGACGAATGGGAAAAAGTGTTCCAATTTGCCAAAAATATGGAGATGGAGTTCATTAGTGCAGAACCAGCAAGGGAAGACTGGGATGTTGTTGAGAACTTGGCAAAGCAATACAAAATAAAGGTGGCTGTGCATAATCACCCCAACGAAGCATCGTATTGGAAACCAGAGATACTATTAGAGAACATTGGAGACAGAAGTTCTTTATTAGGCTCAACAGCAGACGTAGGGCATTATAAAAGAATGGATGTAGAGCCAATACCCGCTCTAAAACAATTAGAAGGAAGACTTATTGCGCTCCACTTCAAAGACATTGCCCCTAAAGGAGATGAGGGTGTTCTAGAAGATGTTATTTGGGGCACAGGGATTCTAAATGTAAAAGGAATGCTGGAGGAACTAAAGCGTCAAAAATTTAAAGGATACTTCACGATAGAATATGAAGCAGATTGGGAAAATAATCTTCCGCAAATAAAGGAATCGATAGATTACTTTAATCAGGTTGCTGACGAAATATTTTAATTAAACGTAAACTCTCGCAAGTAAAATAGTTAGAACTTGCGGGGGTTTATGCCATATTAGAGCAAAGTCTTTGAACCATAGATAGAGTTAGTCTAAAAGCACCAATTATTAGCTCTATAGAAGAAGCCCATTAAAAACAATTGGTGGGACGAAGGAAATGTACCTGAAACAAAAAAA
>CAZXGV010000160.1:2824-4812 GCA_964640575.1 uncultured Dysgonomonadaceae bacterium
AGAAAGGAATGAACAGAAAAGAATTTTTAAGAACAGCAGGTATTGCAATGTTGGGACTACCTTTTTTGAAACAGATACAAGCAGCATCTTTTAAAAAGCCAGTGAAACGTATCGAGGGCTCGTGGTTTGAATTTCAGCACCACAACATTCCAGAAGGAAAATATTGGAACCCTACACTTGAAAAGTTTACTGCACATCAGTGGGATGCAAAAGTGAAAGAGATAGCTGATGCAGGAATATGTTACCTCGTATTATTAGATGTTGCCATCTATGATAAAAGTTTTTATCCAAGCCAACTTCTTCCACAACACGAAATGGGATGTGACGACCCATTGGAAGTGATTTTAGCAGCTGCTGACAAATATGGAGTTCGCTTTTTTGTTAGCAATGGTTTTTTTGGTAATTGGAGAGACCCTGTTTTCTTAATGAAAGACCCAGAAGTCAACAAGTTGAGATTAAAAGCTATGAACGAAGTAGCTGAAAAATATGGACATCATAAAAGTTTTTATGGTTGGTATTATCCTAATGAAACAGGTATTTATGGTCACTATGGTGATGTTTTTATTAATTATGTAAACTCCTCTTCTGCAGAGGTAGCTAAATTAATGCCCAATAGCAAAACGCTTATTGCTCCATACGGAACACGCAAGGTGATAGCCGACGATAAATATGTGCGCCAACTTGAACAGCTCGACGTTGATTTTATCGCATATCAGGATGAAGTTGGTGTTGAGAAAACTCAAGTAGAAGAAAGTGCTAGTTTTTTTGAAAATCTATATAAGATGCACAAGAAAGCTGCAAAGTCACGCCTTTGGGCTGATGTGGAAGTATTCCGTTTTGAAGGCGATGTGTACCAGAGCGCATTACTACCAGCTCCCGCAGAACGAGTTATCGGTCAATTAGAAGCAATTTCACCCTATGTAGAAAAAATTTTTATTTATCAATACATTGGCATGATGAACGCCCCAAACTCCAAGGCTTTTGCTGGACACCCTGACTCAACAGAGCTGTATAGGAAGCTTGAAAAGAATCGTTTCCTAATCTCTAACAAAAGCTGAAAGAGCTCCTTAAAACCTCTCAGCTTACGCAAACATTCACCCTGTAAAGTTTCTTTACTATCACAGGACAAACCCTAATGAAATAAAAAGGAACTTCATGGGGCATCGCTCCCGCACCAATTATTTCGCATAAGTTGCACAGCAAAACAACCCCCATATCTGCCACAAGCAACTCCTCCCGTTCTACAAATACACAGTTTTTGCTCAGTCACACTCTTCAAATTATGCAACCTCAATTCATTTGCCTTCTCAAAGGGGTATCGTTATCAAAAAACTTTCTGTTTGTCTCGCCAAATTATTACAACTGCTCAACACTATTTTATTTGTCTTATTGTAGTGATCCGAACACACAAAAATATTAATTTAGAGTAGAATGAGGTCTACGAAAGCGCAAAAAACTTTTTTTTGCGCTTTCGTAGACCTTGATATAGGTGCGTTTTTTTGATAATTGGGTTTTGGAGGTCTCGTTTTTGGGCTTTTTTTCCGAAAACACGTTTCACACTCCTCGAAATGGATGATTATTTCAAGAAAATTATTTTTTTAAGTGTGATAGGGGTGTTTTTTCTGAAAAAAAACATGTCGAAGTGCTCAAAATGGACAATTTTTTCACAATTACGGCAGATTTTAGACCTTGTTATAGGTGATTTTTTGTATTTGGACTTTCGGAGGCCTTGTTCTACTCTGTTTTTTTCGACCAAACGGAGGGTGAAAGATGAACTTAAGGATGATAGGGGTGGGTTAAGAGCTTATTATAAGGGGAGTAGAGGTCGTGGTGGATTTTTTTGAGTATTAATTGGAGTGAGTGGATTTTTTTGATTCCTAGGCTGGAGCGAATATTCAAAGACCAAGACCTCAATATCCTAAAAAACAATAAAAAACATGCTCAAAAACACCAACTTGTTAAGGGAAGGACTTTCCGACCATCGAAAA
>CAZXGV010000161.1:0-4760 GCA_964640575.1 uncultured Dysgonomonadaceae bacterium
GCTGCGGAGAACATAACAAAGGCTGTTTTGTGTGGTCCCAACAGGGCATGATCCTTCCCAACCCCCTGTCCCGATAGCTATCGGGAGAGTCAGGTGCTCTATAACAACCCACCAGCCAGCATTTCAAATCATATAAAAAAACCTTCATTATGCTGCGGAGAACATAACAAAGGCTGTTTTGTGTGGTCCCAACAGGGCATGATCCTGTGACCCCCTGATTATGAGTCAGGTGCTCTAACCAACTGAGCTATGGGACCTGATTCGATTGTATGTCATCGAAAGCGGGTGCAATATTACTGTTTTTTTTAATAACTACAAAATAAAAACGCCATGTATGTTGCAAAAAATGTAAAAAATGACGTTTTATGTCAAATTGTGCTTACGGATCAACCCAATCGCCATGCTCTTTGATGAGTGCAATCAATCGACTGACTGCTTCTTCCTCTGGAATATTTTTCTCTACACACACTTTCTTTTTGTAGAGCGATATCTTTCCTGGTGCTGCTCCCACATATCCATAATCGGCATCTGCCATCTCGCCCGGACCGTTTACAATGCATCCCATCACTCCAATCTTCAACGACTTGAGGTGAGAGAAAGATTCTTTTACCTTGGCTACTGTATCTTGTAGGTTAAACAGAGTTCGACCGCAACCAGGACAAGAGATAAACTCCGTCTTGCTGGTACGCACACGTGCAGCTTGCAATATGCCAAACATATAGGCATCGACATCTGTGGCAGCAATTGCGCCTTCGTTGGACAACATGATGCCGTTTCCAAATCCATCCAACAATAAAGTGCCAAAATCTACGCCTGCTTTTACTTGCAAATCCTCAGGTTCGTCTTCACAATAAGAGTGATGCAATACTACAGGAATAGTGCAGTCACTGTCTAGCAACCGATGCATAAATGCACGCTGCTCTCCCACTCCATTCGTATGCTCTGATTTGAGAATGACAACTGTATTTTTCAATTGCCTCAACTTCTCAATCAAACTGTCTTTTACCAAATTGGTATAGTTGAGTTGTAGAAATTTCAGCGTGCTACTGCATGATTCAAGTAAATCTAACTCTTCGGCAACGAACAATGGATAGCGATCAATCTTGTCTGTCCACAACTCGTAATCGAGAATCAACTTCATGCCTTTGGGCATATCTTCAGGAATCTGCTTTCCTACATACACATAGTCGGGTATGAAATGTACGTTAATGCTACTGTCGTTGTTGTTTGATCTGTCTGTGATAACTATTGGCAGACTGTCACCCCCCACGTTTCTTATTTGGTGTGTAGTGCGCTTGCCTACAGAAAAAGGACAAAACTTATTGCTAGCTTTGGCTTCGATGGGTGTGTGACCTTGACGAAGCGAAACATAGTCCACCAATTTTTGGGCAACAGGTAGCTCGCACTCCGGATCTTCGCTCAACGACACCCTAATAGTATCGCCAATGCCATCCGAAAGCAATGCACCAATTCCAACAGCCGACTTAATACGACCATCTTCGCCACCGCCTGCTTCGGTTACTCCCAAATGCAATGGAAAGTGCATACCCTCAGCCTCCATACGGTGGATGAGCAAACGCACCGACTTGGTCATCAGCAACGTATTAGACGATTTCATTGAGATTACAATGTTCAGGAAATCATGCGCCACCGCTATTCTAAGATACTCCAGACAAGACTCAACCATCCCTTCGGGAGTGTCGCCAAAGCGACTCATGATACGCTCGGACAACGAACCATGGTTAACACCAATGCGCACTGCAGTACCATGCTCTCTACATATATCGAGAAAAGGGACGAATCGCTCTTCAATCTTTTTTAGCCCTTGAGCATACTCCTCATCGGTGTACTCATCAGCATCAGATGCGCTAGAAATAGTAGCAAAGTTGCCCGGATTGATACGCACCTTCTCCACATATCTGGCAGCAGCAATCGCTGCTCGTGGATTGAAATGAATATCTGCTGACAAAGGCACATTGTATCCTTTGTCTCGCAAGGCTTGATGAATGTTCTTCAGATTCTCGGCATGCCTCACACCTTGAGCAGTCAATCGAACCAGCTCACCCCCTGCTTTGATAATTGCTTCGCATTGTGCCACACTCGCATCTGTGTCCAACGTATCGGTATTGGTCATTGTTTGCACCAGCACAGGATGTTCGCTTCCCAAAGTGACATTTCCTATAGGGACGTTGTTGGTGGTACGTCGCTTGTAATTAAAATAGCTCATTGCAGTTTGTCTCAGTGTAGATTGTTTTATCGATCCAGAGCTAATATTTCTATCCAATATCCATCTGGATCATTGATAAAATAGAGTCCCATCTTTTCGTTTTCATAACAAACCCATCCATTTTCTTTGTGGTAGGCTCGCGTTTCATCGTAGTCGTTTTCGACACGTACACACAAGTGCTGTTCGTTGTCGCCCAAATTGTAAGGTCTGTCCCAATCTCTCAACCAAGTTAGCTCGAGGGTGAAACCCGTTCTACCATCACCGATGTAAACCAAGATAAAAGAGCCATCGGATGCTTCTTTTCTTCTCACTTCTTTCATTCCCAATGCCTTTTCGTAAAAGTCAAGGCTTTTTTGAAGGTCCAACACGTTGATATTGTAATGATCGAATCTACTTTTAATTTCCATAATTATTTATTTTATTTTAAATGATTGTCCTTTGTGCTCAAGCTTTAGCAACTTGCAATTGGCTTTGCGAGCAATGGACTCAAATTGTTGTATCAGTTTATAATTGTCACCAAAATGTAGTGGTAAGAAGTTGTCAGTATTTATTTTATTGACAAACTGTTCGCCTCCACGCATAAAGTCCTTTCCCAATCGTGGGTCGAGAGGGAACATGGCGATATCAACTGTCTTCACCTGTTCCGATAACAGCTCTAATTCGCAAATATAATGATTTTCGTACACATAAGTTTCCTCTTTCGTCGCCTCTTCATTCCAATGCCAGTTGTTTAAATCGCCAGCATGAAATAACTTCTTGTCCTCGTGTTCCATATAAAAGCTAGCACCAGCATCAGTAGAGCCGAATGCTTTTACCATTATATTACCATCACGATAGGCTTCAAATTTATCGAGATAGATAATTTTATCATCTTTAAGCAATGCATTATCTTTGAGAGTATCTGCCACTTCTTTTGAAAACAGATACGTTACATCCCCTCTGTCTTGGTCCCACGAAAGGATTTCTTCATTAAAGTGGTCGGCATGTGAGTGAGTACATAATACATACAAAGGCTTTTCTTGTTTGAGCAGGTAATTCTTCACCCAGCCAGTTTCTTCTCCTTCTTTAATAGCATCTTGGTAGTAATCAATGATTACTGAAAAATTTTCAAATTCTATTGCACAGCAACTGTGATAGACATAAGTTACAATCATAATAAGTTTATTTTTTTCAAAACATTCTTTCTATCTATTATAACAACTGAAACAGCAATTGTTTCAAAGAGAGGTGTTATTTACATGGATTTACCATATAAAGTAGTACAAATAACAAGCTTTAAAAACAATCTCCTCCTACCTTACGCAGAAAGAGATTGTAATATAAGTGTGATGCAGGATGCAGGTTAATCTTCAAATAGTGTAATGTCCTTTTTAGGCTTCGGCAAATTCATATCCGCAATTTTATTTTTAACGGTATCTACTGCTTCTTGAGTAATATCGTATGTGTAATGACCATAGTCGTTACCCTCTACTTTGCCTACATAATAAAACCCCCATCGCTCAAAAAACTCAGTAAGGTCTGTTTTACCCACTTTGGAAGCTAGGCGTGTAAACTCAAGCATATCTAGCCAACCTTTGTTGCGGTTGCGTCCGCTAAGAGGTTTTTGATTGCGCATAGCAATCATCAAATCGGCATAGAATTCGGGATAACCCTGGTCAGCAAAATAGAGATGCAACTGCCAAAAAGGAACTAACCGATGAAATACATTCGTGGTGCCACCACCGCCATACTGATTGGCATCGCTATCGGATGAAGAGCCAAGATAAGAGATGCCACTATCTAGAATCTCTTCGCGTGCCTTATCATAACGTCCCTCTGCTGACAAGCGGCTACGATTTCCCAACATAGTGGTTGAGTAGAGAGTGAAAATATTATTGCTCACCTCGGTCATACCACTCCACGTGATTTGCGGACGCATCTGCAACACATGCCCCAGTTCGTGACTAAAGCCCCAACACGGATCGCCCTTGATGGTGCTAGATGGGTCTGCCACCAAGTGAATAGATTTGTCGAGATATGCCACCCCATCACCGTCGCGAAACATATAGTAATGATAGTTGACACGTGCCAACACATGATTCTTTGGTATTATCTGCTCCTTCTCCCATCCAATAAAACGGTATTGCAAAGCAACAATACTATCAAAATTATTAATTAGTTCAACTCCCTTTCCCCAAGTATGCTCTTTGAGACGCTCCACAGGAAAAGCTACCTGAATATGCTTGCCCCTCATATCAAGAATAGGGCTCACCGCATTTTCAAGCAGTCGATTAAAATCTTCGTCGTTATCGCCACGCATAACATCAAAATATCCATTCTCTTTTCCTGTAGGGAAGTGGACTTCTATAGGTGGATGGTTGCTAGGCCCGTCGTCAGTGTAGTAACGCACATACACCAACCCCTCCTGCTCTATATTAATCAAATTGATGCCTTCGTGCAGGGCAAACTCCTTGCTATGCAAGCCCCAACCAGCTGGATCTTCGGTGGGCTTGACACCTTCGGGAGCTTGTCGTGTCCAATTGGGCACTACAAG
>CAZXGV010000162.1:0-4703 GCA_964640575.1 uncultured Dysgonomonadaceae bacterium
CGAATTTAACTAAATATTTAACTTTTCAGGGAAGCAGCCTGCAAGATGGGTTAAAACAAGGTTTGAATAGGGTTGAACCCCTAGGGTTCGTGGGTGTTTTTGACTTGATTACCATCGGTTTACACCCATGGCTATTCATCTTTAACCACGTTGTGGTTACCGCTCTCGCCGATTTCCAAATCGGCAGGCGCACTGCAAATGAGCGCGAGCGGCTTTATAGTGTGATGATTGGTAGCATTATAGAGAAAATTCATGAATTTTCTCTACATGATTACCCACACAATCTACATGATCGCCCATACAGTCAGCATGACCGTCCACACAATCAACATCATCGCTGACTCAATCCACATTTTTCCCATTATTTTCATCCCTATCCATCAATTCAATCAACAAATGAATATGATTTGGCATTACAATCCGCTCGGCCGATTTCCGAATCGGTGTATTGTGAAGTAAAAGAATAAACAGATAAGATTTTGCATACGCAATACACGGGTTACAAATTCGCGCGAGCCCATCATTGGTAGAAACGTTTCATGCAACGTCTTTTAAATAAACTAGCAAATTATCCAAGATAGTCATTGCAACTACTTTAAAATATCTAATAGTTTTCGAGGGTCCTGTCTGTTATCCCAAAATGCAGTAATTATGATAGCTTTTTCTGTGATTTTATAGTAGATACTAAAGTTACCCAATGAAGCTACTCTTACATCTTTAAAATCTGTAGACTTGTACATGAAAGGTGTTTTTGCAATTTCTTTAGTGCGGTCTGTCACTAGCCTTAATAACTTCTTGGAATAGGTGTTTGATTTATTTCTTTCTAGCCAAAATTGTAAAACTCCTACAAGTTGGATATCTGCTGTTTTAGTCCAAATTATTTTTCGTTCAGCCATTCCAAGTTTCGTTTATTCATTTCATCTTGAGATATTAATCGTCCATTTTCAATATCATCTTCACTCATTTGAAGCATCTCTTTTTGTTCGTTTGTCAACTCTACGATATCTGATGTGCTTAACGAAACAAGTTTATCAATAGCCTCAAGAATTTCTTTATCTCTAATCGAGATAATTTTATCAATCAAACTATTTCTTATTTTATCAACTGTCGCCATTATTCTTTTTTTTAATAATTATTAGATAGTTTCTTTGTTTCCCCCTTCAATTACAAAACAAATATACTCAATTATTGTTGAATCTGTATCATACATTTATACGGGCGTATCGCTTACGGTCTTGTTATTAATGGTGATGTAGAGAAGTTGAATGCAGCCTGTTTAGTATACAACAATTCGTTAGCACATTCATACCCAATGCATCATGAACCATATCACAAGAATCACAATCTCTCTTTTAATAATTGTAAGCTGTTCTACTATTGCCTATTCCCAAAACATCGATATAGATTGGACAGAATCAATCTCATCGATGCTGGCAAAGGATTCGAATGTACCATGAAGTTTATCTCTTCATCTGCCACATATATTGAGGTAGGTACTGTTGTAGGTCTTGGCCTTTATGGGTGGCTCAGAGAAGGTGAGAAGGTGATGGAAGCAGGTATAGTTACAGGAGCTGCTATGCTACTAAACGGAGCTATCACACCCACAACCAAATATGGATTCAATCGCAAAAGACCATTCGAAGCTTATCCCGATAGAATAATATTGCGAGATAAGCACAGTTTTTGTTACTCGCCTTCATTTGTATCTGGGCACACCTCCGTGGCTTTCAATTTAGCCACATTGCTCACACTCTCTTTTCCTAAATGGGAATTAGCTGTTCCTATGTATGTGTGGGCATCTACTGCTGCATTCTTGCGCATGTATCTTGGTGTTCATTACTCATCCGATGTGTTGTGAGGTATAATTGTAGGCATAGGCTCATCATATATATCTTACATATAAGTTCAATGAGTGGTTGAAGAGTAAAAGAGAAGTTCCTTGGGGAGTGTCGCATAAATATTGCCTATGCGGGGTTTGTGGAATAGGTAGAGAAAATTCATGATTTTTCTCTACGTGTAATTTTTCTCTACGTGTCAAATTAAATAAATCACAACCTCACAAACCCTCCAAAACTTACCAATCCTTTGTGTCCAAAGCCCAATTGCCCAGTAAGTCCATAATTCTTTCCCCAAGTAAAATTCACAACTTCAGCGTGAAAGAAAAAATTCATTTTGGTTTCTTTATCATCTATAATAGTATAAGAGTTATTACCAGTGATGGGATCTACAGTGTCTCTTGTGGTAATTAAGACCATAGACACACCAACAAGACTACCCATTCGGAATTTCTCTTTTTGAATATACTCATACCCCACTTGAGGACCGAAGAAAAACCATCCCTCTTTATTGGTTTGTTTAATTGTTGTTGTAATCCAATCATAAGGAGGATTTGGGTTCATAAAACCACCAGTTTTTGTGCCTGACACATTTTCGTGGTCGTACACTAAGTTAACTCCAATTTTTAGTCGAGGTTTCAGATATCGGTTGTAGTCAATCATAAATGCTCCTGTATAGTTGGCACTGAGACCATCAAGGTCTCTTCCCCAATTATCTATTCGAAGGAGCGACACTGGGGAATACATTACCTTCACTTCATTCTTTTGAGCGAAAATAGATATAGATAAAAAGCTGAACAACAGTAAGGTGATCCATTTTTGCATTATCATAACTCCTGAGTTTTTGTAAGATTGTTGTTAACGGTTAATTTACGCTATAAAGATAAAGTGTTTTCTGATATAAAAATGAAAAGATGCAAATTATTTCATGTAGAGAAAATTCATGAATTTTCTCTACATGATTTTTCCTACATTGTACACATCTCTGCCATACTAATCAAAACTACTTGTTGTTGCCAATGTTAGAGCAGTTATTGATAATAAAATAAAGAGAGGAGGATGAGGTCATAACTATATGTATTAAAGATTATCTTTGATTTTTCATTTTCCATTGGGTCTTCTATTCCGTTCTCGTGTTAGATGAATGGTAGAAGGGTCTTTTCCCCAAAGATCATCTATGCTTTCGTACACTATTGTTGTATCTGATTTTCCAAAATAGCTCCTCTTTATCGTTGTTGTTTTACCATTTATGTGTGTCTGCTGTACGCCTGTTCCTAGAAGTAGCATTCCAAAAGGAAAAAGAAATACAATAACTGCAATTAAAGTGGTTGCAAGATATTTAGCTCCTTTTTTAAAACCTTTCTTTTTTATATGATAAATCGTAGAAATGGTGAGCAAAGTAAGGCAAATGAGTTCTATAAGTAGTGCTGAAATAAATAACACATAACTGTGAAAAAGCATTCCTAAAAAGAATCCTACTATTGCAAAAACAAAGACTACAACAATATATTCATATTTAATTATCATTTTTTTAAAAAAGCCACTTTCTTCCAACTTTTCAGGCTCATTGGTAAAATCCTTACTAGGAAATGATTCAAGGGCACTAATTATCTTTCTTTTCGTATCTCCAATTGGATTTGTCTCACCATTTTCAATCCTTTGAATTGTTCTTACACTCAATCCTGACAAATTTGCAAATTCTTCCTGAGAGAGGTTATTCTTAACTCTAAGCTCTTTCACCTTTTTATTGAAATGTTTGTTGTGCATAGTTTTCATTTTAAGTCCCCTACAAAGGTATGAAAGTTAACCCTTAATTGAAGTGTCATGTTGGTGTCAATGTTATGACAAGGATATGTCAGTTCTATTATAATCTGTAGTTTTTCCACTATTTTTGGAGTTATTATTCGTCGTCGACGGATGCGGTATTGTTTTAATTTGTCTGTGGTGGGTTTTTAATTAGGCTTGCGCCATCACTGGTCTGGGACTGATGATTATTATAGTCGTTGTGATGGTTGTTGATGTAGAGAAAATTCATGAATTTTCTCTACACTGCACACATCTCTGCCACTGTTATTAAATAGAATCAACAAATCATTAGATGTGCTTGTCGTTCAATTTTATTATTTCTTTTTCAACTTCTTCTCCACCTTTACTATTATGATTGCAGCAATCACTATCAAAAGCGCAATTGCTGTTATAGCTACTATTATTTCGTTGGATTTATATATGAACCCTATTAATCCTACTAAGACATACAGTAGCCCAAGCTGCATCATTAGTTTTGATGAGTATAATTGAGCGAAGTCCCAACTCTTTTGATCTCTCATCGATCTTTTAGTTCTATACCCATAAATTGTATTGATAGTTTTAGGTGGAAACTTGTGAAATATAAAACCAGCAACAATAAAAATTAGGCCAATCAAGAAAAAAGGGTTTTCAAATATCATGTTTGTGGTATTTCAAACGCGTAAATTACTGTAATAGATCGTTATCTATTCTAAGTTATCCAATGAATCGACTCTTCATCTTTAAAAATCTATGTGTTTTTTCATGTTAGGTTGAGTTTATATCATTATCTCAATTCTGTTTTGTTATCAAATAGAATGCAGTGACCAAGATATAAACCAAAGAAGAGGTAAAGCAAAAAAGAGTGCTTATTTTACTTTTCATGCTCTTATCTTTCAAACCTCGCAAGTCAATACCACTTGTTATTGTCATAGTTAAAGCAGCTAATGAAACTATAATAAAGTAAAGCAAATCGCTTGAACTTTTAAAAACTAAAAAACTACTGTTGGTTAATGCTTCAACTGTCAAAACTATAAACAGCATTGAAAATATTATATCTCTGGCTTTCATCTTTAATAATTT
>CAZXGV010000163.1:0-4682 GCA_964640575.1 uncultured Dysgonomonadaceae bacterium
ATGAGCTCTACGGTAGATTGCAAGAGAAAACAGGTAAAAGCAAAGACGATATTAAGTCTTGGTTTGACAAGCAAATGAAAGAATTAGAGTAGGTTTCCTAATCAAAATCAGTGTTATTTAATGGTTAATTAATAGCAAAGGGTGGTTCGAAACATGTTTTCATCACCCTTTTTTGATTGCTGATATTACAAAGATGAAAGCCGTTTTCACACAGGAATCAAAAAAGCAGATATAATGTGGCTACCCAACCCTAATAAAACAAACACATGAAACACTGCGTGCACAAACTCCCTCTTTGCCATCGCATACACAACCGAGCCGATAATATAGAACACTCCACCTGCTGCTAACCAATATAATACAGGAAGACACTCATTCTCTATCGCTACCCTAATCATAGGTTTAACTGCAATAAGTACAGTCATCCCCATTAATACATAAGACCCCGTTTTTATATGGCTATTCTTTTTCATGGGTCTGAAATTAAACCCAATTCCAGCTAACGCAATAAGCCACACTAAAACAAAGAGCGACCAACCCCACAATCCCTCTTGTCGTAACAATATCAGCGAAAACGGAGAATAGCTAGCGGCTATCAACACATAAATGCTAGCATGATCAAAGTGCCGGAGTGTTTTTTTTGTTTTTGGCTCTTGCACATAGTGATAGATTGTAGATGAAAGCATGCACACCAACATACCAAAGCCGAAGACTGAATGAGCTATAATTGCCCAATTGTTGCCTGCAGCTGCTGCTTTAGATACCAAAACGATTGTGCCAACAATCGCCATCAGAACCCCAAAGCCATGAGTAAGGTAGTTTGCCTTCTCTTCTCTCTTGCTATAAAATTTAAAATCTTCCATGTTTGGAGATATAAATACGAGTAATGCCCAAAGCATCTTATCGAATACACTTGAAGCAAACTTATAATGAGTTTATCTATTCAACGCTTTTTCTAAATTTGCTTTTATATCCTCAACGTTTTCTATGCCGAGTGACAAACGTATACATATATAGGGTGAAACTTACAGGTATTTATTATTATCAAACAATCTGCTTCTCGCCACCATACATGCGCCCACAATACCCGCCTTTAATTTAAGCTTAGAAGTTACTATTTTAGAGTCTCTATTTACAAGATTTAGCGAGTATTTTCTTATCGAGCTCTTTATTGGTAGGAGGAGGAAGCCTTCGGCTAGCGACAATTGACCACCAATCACTACCAACTCTGGATTAAATATATTAATAAGCCCAGCAATATACTTTCCAAGTATATAACCAACTTCCTCAATAATTTCAATACATAGTGGGTCTTCTTTAGCCACCGCTTGCATGATGTCTGTCAGTGTGAGAGTGTCTAAATCGTTGACTTGTTTGGTGAGAATGGAGCTTTCGCCATTCTTTATTCTCTCTATCACCATTCTGTGAACTGCTCTTCCAGAAGCCTCTGTCTCAAGACACCCCTTCTTGCCACAGTGACACAGTATTTCATTGTCGAATATGGGAAAGTGTCCAAATTCTCCTGAAAATCCTGACTTGCCATAGTAGGGCTTTCCATCAATGATTATTCCGATTCCTAATCCCCAACCAGCATTTACAAAAATAACATTCTTTTCGCCCTGAACCGCACCCGACATATACTCGCCCAACGCCATAGCACGTGTATCATTGTCAATACCTACGTTGAAGTTAAGCTTCTCAGTCAAAATTTCAGTAATAGGTTGTTCGCTAAAATAGAAGTTGCTGTAGCTATATCCCGACTCAGGATTCACTCTACCCGATATGTTAAGATTGATGTTGAATAGTTTGTTCTTCGGTACTTTTACATTATCAATAAAAGACTGAAGGTGTTCGTGAAGAATGTCAAACGACTCCGCAGTGTTTTTAAATTCATATTTAATGCCCATTTGATAGTCAACTATTTCGCCTTTGAAATTCATTAAGGCAATGTGAAGATGATGCCTGCTCATATCTGCACCAATAAAATAGATAGAATCGGGTTTCAAACCATACAAGATAGGATATCTTCCACCAGAAGTTTGAACTTTGCCATACTCCATAATTAATTCTCGATCTATCAGCTCGTTTATGAATTTCGTAATTGTGGGAATGCTTACATCCAGCTCTTTGGATAGTTCAGTGATGGTATTGTTACCCTCATTGATGAAGAGATTGATGATACTCTTCTTTATTTGGATGTTTTTTACGTTTTTGTCGCTATTAAGAAAGAAACTTTTAGTCATATTTTTGAAAATGTAAAAGCGGATGTATAAAATAAATAATGATGGACTTACCTACAAATTTAATAAATTAATTGTGTAAGTGTTCTTTTTTCCGATAAAATAATGATAGGGTGAGTAAAAGATAGTAGTTAGTTTCGTTTTTTACCAAATAAGTTGCATATTTGCATATATTTAATTTAATGTTTATCAAACCTATCTAAAATGTTAATAGTATGAATCTTTTCTATTTAGTCCCTTTAGCATCATTAGTGGCTTTATTCTTTGCGTATTATTTCTTTAGAAATATGATGAAAGAGAGTGAAGGCACTGCCCAGATGGAGAAAATTGCACGCTATGTGCGAGAAGGAGCCATGTCTTATCTCAAGCAACAATATAAAGTTGTTGTAATCGTGTTTATAGTATTGGCTCTTATTTTTGGTGTCATGGCTTATTTTGGCTTACAAAACAACTGGGTTCCTTTTGCATTTATTACAGGAGGGTTCTTTTCTGGTCTCGCTGGTTTTTTTGGCATGAAAACTGCTACGTACGCCTCCGCACGTACCGCAAATGCCGCTCGTCATTCTCTCAACAAAGGCTTGCAGCTGGCTTTTAGGTCGGGTGCTGTTATGGGACTAGTAGTTGTGGGATTGGCACTGCTTGATATTTCTGCTTGGTATTTTATTCTCGATTATTTTGTTCCAGATACAGCCCTTGCCTCTCACAAACTTATTATGATAACCACCACCATGCTTACATTTGGTATGGGAGCTTCTACTCAAGCTCTTTTTGCACGTGTTGGGGGAGGTATATACACGAAAGCTGCCGACGTGGGAGCCGACTTGGTGGGTAAAATTGAGGCAGGAATTCCTGAAGATGATCCGCGCAACCCTGCTACAATTGCCGACAACGTGGGCGACAACGTAGGCGATGTTGCTGGAATGGGGGCAGACCTCTACGAATCATACTGTGGTTCTATTTTAGCTACTGCCGCTCTAGGGGCATCAGCTTATGCTGCCAACCCAATTATGCAGAAGAATGCGGTGTTTGCACCTATGATTATTGCGGCGGTTGGTGTTTTCTTGTCTATATTCGGAATCTACTTGGTGAGAACGAAAGACGATGCTGATATGAAACAGCTGATGAATGCTCTCAATAGAGGTGTGAATACAAGTGCATTTCTCATTGCAGTTGCTACTTTTGGTATATTGTACATGTTAGGATTCGAAAATTGGTTGGGATTATCTTTTTCCGTTATTTCTGGATTGTTAGCTGGGATAGTTATTGGGCAGGGAACAGAGTATTATACTTCTCATTCTTACAATCCAACCCGTTTGATTGCAAAAAGTGGTAAAACTGGACCTGGAACTGTTATTATTGCTGGAATTGGTACAGGTCTTATTTCTACATTCATTCCCGTTTTATCAATTGCAGCTGCCATCATGATTTCTTATTTGTCTGCCATTAATTTCGATTTGCAAAATATAGTAAGTGGTACGAATTTAAGCTTGGGCCTCTATGGAATAGGAATTGCGGCAGTGGGTATGCTATCCACGTTAGGAATTACTTTGGCAACTGATGCTTACGGACCCATTGCTGACAATGCAGGAGGGAATGCCGAAATGAGTGGTTTAGGACCCGAAGTAAGAGAGCGAACCGATGCACTCGATTCATTGGGGAATACGACAGCTGCTACAGGAAAAGGTTTTGCTATTGGTTCAGCTGCTTTAACAGCACTTGCACTATTAGCATCTTATATCGAAGAAATTAAAATTGGATTGATGCGATTAGGGCAGCAGGTACTTACTTTTGCTAATGGAGAAACAATGAGTACTGCTGATGCAAACTTTGCCGACTTCATGGATTATTATCAAGTAACATTGATGAATCCAAAAGTTATTGTGGGTGTTTTCATTGGCTCGATGATGGCGTTTCTGTTTTGTGGTCTCACCATGAATGCTGTGGGCAGAGCTGCACAAGAAATGGTGGACGAAGTTCGCAGACAGTTTAGAGAGATAAAGGGTATCTTAGATGGTTCGGGAACTCCCGATTATGCACGATGTGTAGAAATATCCACCAAGAGTGCTCAGCGCGAAATGCTATTGCCGTCATTGCTAGCCATTGCCATACCTATTGCTGTGGGGCTCCTTTTGGGTGTTGCTGGGGTAATGGGACTTTTAACAGGTGGTTTAGGTTCAGGTTTTGTTCTAGCTGTGTTTATGGCTAATGCTGGAGGAGCTTGGGACAATGCTAAGAAATATGTCGAAATGGACAACTATGGTGGCAAGGGAAGCGAAACCCACAAAGCAACTGTTGTAGGTGACACAGTGGGTGACCCATTTAAAGATACCTCAGGTCCTTCTCTCAATATTTTGATTAAATTGATGAGCATGGTTTCGATTGTTATGGCAGGATTGACTGTATCGTGGAGTCTGTTATAGTAGTAAGTAGTAAGTAGTAAGT
>CAZXGV010000164.1:0-4661 GCA_964640575.1 uncultured Dysgonomonadaceae bacterium
TTATGCGATCGAATTTATATATTGTATTTATCAGTTTTTTAATACTCACATTAAATCTAAATTGCATTTCAACTAAAAAAGAAAACGATATATCGTGGGAGCCTCTTTTTGACACAGTTAAAGATACTGTAAATTGGACAAGTACCAAGGATGGATTTTCAAAAGAGGGCTGGATAATTGATAAAGACGAGTTAATACTTCTTCCTGGAAGAAAGGGGGGTGATTTGATAACAAAGAGGAAATATGCTAACTTTGAATTGAAATTGAGTTTTAAATATTTGAGTCATACCAATTCAGGTGTGAAGTATTTTGTAAATAAATTAAAGGACACGAAAAGAGATAAGTATGATTTGGTTGGATTTGAATATCAAATAATTGATGACTTCAAACAAGATGAAATACGAGGATTTGATAATGAGAAGGGCTCGACAGCAGCTATTTATCTTTTAGAAGCTCCTAATAATAGCAAAAAGTTAAATCCAGCAGGAGAGTGGAATTCTCTTCGTATAAAAGTGAGTAATGGCAATGTAGAGCATTGGTTAAATGGAGAGAAAGTGATTGATGTTAATATTGATACAGAGGAGTTTGCCAGAAAAATTGAAAAAACAAAGTTTAAAGACTATGAGGGCTTTGGAAAGCAGTTAGATGGGTATATTCTTCTCCAAGATCATGGTGATCAGGTGCATTTTAAAAATATTATGATTGCTGAACTGTAAAAGCAATTATTTAAAAGCCTGAATTGTGTTTGTTTAAAGACTCTCGAAGAAACATTAGGTCAAGCCTAACAGCAACTGAAGCCGCAAGTAATATACTAGATTTATCTTTATAATCTGCTTTCCTTTCGAGTCTTAAAATTGTTCTAAAAAAGATGTGATTTATACGGAACTATTGTAGCTTTGTTATCCATTTGGAAAGCTTATTCGCATATAAGAATAGAAAGATCAACTTATCAGAGCTAAAAAAGTGGTTTTATATTGGTGCCAAAGTATATTTTTCTCGAAGTCGAGAATGTGCTGGATTATATAAGTTGTTAATTATAAAGTTTAATTATAAAATCTGTTTGTATGGAGAAGTTATCACGAAGAAAGTTTATTAAGGACAGTGCTTATGCTACATTAGGTGTTGGCATTTTACCCAAATCTTTAACTATATTGAAACACGGGAGAGCATTAGGCGCTAACGATAGGATTCGCATTGGAATTATTGGTTGTGGAGATCGAGGTAACAGAGTGTTTATGGATGGTGTCTATAAGCATGCCGATGAAATGAATGTTGAAATTGTTGCTCTTTGTGATCCATGGCGTATTGCACGAGAGGAGTCCAATTTAAAAGTACGAAAATGGTTCGGCCGAGATGCAAAACAGGTTGTTTCATATACAGAATTATTGGAGTTGGACAATATTGATGCAGTTATGATAGCTTCACCAGATCATTTACATACTACACATTTGGAGGCAGCTGCCCTAGCTGGGAAACATATTTATGTGGAGAAACCTCTAGCAATGGATATGGACAAATTAATCAAGGCTGTAGATGCTGTCAAGAAAGCGGGTGTTGTGGTGCAAGTGGGTACTCAATTGCGCAGCCTACCTGGTATAATGGGTGCACGTGATTTGTACCGTCAAGGAAAATTGGGTAAACTTTCACGTGTTGAGGAATGTCGCAATCAACAGAAACCGTATTGGTACAGTTACTTAAGAGATGTTAGAGAAGAAGATGTTGATTGGAAAGAGTTTTTAGATGATCGTCCTTTTAGACCATTTAGTGCTGACCAGTATTCAGCTTGGTATGGTTATTATGATTTCTCCCATGGTCCTATCCCTAATTTGGGTGCTCACTTTATTGATGTTGTTCATTTTGTCACTGGTGCAAAGTTTCCCGAATCATGTGTTTGTCTTGGTGATACCTTTACGTGGGAAGATGAGCATCGCTTTACTAATCCTGATTGTATTCAAGCAACGTGGATTTATCCAGAAGGTTTTATGGTAAGTAGCTCTAACAATCTTGGTAATAGTATGGGAAGTGTTCGGAATTTCTATGGCGATAAAGGTGTGATGAATATGGCAAGTTGGGGGAAACCAACATATACCGATAAAGGTGCTCCTCGATCAGACGGGACTATAAATGGGGAGAAACCTGTGGAATTGATTGACCGACCCGATCATTTCCATGATTGGTTGAGTTGCATCCGTGATAATGAGACACCAATAGCGCCAATCGATGCAGGTTATCAACATGCAGTAGCTGTTTTGATGGCTATGAAATCTTATGAGACTGGGCGGAAAACTTTTTATGATGTTGAAAAAAGGAAAATTTTCACATCATAAAAATGAAAGAGACTTTTCTCCTTCACTACCTATAAAAACACGGATATCTATTTCCAAACCGATACCCAATCCCCAGCATCAAATAGTTGGGTTCTTTAAAGTTCTGAAGGTTATATCCGATGTGGATAAACGAGCTGCGTGTTACTTCTATTTTAAGGGCTAGTGTTTGATATAGTCCCTTCAAGTCGCCACCACCATGCAGTACATTGGTTCCTATGCCCAAACCAACAGTGAAATAGGGCATCACATATTCTCCACGTGCTGAAATACCGAGTGCCAATTGTTTTTTGAGGGAGGAGGGTTTGTAGAAGGTGTATCCAGGATCGGGTTGCCCCATTCCGATAATGTAATCTTCTGTATAAATATTGGCACTACTGTCGTACACGCCATCTAGCGATAGTCCGAAGCGTAAATTATAGTTCATGTTATACATTGGGTTGATATTGAAGCCAGCCACATGGTAGGTGTCGGGTGAGGAGAGAGGAGTTTCACCCAAAATAAACCCTTTGTGTCGCCACGAACCAAACAATACAACATCTGTACTGATGTGTTGTGGAAACTTTTCGACTGGTAGTGCTCCAGAGAAAGCTTTTGAGAGGTTGTAGTGATCTCCATTAAAGTTATAAGTCACTCCCACTTTTAAGTCAACTGCATTTAGCCCAGCATTGGGGTATTTGGTGTTGCCATTAGAGAAGTGAGTGAGTGTTGCTCCATACATTAAGTCAAGCTTAGATGAAAGTTGTTGCTTGAAATAGAAGTTCGCATTCATGTAAGCATTAAAACTCGACCCCATCATCCCGTTGTATGAGTTGTATTCTTCATCGTAAGGTTCCCAACCTCCCGATATTCCAAAGTTCCATTCATAGTTTAAGGATATCATTCGAGAGAGTTGTGCAATAGTTGAGCCTTGAAATAGATAAAGGGCTAAGGGATTGCCAACCTCTTTTTTATTGCCGAAATTGTAGTGTGCGATGCCAATTCCTTGATACACTCCTCTATAAATTTTGTTTACATACGAGTCGGGGTTGAAGTGAAAAGAGTATTTCAAGTGCGTTGAATAAACAGTTTCAACAGGTTTGTTCTTTTGATTATTTCCTTCCAAGAAAGGATTCGTTGGGAAAATATATCCTGGGCGACTTTCAGCACCAAGTTGATAAATACGGGAGCGCGAGTATTGGGACGAGTCTTTTGGATGTTGCGCAAATAATAAATTTCTTGAGCAGACAGATGCAATACATAGAAAGAGTAGCACTTTCCAATTTGTAGTCTTATTTATGTGTGTAGTGTTCATCCGATTGTGTTAAAATCTTATGTCAAGAACTTTCACTTTTGTTGTTTTATATGATGCTTGTTACATTCTATCAGGAACATCAATGCCCAACAATGACATTCCTTTTTTGATGGTAAGAGCCGTGTTCATTGAGAGCATCAACCGGAATGCCCTTAGCGATTCGTTCTCTTCTCTCAATATAGAGAAGTCGTGATAAAACTGATTGTACTCCTTCACTAAGTCATATACATAGTTGGCAACCAACGACACGTTGTATTCTTCGGCAGCTTGAGCAATTACTTGGGTGAAGTCAGCAAGTAGTTGCACCATGCCTTCTTCTTTTTCCGATAGTTCGACCTCTCCAATTTGTGTTGGCATTTCTATCTTTTGTTCTGTAGCTTTTCGCAACACCGATTGAATGCGAGCATGAGTGTATTGAATGAAAGGACCTGTGTTTCCGTTAAAGTCGATAGATTCTTCAGGGTTGAAGGTCATGTTTTTGCGAGGGTCAACTTTCAGAATAAAGTATTTGAGTGCTCCCAATCCCACCATGCGTACAATCTCTTCAGCTTCTTGTGGTGTGCAATTGTCTAATTTGCCCAGTTCATTAGATGTTTCGCGTGCGGTCTCTATCATTTCTGCCATTAGGTCGTCGGCGTCCACTACAGTTCCTTCGCGCGATTTCATTTTTCCTTCTGGCAATTCTACCATGCCATAAGAGAAATGCACCAATCCTTTACCAAATTCGTAACCCAGCTTGTCGAGAATAGCAGAGAGTACCTTGAAATGGTGTTCCTGTTCGTTGCCCACTACATAAATCATCGTGTCGATGGGATAGTCGTCAAAGCGAAGTTTGGCTGTCCCGATATCTTGCGTCATATACACTGAAGTGCCATCACCTCGCAACAATAGTTTGTGGTCTAAGTTCTCTGCTGATAAATCAGCCCACACCGAATTGTCCTCTTTTCTATAAAAGAGACCCTCTTCCAATGCTTTCAGCACTCTTTCTCTTCCCACTAAGTAGGTGTCCGATTCGTAATATATTTTATCGAATGTAACACCCA
>CAZXGV010000165.1:0-4656 GCA_964640575.1 uncultured Dysgonomonadaceae bacterium
ATTTGTGCTTTTCTAAACATTTCTTCAATGGAAGATTGCGTTTTCATCTCTTGTTCGTCAAATCTTCGACGGAAGAAATGTTTTGTGTCACTTTTACAGCACATCTTCGCTAAAGACTGATAGAAAAAGCTCTTTTTGTGACAACTTTCTACAGAGACTGCAACATTCAATTGATAAATGTACTGTAATCATTTGTAGGAAGCAAAAATCAACACCTATCGCTCGAATTGTTTGTGGTGGCAGGTAAAACTAACTTTTGCAGCAACAATACTTTTTGTGAATTGCCAGTTTTCATTTGGTTGAATCAATATTCTTCGAAGGAAATGCAGTACAAGGCTTGATTAGAAGCTCTCACTGTCTATATGATAACGCAGAAGTAAGATAGCTCTAGCACTAAGGGATTCATTAGAAAAAATTAGATGGATATCACTTAATTTTGTAGAGAGTCTTTTGGATTTAACCACATATTGAGATCAAAGATGTGGCTGAAGCCGATCCTTGAATATTAGTTCTCTTATCCGTTGGTGAAAGCTGACGGAATGTATAATCAACTCTTAAAAGTTGGCTTAAAATAAACAACAAAAGCGACTAATATTAGTCGCTTTTATTGCTTATTTAATTTGTAGTTTTACAAAACTTATTCAGTTGTCACATTTTCTTCAGCGGTAGAATAATCCGCATCCTTCATACGCATATAAGATTTGTAACGCCACTGCGCACTTTCTCTTGCTTGTATATAAAGCCCTTCCGACTCTTCAGGGAATCCCTTTTCAAGCGAAGTGTATCGCACTTCTCTTCCCAAGAAATCTTGAAACTTACTCCAATCTGGTTCTTTACTATCCATGATGAAAGGATTTTTACCTTCAGCTTCCAAGTCTGGATTAAAACGCCACAAGTGCCAGTAACCACATTCGACAGCCTGTTTTTCTTCCCATTGAGCACTACCCATCCCTTTCTTCAGTCCATGACTGATACAGGGTGAATATGCAATGATTATAGAAGGTCCTTTAAATGCTTCAGCTTCTTTAAGGGCAGTCAAAAACTGTCTTTGGTTTGCACCCATAGCAACCTGCGCTATATATATATAACCATAAGTTGTAAGCATCATTCCAAGATCTTTTTTACGAATCCGTCTTCCTGATGCAGCAAATTTGGCAACTGCTGCTAATGGAGTCGATTTAGATGCTTGACCTCCCGTATTAGAGTAAACTTCAGTGTCAAGCACAAGCACATTAATATCTTGTCCCATTGCTAAAACATGGTCTAAACCTCCAAAACCTATATCATAAGCCCAACCGTCACCACCAAACACCCAGATAGATTTTTTCACCATGTATTTTTCAAGTGAAGCAATTTCTGCTGCCAGTGGGGTAGAATTACTCTTGAGCAAAGGCATTAGTTTTGGTTGCAGTTCTTTTGTTTTATCAGCATCATCTTTGTTCTCTATCCACTCTTTAAACAACTCCTTGAGCTCGTCAGAGAAGTCATTCAAAATAAGAGCTTTGTTCATCAAATCTTCTATACGAAGACGCATACTTGCATTAGCAATAACAAAACCAAAACCAAACTCTGCATTGTCTTCAAACAAAGAATTTGCCCAAGCTGGACCTTTACCCTCTTCATTGGTTGTGTAAGGAGTAGAAGGAGCAGATCCTCCATATATGGAAGAACAACCTGTAGCATTCGCAATCATCATCCTATCGCCATACAGTTGAGTAATCAATTTAATGTAGGGAGTTTCACCACAACCTGAACAAGCACCTGAAAACTCAAAGAGAGGTGTGGCAAACTGGGAGTTTTTCACATTCATTTTCACATCTACCAAATGAGCCTTACTAGATACTTTTTCAATCATATAATCCCAATTGTCTTGATTCTCTAATTGAGTGCTGATAGGAACCATTTCCAACGATTTCTCGCCTCTTCTACCAGGACACACATCGGCACAGTTACCACAGCCTAAACAATCTAGCACATCAACTTGTATGCGGAATGCCATGTCAGAAAATTGTCTGCCTTGAGCTTTCAAAAGAGCAACATCTTCTCCCAATCCTTCTTGTTCTTTTTCATCCAACACAAATGGACGGATAGTAGCGTGAGGACACACATAAGCACATTGGTTACACTGAATACAATTTTCAGGTATCCATTTTGGGACAAATGCAGCTACACCACGCTTTTCATAGGCAGTAGTTCCATGATCCCACGTTCCATCTTCACGACCAGTAAACACAGAAACAGGCAAATCATAACCACGCTGAGCATTCATTGGCTGAACAACGTTTTTAACAAATTCAGGAACTGAGTTAGTTACATCTTCGGCAGCATCATCAATGTTAGCCCACTCTTCGGGAACTTCTATTTTTTCAACTTCAATTCCTCTATCAACAGCTTGATAGTTCATACTAACAATCTTTTCACCCTTCCGACCATAAGACGTAACGATGAATTTTTTCATCTGTTCTACAGCCAAATCATAAGGAATTACATTTGAAATCTTAAAAAATGCTGATTGTAGAATAGTGTTAGTTCTATTTCCTAATCCAATTTCAGATGCAATCTTAGTAGCATTGATTGTATAGAAATTAATTTTCTTCTCTGCTAAATATTTCTTTATATGATTTGGTAAGTGATTCCCAACCTCTTCTTTAGACCAAATTGAATTTAACAAGAAAGTTCCTCCCTCTTTCAATCCACGTGTCATATCGTAAAGATTAAGATAAGCAGGTACGTGACAAGCTACAAAATTAGGGGTATTAACTAAATAAGTGGAGCGAATGGGTTTATCTCCAAATCTAAGATGTGATGCTGTAAAACCTCCTGATTTCTTAGAGTCATAAGCAAAATAAGCTTGAACAAATTTATCAGTATTATCTCCTATTATCTTAATAGAGTTTTTATTCGCACCTACTGTACCATCAGAACCTAGACCATAAAACTTAGCTTCATAAATAGTATCATCCATTGGAACCTCTTCTTTCAATGGAAGAGATTTAAATGTAACATCGTCTACTATTCCAACTGTGAAGTCATTCTTCGGCATCGCCATTGTCATGTTTTTGAAAATAGCCATTATCTGAGCTGGTGTAGTATCTTTAGACGACAAACCATATATACCACCAACAATGTTAGGAGCATCTTCTTTGCCATAGAATGAGCTTCGCACATCGAGATACAAGGGCTGTCCTTCTGCACCTGGTTCTTTAGTTCTGTCAATTACAGTAATTTGTTTTGCAGTCTTTGGTATAACTGACAATAAAGCTTCCGCTTTGAATGGGCGATATAAATGAACACTCACCACGCCTACTTTTGCATCATCCCCTGTATTTAAATAATCAACTACCTCTTTAATAGTTTCAGTAACCGAACCCATCGCAATAATTACACGGTCGGCTTCTGGGTCTCCATAATAATCAAACAATCCGTATTTGCGACCTGTAATAGCAGCCAACTTATCAAGATACTTTTCAACAATATCAGGAACAGCCTCATAAAATGGATTCGCAGCTTCGCGCGATTGAAAGTAGATATCATCATTCTGTGCAGTTCCTCTTGTTACAGGTGCATCTGGAGTTAGAGCCCTTTTCTTAAACTCTTCCAAAGCTTCCCTATTCAATAAAGGTTCCAAATCTTCAATTTCGAGTGCTTCAATCTTCTGGATTTCGTGTGAAGTTCTAAATCCATCGAAAAAATGCATAAAAGGAACGCGACTTTCTATTGAACATAAATGCGCAATAGCAGATAAATCCATCACCTCTTGTACAGAGCCCGTGGCAAACATAGCAAAACCTGTTTGTCGTGCAGCCATAACGTCCTGATGGTCACCGAAAATTGACAAAGCTTGAGCAGCTAATGCACGCGCACTCACATGAAAAACTCCGGGAAGAAGTTCTCCAGCCATTTTGTACATGTTGGGCAACATTAGCAACAAACCCTGCGAAGCAGTAAAAGTTGTAGTTAAAGCACCAGCTTGCAAAGCACCGTGCATAGCACCTGCAGCACCTGCCTCAGACTGCATCTCTTGAACCAAAACAGGCTGACCAAATATGTTTTTGCGTCCGTTTGCAGACCACTCGTCAACATGCTCTGCCATTGTTGAAGATGGTGTGATTGGATAAATTGCAGAAACCTCACTAAACATATAAGCTATGTGAGCTGCTGCTTCATTACCATCACAGGTTAAAATTTTCTTTTCTTTAGCCATAATTGTAATTCTATTTTTATTGTAATTCTATTTTCACCATGTTAAGACAGCGACTCCTGGCTGATCTTAATACAAAAACCCGAAAAGCCACAAAGGAACTACATCATGCCCTTTAGCTTGCTCATAATCGATTATAGCTAAGTGTGAATGACATTTCGAGTTTTCTTTATTTTGTAATTCTATTCTAAAATGATATTTATTGTTTACCAAAAACTGATTTTCTTGTTCTGACTTGTTTACCGTTGCTGTTATATTTAGCTGGTTATACAAAAAAGTTTCGTATAAAACTTTACAATCGATTTCTCCTCGTTTCGTAGGAAACATAACATTAGTGTTGCTCAAATATACCATGTCTGGTTTTTTAGGAAAACTATTACCCACCTTGTACAACATGTTAATCAATCGTGCATCTTGCAAATATTTAAGATAATTCATAACAGTAGCACGCGAAA
>CAZXGV010000166.1:0-4630 GCA_964640575.1 uncultured Dysgonomonadaceae bacterium
TAAAAGAAAATGCAATTCTTGTTATCTCAATACCATATCTTTTGACAGGTATGTTATTTGATACTATCAAGAGCAACAATGGAAGCTTTCTCAAATGGCGAAAAATTCTTTTTGGAGAAAAAGCAATTTGGGGTATTCTTTCAATAATTATTCTGTTTTGGGTAGTTAGAAATATTGTGTAGTTCAAGTCAACAGGATACAGCCTATGTTTGCATCAGATTGACATTAAATTTTCAGTAAACCTAAAAGATAGAAAAAACCACCACCAAGACAATCTCTCGGTAGTGGTTTTTTTACTTGAAAGACAATGCAAAAAGCACTGCTCTCAAATTATTATCTATCTTTTTTTAAAAAGAAAAATCTATACCCGCAGCAAATACTTTATTGGTGCGGCTATAAACATCTTTGCCTGCAACACCTGTGCCATTATAATTGTCTGATGTCTTTGTGTAGTCAGAATAGTTGGTGAAAAAGTAACCTATGTTAAGCTGCACATTTTTAGATATATTTACTGCGCCACCAAAACCTAATGAGTAGGAGTCTATCGAGAAGCTAAGATCGGACTGAAATTGATCAGTTGCACCGAAACGAGTAATTTGTCCACCAGTACTTATCAGGAACATATCGTTGATGCGGTACTCAATACCAGCAAGGTATTCGTTGGTATTCCCAGATAAATGGTCTTGTTTATCATTTGCCATTGAAGCATCTTTATCAAAGAAAAGATGATAACCCACGCTAGCTGTTAAGCTTGGCAATATATCGTACGATGCACCAATAGTGAACAATGCAGGCGAGTCGTGAGCAGTGTTTACACCGTCTGCAAACATGCCTGTATCATCTACAGATGTTTTGTTTTCAACATTCAATCCATTTTTAAATTCATACTTAGCTCCTACGTTAAGCCCTTCATGCGAAAAGTGAACTCCCACGATTGGTGCAACACCCCAACCAGATTGTTTGCTTTCTAAATATGCGCCGCTACCAGCCATTTTTGTGGGTAGTGCTAGTTTATCCTTTGATTCTTGTGGAATGTCAGGATTGCTATTTATCATATCAAAGATGGGTGTTGGGTTCATAGGTCCACTATGATCAGGGAAGCCAATAGCTCCTAATCCTTTTGCATCGATATCTAACTTTAAATCAGTTAGATGTCCCTCATATTCATTGTGAACAATATTCAAACGGAAACCGCCATATACAGAGAACATATCGTTTATTTCATAAGCAGCACCCAGCTGAGCTCCGAAAATATAGTTGACTCCATGCATGTACTGATTTACAGAATAGCCTTTTGATGATAGTGACGATTCAGGAATTGAAGCAGCTACTCCTGCACCAAATTGGTTGACTAGAGGTACGAGCATAGAAACTTGAGATTCGAACGAAGGTAGTCCATCATTGAATGTGGCTTTTCCTCCTCCACCTACTATTGCAAGATTTCCAGAAAGTGCCCATTTGCCTTTCCTATATACACCTTGCAAACCTGGTACTAGTGGAGCTGATGCTTTACCTATATACTCTTTAGAGTTTGCACCTGTCATTGGTGCGAAAGAAGAGGTGATGATTCGTTCTTGAAAAACGCTTTGATTGCTAAAGGAGATGTGAAAACCCTCGTGTAGTTTGATTGTTCCTGCTGGATTATAATAAGCTGCATCTGCATTGGTTGATGCATCTAGTGCCATGATTCGAGCGAATCGAGCGCTTGGATTGGTGTTGGTTAATATACCTCCAGCAAATGCGCTTGTAGTTGCGAGTGAAAGTATCACTACAGCGATTATACTTTTAAGCTTCGTAAAATTTTTCATTATTAATCTTTTAAATTTGTATTGGTGCAGTTATGAACTGCACACTATCTTTAAAACTGTGCAAAGATAGTTGTTTCAGAGAAATAACAGTGTGATAATACGTATTGTTTCAAAAAAACAATATTATTAACATTCTCGGACGGGTGATTATGCAACTCTCTTCTGTTGCAGTGAAAAGTGATTTTCGGATTTCTATTTATTATATCTTAGTAGTCTCAATGCGTTAAGGACAACCACTAGTGTGGAGCCTTCATGAAAAACAACAGCAACTGCCATGTTTGCAAATCCAAATACAGTGGCGGGGATAAGTAGTGCCACCACTCCCAAGCTAATCCAAATGTTTTGTTTTATAATAAGGCGTGCTTTTCGGCTCAAACCTATTGCGAAGGGCAAAGCATTAAGCGTATTTCCCATAAGTGCTATGTCCGCAGTCTCTAGGGCAACAGGCGAACTAGCTGCACCCATGGCTATGCCTACAGTGCTATGTGCCATTGCAGGCGCATCGTTTACACCATCGCCCACCATAGCAACTTTAGATTTGTTCTCTTTTAGCTTTTTGATGGCATCTACCTTTTGTTCGGGTAATAGATTACCCCAAGCATCGGTGATTCCTATTTCTTGAGCAACTGCATCTGCTACTTTCTGATTGTCACCAGTTAGCATAATCATTCTTTTGATGCCTACTTTTTTTAATTGCTCTAAGGTACTTTTGGCTTCTTTTCGGGGTGTATCCATCAAGGCTAATATGCCTATATAGGTGTCGTTGCGTCGAACAAGCATTGTGGTGTTCCCTTTTTCTTCTAGTGCCTCCACTTTTTCTTTTATGGCGGTTGAAGGTTTCAAGTTATCGATGTTTTCATGCAACTCGAGGTTGCCAATATACACCTTGTCGTTTCCTAATGTTGCCTTAACACCTTTACCTAATACGGACTCTAAGTCTTTAGCTTCGATGAATGTATCATCGTTCAGTCTTTTCTTGCCATCTCTCACAATTGCTTTTGCCAATGGATGGTCGCTTAGGCTTTCGACAGCTACAGCAATTTTTAATAAATCATTCTCATTCACATTGTCAAGTGTAACCACTTCGGTCAAATTTGGTTTACCTTCGGTAAGTGTGCCTGTCTTGTCGAAAGCCAGAGCTGTTAAAACACCTAAGTCTTCTAAAGGTCTGCCTCCTTTAATGAGTACTCCACCTTTTGCTGCTCGCGCAATTCCGCTAAGCACAGCACTGGGTGTGGATATGGCTAGTGCACATGGGCTGGAAGCCACAAGTACAGTCATAGCACGATAGAAACTATCACTGAAAGTTTCATTAATTACAAGGAAGGCTCCTAATAGTAAAACAACTAATCCTAAAATGATTGGCACAAAATATCGCTCAAATTTGTCTGTGAATCTTTGAGTGGGCGATTTTTGTGTTTGGGCTTCATGCACCAGGGTTATTAATCGAGAAAGCGTGGTGTCTTTGCTCTCTTTAATCACTTTCACTTCGAGCGAACCATTGCCATTGATTGTTCCCGAGAAAACCCTGTTTTCACTATTAATCTCTTTTTCTTTCGAGTAGTCTTTTTCGGTGTCTGTTACTGCCAATTTGTCCACAGGGATACTTTCGCCAGTAATGGGCGATTGGTCTACGCTACTTTTACCACGTATCACAACTGCATCCACAGGTATTTTGCTGTCGGGTCTTACCACAATTACATCGTTCACCCTTACTTGGTCTATATCTACCTCTTCAGTTTTTCCGTTACGTTTTCTCAATGCGGTTTTTGGGGCAAGTTCTGCTAAAGCTTCAATGGATTTCTTAGCTTTATTCATAGCGTGATGTTCCAATGCATGACCTAAGCTAAACAGGAATAGTAGTAATGCACCTTCTACCCATTTGCCTAATATGGCGGCACCAATAGCCGCAACCATCATCAGTAAGTCAACTTCGAATCCACCTTTCAGCAGCCTCTCTATTGCCTCTTTTGTAGTGAAAAAACCTCCGAAAAAGTACGAACCGATATAAAAGGCAGTGCTAATCCACGATGGAACAGTTTCAATAAAATAGATAGCGAAGCCAATGGCTAAGAGAACACCCGAAATAATCGAAAATATCAACTCGGTGTTTTGTCCAAATATACCACTATGTGAATGCTCATGTTCATGGGCACTCACTTTCTCAGTCTTCTTTGTAGGTTGTTCTTTCACAGATTGTAGATACCTTTTAGCATCTACAGATTTGTCAGGGACCGAAAGTCCCTCTTTTTGCAATGCTTCTATTAATGTTGTTTCCTCTAGTTTTGCCTTTTCAAATTCTGCTCTCACCATTCCCGATGCAGAAACCGATACCTCAAGCATACCAGGCAATTTTTTGAGAGTCAATTCTATATTGCGTGCCTGACGAGGATGACGAATGCCTTTTACCTCAATTAATTTGTGCCCTATCTTTTCACTAATAGATGAGCCTATCTGTTTTGCAATAATACGTATGCGACTAATAGATATTTCAGCAGAGTTGTAATGAAAACAGAGGTGAGGCACATCGCTACCCGCTATTTTCTTGACATGTACTTTTTCAATTCCTTTGTGACCTTCTAGAAGTTGAATAAAATCTTGAACGCATGCATCTTTATCATCGGGAACTTCAGGAAGTATAAGGGGTATTTCTATTTGTAGTTTCTTCATAATGTTGGTGTAAGAACTATTTTTATTATAAGCAAATATACAACTTAAAGTGTAAATAGTTTAATTGGAATAAAGAATCCTCGTAATATGTATTGATTATAAATAGATTCTCAATCCTTGCTTACACTATTCAACAATTAATTTTTGTTGGA
>CAZXGV010000167.1:0-4590 GCA_964640575.1 uncultured Dysgonomonadaceae bacterium
TGTGACCCCGGTGGGAATCGAACCCACGACCCAATGATTAAGAGTCATTTGCTCTACCAACTGAGCTACGGAGTCATCAATTGAGAGAACAAAGGTAATTGTTTTTTTTAAACGAGAAACTTTTTCACAAATGCATTTTGCTTAAAAACAAAAAAAGGAACAAATTCAACATTTGCCCCCTTTTTAATGTATTTCTTAAAAGTAAGTTATCCTAAATCGCTGAGTACTGAACCAGCTTTAAATCTAACCACTTTTTTTGCAGGAATGTCAATTGGTTCTTTAGTGCGAGGATTAATACCTTTGCGTGCACTTCTTTCTGTTACTGAAAAAGTTCCAAATCCAACGAGAACTACTTTCCCACCATCTTTCAACTCTTCATCAATTGATTCCAATACTGCGTCTAATGCTTTTTTAGCATCAACTTTTGTTAGCCCCGATTTTTGGGCAACCGCGCTTACTAATTCTGATTTATTCATAAGAAAACGATAATAAATTAAACATATAACATTAAGGCTTAACCCTTATTGACTGCCAAATATAGATTATAAAACAATAGCAATCAAGAAAAAAGCAAAAAACTATCACTAAATTCAAAAAAAATGCCAATAATGACGTTAAAAGCGGTGTTTCACGGAATAAAACTGTACTTTTGTTACATAAACAGGTAAAAAAATCAACGTCATGCAACAAGCTCGAACGGGTTTTTCCAGTGGAATTCCAACTATTTGTAAGCATATACTAATCATCAACGTTATTGTATGGTTAGCACAAATGGTTCTTATGCAAAGAGGAATTGACCTCTCGGATTACCTTGGATTATACTATTTCGAATCATCAAATTTTAGAATTTATCAATTTATCACTTACATGTTTTTGCATGATCCACACTCTTTTGGTCATGTTTTTTTCAATATGTTTGCAGTGTTTATGTTTGGTAGATTGCTGGAACAAATATGGGGTCCAAAAAGATTCATAACCTACTATTTTATCACAGGTATAGGGGCTGCATTAATTCAGATGTTGGTGATGGGCTTCCGTGTCTATTCTTTTAAAAGTGGCCTCTCGGCAGAAGCAATATCTGATGTAATTGCACAAGGCGGTCAACTGTTGGAGCAAAACATGAATTATACCGATGTTGCCAAAGGCTCGCTCAATATATTGTTGAATACCGGCACAATCGGTGCATCGGGAGCTGTATTTGGCATATTGCTTGCCTTCGGGATGCTGTTCCCCAACATACCTCTCTATATTATCCCGTTCCCATTCCCTATAAAAGCCAAATGGTTGGTGATGGGATATGGAGCCATGGAATTGGTGTTAGGTTTGGCTTATTTGCCAGGAGATAATGTGGCTCACTTTGCTCACCTGGGTGGCATGCTGTTTGGTATATTTATGATACTTTACTGGAAAAAGAAAGATAGAAAGAAAAATACAAATCATGTCCAATTTTTTAGATGATATAAAACGCACTTTTAATAAAGGCAATGTGCTTATGAAGTTTATCTTCATAAACGTGGGCGTTTTTATTGCCATTCAAGCCCTCTATGTAATAGTCACCCTGTTTCGTTTAGAAAGCTTAAACCCCCTCCAATTCCTGGCAGTTCCCTCACAACTTAATACTTTGCTAATTAGGTTCTGGACACTATTCACCTATATGTTTGTTCATGTCGGCTTCATGCATATTCTCTTCAATATGCTTTGGCTCTATTGGTTTGGCAACATATTCTTGACCTACTTCAACAACAGAACGCTGGGCGGATTGTATGTAATAGGAGGTTTTGCAGGTGCTCTCTTATATATTGTAGCATTCAACACCATTCCCTACTATTTAGATTTGGGACACAACGTGATGATTGGCGCTTCGGCTTCTGTAATGGCAGTGGTAATGGCTGCAGCCTTTTATCGACCCGATGCCACACTCAATCTTTTTCTGTTTGGTCGCATAAAAATAATATACATAGCACTTGTTGTTTTCTTCATCGATTTTCTTTCGCTGGGCAGTGGCGAAAATCCTGGTGGACATGTTGCCCATATTGGTGGAGCAATTGTGGGATACCTGTTTGCAATGCAATACAGAAAAGGGAAAGATTTCACATTACCCATCAGCCGCTTCTTAGATAGTATTGCCAATCTGTTTAAAAAGAGAAAACACAAAGGAGCACACAAAGTGGTGTACAAGCGTGCTGAAACCGATTACGAATACAACTACAGAAAGACGCAAGAAGCCAAGAAAATTGATGCCATATTGGACAAGCTAAAGGAGTCGGGATACAGCAGCTTGACCTCCGAAGAGAAGCGTCAGCTATTTGATGCAAGTGAAAAATAGATGCAATTTTGATACGCTATGATACGAAAAACAATAAAAGCCGCTATTCTGGTTGTCACTGTCATATCCATTCTTTTGCTTTTTTTGTCCTATTCATCTTGGTATATATCGCCCCTTAGAACTGTTCTACCCTCACTTATCGGCATAGCATTCCCTGTCATATTATTATCAAACGTTCTGTGCTTGGCATGCTGGATGCTCATCAAAAAATGGAAGATAGCTATCACAATTGGCGTTGCCTTAATGCTATGCAACAAGCCCATTACCACCTTCTTCCCTTTACACATCAACACATCCACAGTTCCCGAAAACAGCCTGAAAGTGCTCAGCTACAATGTGATGGGGTTTTTGAAAGAAGCACGAAGAGACTCTGACCATCCCCTCTTGGAATATATTGCCGAAACCGATGCCGACATTGTATGCCTACAAGAATACATGATTAGCAAAACAGGCAAATCGCTACTCACTCAAGAAGATGTGAACAAAATCCTTCATAAATACCCTTATCAATCTATCACGGGGCTCGAATACTCGGGAAAATACCATACTTATGGACTCGCCTGCTTTTCGAAATACCCAATTACAAGCACACGAGAGTTTACTTTCGACTCATCCTACAATGGCTCTGCAGCATATACCCTCGATGTGGATGGAGAAAACTACCTAATAGTGAACAATCATTTGGAGTCGAACAAAATATCGTCATCCGACAAAAAACTGTATGGCGATTTACTGGTGAAAAGAGATTCGCACACTTTAAACAAAGTAACATCGAATATAAAGAAACGCTTGGGACGCGGCTACACCAAAAGAGCCCTACAGGTGCAAACATTGTCGGACTACGTCAACCAACAAGAATATGACAAACTGATTATTTGTGGCGACTTTAATGACACCCCAATATCTTACGCTTACAAAAAAATGAGAGGCGACCTCAACGATGCTTATGCATCCACAGGATTTGGACCCGGCATCACTTATTACGAAGATTTCTTCCTATTCAGAATAGATTACATTCTACACAGCAAAAACCTGAAAGCTCATAAAACCACAGTGGATAGAATAAAACTATCCGACCATTACCCTGTTTTAACCTACCTCACAGAACAATAGATTTGCAACGCTTGTTTTAATAAGTTAGATTATGCTATCTACCTCCTCTTTATGTAGTCTTTCAAAGACTTAAAACAACAAGAGGTTTAAAAACAGACACTAAACAGCCTCTCGTAAAAGAACAACAAAACAGATGACAAACTTCAACATCCAAATATTAGGCTGTGGCTCGGCTCTACCCACCACTTCACACATGCCCTCGTCGCAATTGGTAAGTGTAAACAGCAAATTGTTTATGATAGACTGTGGCGAGGGAACACAGTTGCAAATGAGAAAGTTTGGGGCTCGAATGGGCAAGTTAGATAGCATTTTCATATCACACCTGCATGGCGACCACGTCTTTGGGTTACCAGGACTTATCTCCACATTCGGTCTGCTGGGCAGAACAGCACCATTAACCATCTATGCACACCAAGAACTGGAGCAATTTATAAATCCAGTGCTCGACCTGTTTTGCCAACATCTTTCCTACAAGGTACAATTGGTACTATTGAGGCGAAAAGGATGCAACCTCATTTACGAAGATAAGTCACTCTTTGTCTATTCGTTCCCCTTGAAACATCGGATTGCCTCATCCGGATTTCTATTCCAAGAGAAAGAGAAGATGCGCCACATCAAACGCGAAATGATAGACTACTACAAAATTCCTTTCCATCAGATACGTGCTATAAAAAAAGGAGAAGACTTTGTCACCTCCCGAGGCGAAGTGGTAGCCAACGAACGATTGACTACTCCCCCCACTCCACCACGCTCCTATGCCTATTGCTCCGACACAGCTTATGATGAATCCATCGTCCAATATATCGAAGGAGTGCACGTGTTGTATCACGAGGCTACCTTTGCCGAAACCGATCTACACAGAGCAGCAAAGACAGGACACTCAACCGCAAAACAAGCAGCAACAATTGCACAATTGGCAGCAGTCAAAAAATTGGTCATTGGTCATTTCTCCTCTCGATATAAAGATTTGAACCTGTTGCTCGAAGAGGCAAAAGCAGTGTTTCCAAACACAGAGTTGGCAGATGAGGGGAAGGTGATTGAGATAAAATAATTGGGGCGAATCCGCCGCTCGCAACCCCAACGGTCACTAAGCCTGTCGAAGTGTTGGAAATCGGCGAGCGAAAACCATCCAACACAACCATAACAACCAC
>CAZXGV010000168.1:0-4589 GCA_964640575.1 uncultured Dysgonomonadaceae bacterium
CTTTTAAAATTTTAAGTTTATTGTAATATATTATTAATTCTATTGCTAGTTAAACAGCTAATTAAAAATCTCTGGCTGAAGACTAATTCGAAGAATATTCCCGTGCATTTGTGTTTGAGCCACAAGGGAATTGAAAGCCTTAAAATTTTTACAAGCCACAAAGATACGGTTTTTTGAACTACTATCAAAACATATATACAATTGATTCTAAAATCGATACGTCATAAATGATACGTTTATTAGTTGTTTCAGCTTTTTGTTATCACCTCATATATTTTCTCCATTCATGTAGTTACTAGATTGTTACATGCGATATAAAATGTCTCTGTTTGAAGTGTTTTCCTTGTCAATATGGGTGCTGTTTTATACCTATTATAACTTTTGTCTATGGAGGGGTAAGTAACATATTTGGCAAGTTAAAGCTGTTATATGTATCATCATGTGTTAAACTGTTCGTTGCAGAGATGAGCTTTGCTTTGTGCTTTCTATTGCATGAAACAACATTTCAGGTAAACAGAGGATGCGGAAATGAGAGTAAAGTCTTTTCGGGTTAAGTCAGTTGTTCGTTGTTAGTATCAGTATAAGCTATGAGATTTAAAATTAGAAGTAATAACCAAAGTTTATATTAAAGCGTTTATTCCAATTAGCATCTGCCAATCCAGAGCCTAAGCCCTTTCCGAAATCATCGGTCAGCCAAGGTTGGTTTTTACCCATAGCATAATCGATGTATGCATAGATTGGACCAGCAGTAACCATACAGCCAGGAATTAGTTGCTGTGTGTCATGAAAGAGTTTGTTTGCTTTGTCAACATAAGAGTAGTCTATGTAAGGTTTAATATTTGAAATGGGTCCCCATTCAACAGGTATATCATAAGCGAGTGCAACTACATACATATTTGCTTTTGTAGCAACTCCTCCTGTGTAGCCATTGCCACCCGGTAGGTTGGATGCGTAAGCTCCCATCTGCACGATGTCAAGATTGTTTCCATTGTCGTCTTTAGCCCTATAATTGTAATGGACAAACTCAGTTTTAAGATTAAAGCCTGCAAAGTTGCCAACTATATGTGCAGCATAAGCAGTTGCTGTTTCAGATTTATCTAATACTTCGTTGTAAATCCCACCCACTTGACCTGACAAACCAACCTCCCAATTGGGAGTGGCTCGCCATGCTATACGGGCATTGAATTGGTTGAGCTCTGATAATGATGCATCTGTCTCGACATATTTCCCCTCAGTATCTATATAATAAGCTCCTTGTCCATCCTCAATAAGGCTAGGGATAATGTTGTAAGAGTAGGTGCTTGATCCTTTTGGTCCATTGGATGAGCCTTCTGGTGAGGATTGACGAAAATATGCTAAAGAGATATCAAGATTATCTGTGGGCGTAATGTCGAATTTTATACCTACGTCATAATCGTCTTCTAATCCGACATAATAGGGAGCTTGAAAGAAATAATTGTTACCAGCAGAACGTAAAATACCAAATGGTACTTGTGTTACTCCCACCTTTGTGTATAAAACATCCGAGAATTTATATCCAAAATAACCCTGTCGCAAGAAGTGGGCTTTGTAGGAGGGGTAAAATCGATATTCAAAACTAAGGTCTATGCCTGAAATAGATCCATCCATGTTCAATCGCCACATACCCCATGTGAATTGTGGGTCTTTTTTGTTGGAACCGCTCTCATAGTTTTTTGATGAAATGGTATAGCGTAGTACGCCTCCGAATTTAATGCCATCTTTTTTATCGCTCTCCTGTGCGGTGGTTAAAAATGGAATAAACAATAACGCTATAATAAAAAGTGCTTGTGTAACTTTTTGACTCATACCTGAAATATTCAGATTAATACTATCATTTTATTTGTATTGTGTCATATATGGCACAAGTAAAACGAAGTTTTGTTTTAATTATCAAGTTGCAAATGTATTCTTTCGTAGATAAAACTGTTTAAAACATATTTTATTCGTATAGAACCACTTCGAGTGATATTGCGCTTGCAGCGGGGAGATTCATTTAGCATTTCAAAGAATTAAAATGAACGAACTGCAAGCTATCGCTAGTTTAGAGAGCAATAGTGTCTACTTTTCAGGCAGGTGTCACAATTTGCAACCCTACTAAAGAAGCAATAAGTGTGGTTAAGAAAAACATGCGCCACATTGTAACAGGTTCTGAGAAAACAATGACTCCAAGCACAACGCTACACACCGCCCCAAAGCCTGCCCAAACAGCATAAGCAGTGCCCACAGGTATTGGTTTTGCTCCACCCATTGCTCTGTAAAGTAGATACATGCTTAAGCTAACGTTGACAGCAAAAGCTGCTAACCACATCCATTTTTCTTTGCCAACTGATTCTTGTGCCTTACCCAAGCTTATGGCAAAGAAAGCTTCAAACAGTCCACCGATAATCAAAAAAATCCAATTGATATTCATTTTCTTTACTTTTATGTTTTATATGAGTTCGCTTCGTTTATTCAAACTTGATAGATTTTGCAGGCGATATTTTGGCAATCAGATAAGAGGGACCAATCATCATTAGCAACGAAACTATCAATGTACCCACATTTATTATTAATATATTCCACAAGTTTATGTCTACCGGAACATAAGCTGTGTAATAAATTTCGGGGTTGAGTTTTATTATATGTAAGTGTTTTTGCGCAAAGCAAACTATTAATGCAATGATATTTCCCCAAAACAATCCCTTTAGTATAAGGAACGAAGATAAGTAGAGAAATATTTTCCGTATATTAAAATCGCGCGTGCCCACTGCTTTTAATATACCAATCATATTGGTTCGCTCCAGTATAATAATCAAAAGACCCGATATCATAGTGAATCCCGATACAATAAGCATAAGGATAATAATTATCCACACATTCATATCTAACAAGTTCAGCCAATCGAAAATAATGGGGTTGATGTCTTTTATGGAGCGAGCATAGAGCATATTTCCCAACTTGTCGCGATGCGATGCCATATCAAAAAACAAGTTTTGTGTTGCAAGGTCCAATTGGTTGTAATCTTTTACTAATACTTCCAAGCCACTCGCATAATCATCATCCCATTGGTTCAACTTTGCCAATAAACTCATGTCAGTAAGGATGTAAAGTTTGTCGTAGTCTTCAAAGTTGGTTTGATAGATGCCTGTAATCTCAAACCGACGTGCTCTCACAGGATCTTGCACAAAGTATGTGGTGAATTTGTCTCCTAATTCTAGGTGCAGTTTATCTGCAATATCTTTTGAAATGATTGCTTGATTTATGCCCGATGTGTCATCGGGATTGATAATGTCTCCTTCAATCATGTTCTTTTTGAAGAAATCCCAATCATAATCATCATTTACACCTTTAAGAACTACTCCTTGAAAGTTTTCGTCAGTTTTTATTATTCCCGGCTTAATGATGTAAGGTTGTACATGTCTTATTTGAGAATTGGATGTTATTTTCTCAATTAGCGTATCTGATATGGCTATAGGGTTGAGCTCGTATGAGCTATTGTCTTCGAATGAAGTGATTTGAATGTGTGACCCAAACCCAACAACCTTGCTACGAATCTCTTTTTTGAACCCAATCACTATGCTAACAGAGAGTATCATAACTACCAAGCCAAGCGCAATACCTGTTATAGCAATAGATACGGCAGGACTTGATACTCGCTTCTCGTTTTTCTTATTGCCTTTGTAGAGTCGTTTTGCTATAAAGAGTTCGGTGTTCATCTGTCAGTTTTTGAATTCAATAGAGCAAAGATACTGAAATAAATTTTGAGGGTCGATTGTTTTTAATAGAAAGCTCAACAATAGTAAAGTTTAGAACAACTTTTTATAGGGCTTCTCTTCCGAGTTAATTCACAATTACCTCTTTTATATAGGTGGAAAGTATTTCCTTGGCTTTTATAAGCTGTTCGGTTGTGTTTTGTGGCACATTCTCCAGTTCATATTTCCATCCTAACGACTCATATTTATGTACACCCAATTTATGATAGGGTTGAATTTCTAGTTTTTCAACATTTTTCATTGGTTGTAGAAACTTACCAAGTGCATGCAGGTGCTCCTCACTATCGGTGTAGCCTGGCACAAGCACATAGCGTGCCCATACAGGTTTGTTTATCTCTTTCAAATATTGTGTCATTCGAAGCGTAGCCTTGTTAGATGCTCCAGCTATATTGATGTGTGCCCGCTCATCTATCTCTTTTATATCCAGCAGTACAAGGTCAGTATATTCAAGCAACTCCTTTACGCTTTCTGTCAAATAACTTCCGTTTGTATCGATACAAGTGTTGAATCCTTCCTCCTTCAACATTTTGAAGAAAGGGATAATAGCCTTTGCTTGCATCAAAGGTTCGCCTCCAGACATAGTGATACCACCGCGCTTGCCAAAAAATGGACGTTGACTACGTGCCATTTTCATCAACTCTTCGTATTCGAAAAGACGCGATTCTCCTGTTTTGTCAATAGTATCGGGATTGGCACAATACTTACATTTAAAATTGCATCCCTGTGTGAAAAGCACAAGACGAACACCGGGTCCATCGTACGTACCTAAAGATTCTACTGAGTGAAGTCTGATCATTATTTGAGAGTTATTACCTG
>CAZXGV010000169.1:0-4530 GCA_964640575.1 uncultured Dysgonomonadaceae bacterium
ATCAATCGTGCATCTTGCAAATATTTAAGATAATTCATAACAGTAGCACGCGAAATGCCACATTCATTACTAAGTTGACTAACATTTGGTGTTACTGGCGATTGAATTGCCAGCAAGTAAAAAAGTTTGCGAATCTTAGAAAGATAACTTTGCTCAATTTCTTGAATGTAGAGGACATCTACCTCCAACATCATATTCATGGTTTTGAGTAAATTTTCCGAATAATTCCTTTTCTCAAAAAAGAACGGATAGTAACCATGATGAATATAATTGGCAAAGTGTGTTTCTATATCTGTTGTTTTAAGAAGATTTGTTGCTAAAGTTTTGTGATTGTTTATAACTTCTTCTAAAGAATAAGATGGCAATTCACTGTTTGTGATGGCTCCAATATATTCTCTAAAGGAAAACCCATGCAAATTGTATGAACGAGCAACATCACCGATGTACAGATTAGCTTCTTTAAGCTTCATAACAGAAGAGCCCGTGAAGACAATTTTTAAATTTGGATACAGATCGTAACACTTTCTTAACTCTCGAGACCAATTCGGATATTTAAAAACTTGATCTATTAACAAGGTTTCACCACCCATCGCTACAAATTCGTTTGCGAAACGAATCAATGAACACTCTGTAAAGTAAAAATGATTTAGATTTATGTATAAGCATTTTTTATCATCCTCTTCATAAGTCTCTTTTGCATATTGTAGCAACAGTGTAGTTTTCCCTACGCCTCTGGGTCCTTTTATTCCAATGAGACGATGAGACCAATCAATACTATCCATCAAATATCGGCGATATAGGTCTGGCTCTATATTGTCTATAAGGTATTTATGAGTTTTGAAGAATGAGTCCACTTATTTATAATCTATATCTGACTGACGAAAATACAACTAATTTGTCAAATTGCAAACTCCAGTTAGCAATTTTACGTTTTATTTCATTAAAGGCGAGTATGAAAATCATTAAAGCCTTTTAGGTTAAGTCAGTTTCCCCACTTTTTGATGGACTAAGCTCTTATAATTTTACACACAAATAAAGCTTGAAAATGTTAAATAAGCACATCTGCTAATCTTTTAGCAGCTACTATCGTTATATATAGTATACATAATCATCAGACAAAGAACTAAATATAAAACATACAATGAGATTAATTATTTTATCTAACCGACTTCCTGTAAAAATTGAGAAGGATGAGAAGGGTGAATTTATAGTCTCTCCAAGCGAAGGTGGACTTGCTACTGGGCTGGGTTCGCTAGAAACTGAAACTGAAATGATTTGGATTGGTTGGCCTGGAATTTTCACAGACGACGAAGATGAAAAAAAAGAGATTACCAAACGGCTCAACAAACTCAACTTTTATCCTGTTTTTCTTAGCGAAGAACAGATTGAACTATACTACGAAGGATATAGCAACAGTACAATCTGGCCTTTGTGTCACTACTTCTTCTCCTACATCGAATACAAAGATGAATACTGGGAAGCATACCAAGATGTAAACGAACTGTTTGCTAAAGCAGCACTTCCACTCATCAACGACGAAGATATTATCTGGGTGCAAGACTATCAACTCATGCTCTTACCCGCAATGATTAGAAAAGAAAAGAGCAAAGTTAGTATCGGGTATTTTCACCATATTCCATTCCCATCTTACGAGCTTTTCAGAGTGTTGCCCAAAAGGGAAGTTCTGCTGAATGGACTTCTTGGAGCTGACCTTATAGGCTTTCACACGCACGACTATATGCGCCATTTCATCAGTGCTATCTACAGAGTACTTCAATTAGAGAGTAGTTTAGACGAAATAGAACTGAGTGACCGCGTTGTCCATGTCGATACTTTTCCAATGGGAATCAATTATGACCAATACCATGACACGGCTCTCGAGCCAGGAGTCAAAGAAAAGGTTATAGAACTCCGCAAGAATATTGGCGATCACCCTATCATCTTGTCAGTCGACCGATTAGACTATAGCAAAGGAATACTCCATAGACTTATTGGATTTTCTCAATTCTTAGAAAAACATCCTGAATATTTAGGCAAAGTTTCGTTAGTAATGATTGTTGTCCCTTCGCGCGACCAAGTAGATATGTATGCCGAACTAAAAATCAAGATAGATGAAATGATTGGTAAAATCAATGGTCAATACTCTGATTTGGGATGGACTCCCGTTCATTACTTCTATCAAAGCTTCGAATTCGAAGAGCTCATTGCCATGTACCACACTGCCGACATTGCCTTGGTAAGCCCTCTGCGCGATGGAATGAACTTGGTAGCAAAGGAGTACATTGCCACTAAACACTCCAATCCAGGAGTACTCATACTTAGTGAAATGGCAGGTGCTGCCATCGAGCTTACCGATGCAATAAGTATCAACCCTAACGATACTGAAGAAATCGAAAAATCGATTTATGAAGCACTGACAATGGATGAAGATGAGAAAATGAGACGTTTGAAGAGAATGCAGAAACGCATTTCCACCCAAACAGTAAAAAAATGGGCAGGGGACTTTGTGGATGAACTAAAATCCATTAAGAACCAAAATATAAGTATCAACAAAAAGGTAATCACTCAAAACAAACTCAGCTTTATCAAAAAAGATTATGATAAAGCTAATCGAAGATTGCTTATTTTGGATTATGATGGTACCCTATCGCCATTTGTAAAAAACCCTGAGGATGCATCTCCTTCAGAAAGAACTCTAAAGTTGCTTAGTAATTTAGCTAACGACACAAAGAATACGGTTGTTATCAATAGCGGTCGCAATCACAAGACTCTTGACAAATGGTTTAAAGGAATAGATATCGACTTAGCAGCCGAGCACGGTGCCTTTTACAAAAGCGATGGAGAGTGGAAACAAAACATAAGAGAAAAACCAGTGTGGGACGATGAAATACTCGACATCATAAATCGCACTATCGATAAAACACCTCGTTCGGAACTTGAAGTAAAAGAGACAGCCTTAGTGTGGCATTACAGAAATTCAGATATCTGGTTAGCCGAAATGCGCGAAAAGCAATTAGTGAACGAACTAATGGGACCAGTTGCTCGTCACAACTTGCAAATTATGCGAGGGAATAAAATTGTTGAAATCAAATCGCCCGATCATCATAAGGGAAGTGAAGTAGAACGCTTACTGAAGGAGAATAACTACGATTTTGTTATGGCTATTGGCGACGACACAACCGACGACGATATGTTTCGTGCACTACCCGAAGGTGGTGTATCAATTAAAGTGGGTGATTTTTCTGAAGCAGCACAGTTCCGATTTCCATGGCAAGACGAAGTTGTTCCATTTCTTGAAGGCTTGATTGAATAAATATGATGGACTTTTTAAATAACTTAATCCAAAAGAATGATAATTGGAGACTTGTTTTTATAAGCTTAGTCTTTTTGGTGTTTACTTCATTATTGCTTTTCATTTTCAACAAAGTTGTAAAGCGATTCGAAAAACGTGCATCAAAAACAACGTCATCCATAGACAATTTTTTAATTAAGTTGCTCAAAGTGCCTGCAATATGGATTATATTTTCAACAGCAATCCATATTTTCAGCTCCTATCTATCGGACGATGCAGAGTTCTTTAATGTACTTACCAAGATTAGTCAAATATTGCTCATTGCATCCATCGGTTGGCTACTAGTACAAGGCGTAAGAGCAGTATCTAAATTCTCACAAAGCAAATTAGATATATCTAAAGCAGACAATAGGGAAGCTCGCAGCAAGCTAACGCAAATAAGAATGTTTGAAGCTGTGACTATTTCCATCATTATTATAGTTTTCATTGCCATTGGTTTGATGACTTTTGAAACGGTGCGCAATCTAGGAAAAGGGATACTTGCTTCAGCAGGTGTACTTGGAATTATAGTAGGGTTGGCGGCACAGCGAAGCGCAGGACAAATCCTCTCTGGACTTCAAATTGCTATTACGCAACCTATCAAGATTGATGATGTGGTGGTGATTGAGGGGGAATGGGGAAAGGTTGAAGAGATAAACATTACCTACGTACTTGTGAAAATATGGGATGAGCGAAGACTTGTTGTTCCAATTGATTATTTCCTAGAAACTCCTATCCAAAACTGGACAAGTACCACATCACACATCATCGGTACGGTGTATCTGTATGTATCGTATGACCTGCCACTTGACCCTATTAGGAAAAAACTGGAAAGTTATCTGAAAACCAACGACAAATGGGATGGACGTGTACAAAATGTACAGGTGACAGATAGTAAAGAGTGGTACAAAGAAATTAGAATACTGGTGAGCAGTGCCGACTCGTCCATCAATTGGGATTTGCGCGTAGAAGTGAGGGAGGAGATTATTGATTTTATCAATGAAAACTATCCTGGCTCGTTTGCCAAAATTGAGATGATGAACAAGCCGAATGAAAAATTTATTGAGGATAACAAAAACAATAAAGCCTAATCGATTACATACAATTATAGTAAAGAAAAACACCGTCTGGGGTGCTTTAGCCACTCCTGACTTCGACACGCATCACCCTCTAAAAGTATAATTATCAGATATACAATC
>CAZXGV010000170.1:0-4473 GCA_964640575.1 uncultured Dysgonomonadaceae bacterium
GGACTGACTGAACCAAAATCAGATGTGCTACCATTACACCATGGGACAATCCTTATGTGCTTCGTGAAAAGCAGTGCAAAAGTATAACTTCCTTTTTAATTGTGCAAATATTTCACAATGTTTTATTCTACAATCAATAGGAAGTAATTCTTTTTTCCTCGTTGTGCGAGTATGTATTTGTTGGATATCAGATAATTGCTATCGATAATTTCGTCAAAAGAATTTAGCTTTTCTTTGTTGATCATCACCCCTCCAGACTTCACCAGTTTGCGCATTTCGCTTTTTGAAGGGAAAACTTGTGCATCTTCTGTAAATAGGTCAACCGCTTTTACGCCTTCTGCCACCTTTTCTTTTGAAACGGTGAACTGTGGAACGCCTTCGAAAACTTGAAGAAGTGTCTCTTCGTCAATTTTCCTCAATGTATCGGCAGTCGATTTTCCGAAAAGAATGTCTGATGCTTCAATGGCTGCTTCCAACGCTTCGCGTGAGTGAACCATTGTGGTGACCTCTTCGGCAAGTCGTCGTTGCAACGAGCGTTGATGGGGAGCTTTAGCATGCTCGGATACAAGTCCGTCTATCTCCTCTTTTGAAAGGTCGGTAAATATCTTGATGTATTTTTCTGCATCATCGTCGCTCACATTGAGCCAAAATTGATAGAACTTGTAGGGCGAGGTGTAGCGACTATCGAGCCACACGTTGCCCGATTCGGTTTTGCCAAATTTTCCTCCGTCAGCTTTTGTTATCAATGGGCACACCAAAGCAAAGGCTTCGCCGCTTACTGTTCTTCTTATCAGTTCAGAGCCAGTGGTGATGTTTCCCCATTGGTCGGAGCCTCCCATTTGCAGGCGACAGTTTTTCTCTCTGTAGAGATGAAGGAAATCATATCCTTGCAATAGTTGGTAGGAGAATTCTGTAAAAGACATTCCCTCTTTCGATTCGGAACTCAATCTTTTCCTTACAGAATCTTTAGCCATCATGTAGTTTACGGTGAGGTGCTTACCAATGTCTCTGATGAAGTCGAGAAATGTGAAATCTTTCATCCAGTCGTAGTTGTTTACCAACTCGGCTGCATTGGGTGCATCACTATCGAAGTCGAGAAACTTAGCCAGTTGTTTTTTGATACCGGCTTGGTTTTTATGGAGTGTTTCCTCGTCTAGCAGCTTTCTCTCTGCCGATTTCATAGAGGGATCGCCAATCATGCCAGTTGCACCACCTATCAAAGCAATGGGTTTGTGACCTGCACGCTGTAGGTGTTTCAACATCATTACGCCCACTAAATGTCCAATGTGTAGTGAGTCTGCAGTTGGGTCGATGCCTACATATCCTGCAGTCAGTTCTTTTTGTAATTGCTCTTCCGTGCCTGGCATAATTTCTTGAATCATACCTCTCCAACGGAGTTCTTCTACGAAGTTCATATATTTAAATTCTATTTATTTTTTGTAAAGCACAAAGGTACATTTTTATTTTAAGAAAACCTTGAGATGGGGGAATGGGGTGTGGGATATGGGGTGTGTGGGGTAGTGGGGTATGTGGTGCGTAGTGTAGAAATCGAAACTCGAGATTCGGGAATTGAGTGTTGTAATGCCGATTTCCAAATAAATCGGTGTGCTGCGAAGCAGAAAGGGAATCGGCAGTGAACAGTAAGTGACTGTGTTTTGGATACAATAATGCAAATTCCCTGTTATTCCGATACGCCACCCAATTTTTATTGGGCAAAAAGAAGGGAATGACATCGGAGTTTGATTTACTGTGAAGCCCGAAGGGTTGATATAATTCAGCCCAGGCTGTCAGGCCTGGGTAACAGGCAGATAGAAGCAAAAGAGGGCTGGAAGCCTGGCATGAAAAATATAAGCACCTAAAGAACAGTATGTTATAAAATTATGTCATTGGTATACGAAGTGAGCAATTCCGTCAATGTTTAGCGATGAGCGGTGATAAGTATGAAGTGAACAGTGGAATGAGGTGTGTGGTGTTAAGTTGTTTGAGTGACACTTCAATTTATTATAGACGGATATGGTAGCAATTGAATATTAGCACTATACTAGTTGACACCTTTTTGTTTTCAACACTTACTAATGGCAGGGATGGATATTCACGACAATTGAGCGAAGCGTGATGGATAATACATGTATAATAAGGCTAAAAACGTGAGTAATGCTAGTTAGGATGCCTCTCTTTATTTATCTTTAAGGATAAAGTTTCTAGAAGTTTCAAAAAAACTGCTTACTTTGCAACTTCAAATTAAAAAATAAAATTAATCGTTAATAAGCAATCATTTTGCGCGCAGCAAAGTTCAGTTTTCTTTCTAAAGTTGATTAGTTGCGAATGGGCTTTATTTTGCCCCGAAATCAAAAGAATTTATGACACAAGGAGATGTTTTTAGAAAATTAGTATCGCACTCTAAGGAGTACGGTTTTGTATTTCAGTCGAGTGAAATTTATGATGGTCTAGCAGCAGTGTATGACTACGGACAAATGGGCGTTGAGCTTAAAAACAATATAAAAAAATATTGGTGGGATAGCATGGTGTTGCTCCATGATAATATAGTGGGTATAGATTCTGCCATTTTTATGCATCCTACCATTTGGAAAGCATCGGGACACACTGACGCTTTCAACGATCCGTTGATTGACAATAGAGACAGCAAAAGAAGATATCGTGCTGATGTGTTAATTGAGGATTTTTTGGCTAAGATAGATGACAAGGTTGACAAAGAGATAGAGAAAGCAGCCAAGCGATTTGGTGATAAATTTGATGAGAAAATGTATCGTCAGACTAATCCTCGCGTTTTGAACTATTTGAACGAGCGCAACGAAGTACACGAACGTTTCTCGAAAGCTATCAACAATAACGATTTGGTAGAGCTGCGTCAAATAATTATAGATTGCGACATTGCATGTCCCGTTAGTGGAACTCGTGATTGGACAGATGTTCGACAGTTCAACTTGATGTTTTCGACTGAAATGGGTGCAACCTCCGATGGTGCTCTCAAAGTGTATCTACGTCCTGAAACTGCGCAAGGTATTTTTGTGAACTACCTGAATGTACAGAAAACAGGACGCATGAGAATACCGTTTGGTATTGCACAAATTGGGAAAGCATTTCGTAACGAGATTGTGGCGCGTCAGTTTATTTTCAGAATGCGCGAATTTGAACAGATGGAGTTGCAATTCTTTGTACGACCAGGTGAAGAGTTGGAGTGGTTTGAAGAGTGGAAGAAAATCCGCATGAAGTGGCATCAAACTCTTGGCTTTGGCGAAGAGAATTATCGTTTTAACGATCACGATAAAATGGCTCACTATGCCAATGCTGCTACGGATATTGAATATAGGATGCCGTTCGGATTTAAAGAGGTAGAGGGAATTCATTCTCGTACTGATTTCGATTTGGCACAACACGAAAAATTCTCGGGAAAGAGGTTACAGTATTTCGATCCAGAATTAAACAAGTCTTATATCCCTTATGTAGTGGAAACTTCAATCGGTATCGACCGCATGTTCTTGTCGGTTCTTGCTGCATCGTATAGCGAAGAAACTCTTGAAAAAGGTGATACACGTGTAGTGATGAAGTTTCCTCCTGCTTTAGCTCCAATTAAAGCTGCTATACTTCCTTTGATTAGAAGAGGTGGTTTGCCCGAAAAAGCACGTGAAATAATGGATAATCTGAAGTTTAGTTTCGCTTGTCACTATGACGAGAAAGATAGTATTGGTAAACGCTATCGCCGTCAGGATGCAGTGGGAACTCCTTATTGTGTTACAGTGGACCATCAAACTTTAGAAGATAACACAGTTACTATTCGCGAGCGCGACTCGATGGAGCAAAAACGTGTTTCACTCGACAACCTGGAACAGGAAATATCAAGCAAAACTAAAATAGAGTATCTTTTGAAACAACTAATTTAAGTAGCAACAAAAGAAGAACAATATAACATCCTGAAATGAAGACGAAACTACTATTACTATTAACCCTTGCCGCATTGGTGTTTGCATCATGTTCTAAAGATGATGAAACAGATACTATATGGAAAGAAAGAAATGAAGCAGCTTTTGAAAAAACAGCATACTCTGATGGATACACAAGAATTCTGTCTGAATCTAAAAACGGTTCGATTGCATATCGGGTAATTGAAAGTGGAGACGAAAACGGGAGAACCCCTCTTTTCACAGAGAAAGTAAAAATACTTTACACTGGTTGGTTCAAAGCTGCTGATTGGGATAAAGGCGATACTTTTCTTAATGATGAGGGGCAAAGAATTAGGAACAAACGAATCTTTGATTCGACAGCTAACCGAAATGACGTTCCCAGTGTTTTTGCAGTATCGGATGTAGTGGACGGTTTTAGTACTGCCTTGCAGCACATGAAGGTGGGAGATAAATGGGAGGTGTGGATTCCTTGGAAGCTTGGATATGGAAATATTGGAAAGCAACCTACTATCCCTGCTCATACCACGCTGGTTTTTGAAATTGAGTTGTT
>CAZXGV010000171.1:0-4388 GCA_964640575.1 uncultured Dysgonomonadaceae bacterium
ACATGCCGATAAATAGGCGCACTGGCGGAGTAGATGTGCTATTAATCATTAGGGTGAATATCGTAAGCTCCACAAAGTGGTCTCTTAAACACTCACTTCAATCACATCATGAATGTTGGTGGTGTAGGCTGGTGAAAGGTGTTCTTGTTTCATCTTAAATGTTTTTTTGTCCATCCCAGCCAGTCGGACAATGTTTGATTTATGAGTGTCGTTTATTTTATCTATCGCGCGCATCAGTTCTTTATGCTTGGGGTTGGAGTTAAAAAACAGGGATGGTTGATGGCAGTCAGCATCTACAAAATGGGAAAGGGTTACTCCCGCTTTTTTGTAATGAAGATGATCACGAAATATGTGTTTTAATCCCATTGTGGCAAAGGAGACCAACTCTAATGTGGAGGAAGTTGGGAAAGGGAGTTTTAGTTGGATGGATTTATAATAGTAAGTTTCAGTTTCTTTAAATCGGTTTGTTTCAACAAAGAGATTCAATCTATTGCAGAGTGAATTTTGGTTGCGTAGTTTGTGTGCAGATAGGGTAGTGAAAGTAGTGATGCGCTCTTTCACCTCTTCAAATGTAGTATAATCTTTTTCGAAGGTGCGCGTGGTGGATATACTTTGCTTTTTCTCTTCCGATTCCATTTCGATGGTGGGAATACCTCTTAAGTCCTTCTGAAGTCGTAATCCAACAATGGTCATGTTCTTCAACACCCAGCTTTCGGGCATTTCGGTAAATTGGATGGCTCGTTTGATGCCTTGTGCATAAAGTTTTTTTGCATTCTGTCTGCCTATGCCCCACACATCTTCTATGGGAAGCCATTTGAGGGCTTTTATTCTTTTCTCTTCACTGTCTATAACGTGCGAACCTTTTGTTACTTCAGGAAATTTCTTTGCTATTCTATTGGCTACTTTAGCCAATGTTTTGGTTGGTGCTGTACCCACGCAGATTGGGATGCCAGTCCATCTGTTCACTTTCTCTATCATTTCTAAGCCATACTCGTAGTGGTCTATCTTCATCCCATGTAGTGACAGGAAACATTCGTCGATTGAGTATATTTCGGAAATAGGGCTGTAGGTACTTAATATGTTCATCACCCTTCGGCTCATGTCTCCGTATAGATGGAAATTGGCTGAAAACACTTTCACTCCATGTGTGCGAAATACCCTTTGATATTGAAATGCAGGAGCTCCCATAGGGATACCCAACTTTTTGGCTTCGTTGCTTCGTGCTATCACGCATCCATCGTTGTTGCTCAACACCACAATGGGCAGACCCATAAGCGACGGATTAAAAACACGCTCACACGAAGCATAAAAGTTATTGCAATCTATCAGTGAATACATAGTTGGTTAGTGTTTCTTTATAGAGTAGGTGACAATACCCCATATAATTACATCTTTCTCATCGCCTACTTCAATAACTGGAAAATCGCTGTTGGAAGGAATTAAAAAGCACGTATCATTCTCAATTTTTATTCTCTTCAAAGTAAACTCATTATCGACATAGCAAAGGGCAATTTTGTTGTCGGTCCAGGGTAGGCTACGATCTATCACTAATAGGTCGTCTTCCATGAAGTCGCCTATCATAGATTGTCCACGCACACGTGCATAAAAAGTAGCATCGGGATGCTTCACAATTAGTTTGTTCAGGTCGATGCTTTCATACACAAAATCATCGGACGGAGAAGGGAATCCAGCAACAATCCCTCCCACAAACGGCAACTCCATGTTGGAAGAGGCTGGCGTGAATAGCTCTAAGTTTTTTGATTTATAAATCGATTTCATGACTACAAATATAAGAATTTAGTGGATTATCTTGCACTATTTATGCTTTTAGCTTTTCGAAAACACAAGACGCTAGAACTTCTTTAGTATAGTTAGCCTTTTTAGGGTGTTTGTAGCGTAGTTGTTGGCATACATTTGCAAAGTAGGGATATGCGCAAAGAAACTATGTTGTAAAATTACATTGAACTTTTGCATGCTATATTGGAGTTGACTGTTGCTCCGATAGGAGCACAATCTTTGCAGCTTGGTAGTCTAATTGGTGATAAGAACTCCGTTAGGAGTGGCACAGTCCTATAGTATATCAATAACAGAGCATGGAGGGATTGACGTAGGTCCTAAATGTTATTCTGTGGTCGAAATAAGGTTTCATTAAACACGTGATTTCTTTGGCGATTCTTTGTTTATACAGCTATCCCCCCCTCAAGCCACCTTACCATCGAAAACATTGCTGCCATAGAAAGAGCAGACGGATAAGCAAAAGCTAGGTGAAAACAGAGAGCATATAAAAAACCACCCTCTTTGCAGTATGAGCTGCAAAGAGGGTGATTAAATTAATTGGTTTTTATCAATATAAACCTGTAACGGTTATATAAGACCAATCTTTTAGTATTTTATTATTTTGTGATGCGTTCAAGCCACTTCAACATAAACAGCATCATAAACATAGACAAAAGACATGCTACTACAAATATACTCCATGCTGCCCAGAGGGGAAGGGTTTCGTAGAATATAGTTCCAACAAACAACACGAGGTTAGCCACTGCTGTTGTACCAAGCCACGCACCTTGCATCACACCTTGAAGATGTGGGGGAGCAACTTTAGATACAAAAGAAAGCCCCAATGGACTAATAAACAGTTCGGCTACTGTAAGAATAAAGTAGGTTCCAATTAATAAGAAAGGGGTAACCCTTTGAGCGGTTTCAAGTCCTCCCATTTGAATAACATCTGCATAATTTGGTACATCAATCGAACCAATTGCCATAACAGCAAATCCGGCAGCTGCAATTCCCATACCTATTCCAATTTTCTTGGGTGTGGAAGGTTCCATGCCTTTAGCTCTTAGCCAACCAAATAAACCAATAATTATAGGAGTTAGGAACACTACAAAGAAAGGGTTGAAGAACTGGAATAGTTCTGCTCCTTGAATACTCGTAAATCCTAAGTTGATATTAAGCATGCTGAGATTAGTGTAGTCTCTAGCAAAAAATGTGAGTGTAACACCATTTTGGTGAAACGAGAACCAGAAGAAAATAACAACAGCAAAAACTGCAAAAAGAGCATACAATCTTTGACGAACTTCGTCTTGGCTCATATCTTCCACTTTGGGCTCATCTACACTGCTTACATCTTTAATAGTTTTTTGTGCAGGATCGGGTAGGTGATTTTTATTTCTGAGCCAGATTGTAACTGAAATCAACATAGCAAAAATTGCTACTCCAAATGCATAGTGAAATCCTGTGTTAAACACATTAAGATATTCGTTGGCAAAAGTGGTTAGGTCAACTGGAGCTGCTTGGCTAACTGTTGTGGAGAGTTCCGCAAAACGAGTTCCTGCCTCGGGAGTAAGAGTTCCTTTGATAAATCCATGACAGAGAGCTGGCAAGTCGGGATTGTAAGCAAAACCATGGCGCTGTACCCACCAGTTACGGATTCCTACTGCTAACAGAGGAGCAAAAAGAGCTCCTACATTGATAAACATATAAAAAATTTGAAACCCAGTGTCTCGCTTGTCTTCATATTTTGGGTTGTCGTACATTTGTCCTACAACAGCTTGCAAGTTTCCTTTAAACAAGCCATTACCAAATGCAATAAAGAAAAGGCCCACAAGAGTAAGCGACAAATAAAGTGCAAAGTTGGGGACAGGTGTTGGGGTGGGAATAGCAATTAAGACGTACCCAAGGGTCATTAAAACAAGACCTGATAAAATTGTTCCTTTATACTTCTTTGTTTTATCAGCTATAAATCCTCCAGCTAATGCTAGAATATAAATTAAAGCATAAAAGACAGAGTAAATGTAGCTTGCACTTCTTGTATCCAAGCCAAATTTAGACATAAGGAAAAGCGAAAGAATCGCCATCATTATGTAAAAACCGAAGCGTTCGCCCATATTTGAGAGGGCTGCTCCAATTAATCCTTTAGGGTGATTTTTAAACATTGATTCTAATTTAATGGGTTAGTAATTATTCTTAAACTCTACTGTCATAGTCTTTACATTATATAAGTCATCTTGAGTTTTTAAACTTACTTTTAGTCTTGTATTATATAAAGATTGAAAAAGATGTAGTTTTCTTTTATTTTTTATCAAATGCAAATATAAAAACAATTTAATGATTTTCCCTGAATTTCCGTTTTATCTGTTTGTTAATAGTTTGTTTGCTATTAAGTTTAAACGATTTGCTCATTGATTTAAGGCTAAGAGCAACGATTTGTAAGATAATAAGCTACGATAAAGAATAAAATGATGATTTGCAGGAGATTTCTATTGCTTTTTGTTGGTGAAATAAAAAAAAGCGTTATATTTGCAGTCATAATTCATAAAAAACAATTGAATTGAACTATCTATTTTCTGCATACACATTCTATTTTTACTTTTACTTTACCAAGTAAG
>CAZXGV010000172.1:0-4360 GCA_964640575.1 uncultured Dysgonomonadaceae bacterium
CCACACCTCATACCTCACTTCCTCATCGGCTCAAACCCTTCTCCATACACACCCGACACATTAGACTGGGTGATAAATGCATTTTTGTCGATGCGTTGCACCAAGCGGAAAACAGAGGTGGACTCGCTGCGACGTGTCATAAGAATCACTATTTTTTGGGGTTCTTTGGAATACCACCCTATCCCATCTATCACGGAGCAACCACGTCCGAGTTCGGAGTTGATGTGTGTTGCAATTTCGTCGTATTTGGGCGAGAATATAAAGAACTGTACGGATTGTCGCGACCCATTAATCACCATATCTACTGCATAGTAGATGATGGAGCTGATAACAAAACCAACAATAATTTTTTCGAGGCTTTGGAAAAGGATGTATGAACTAAGAACAATGAAAACATCGATGTACATAAGGGCACGCCCCATGCTGATGTAGTGGTATTTTGTGATGATGGCTGCAATGATGTCTGTACCGCCAGTTGAACTGTTTACCGATAAAACCAATCCTAAACCTACCCCACAAGAGATAGCACCAATGATGATTGCCATGGTTTCGTTGGTCACAAGTGCCTCTGTGATGTATCGTTCTGCAAGATTGAGAATGATAGTGAGCATAACAGAGCTAAACAATGTGCTGAAAACGTATTTACGCCCCAAAAAGAACCAAGCAAACATCAACAACAAAGAGTTGATGACGATGAATGAAAGCCAGATGGGTATTCCCGTTGAATACTTAATCAAAAGCGATACACCTCCTAATCCTCCCATCACAATTTTGTAGGGAATGAGGAAGCCTGTTAGTCCAATTGCATAGATGGAGAGACCGAAAAGGATGACTATATAGTCGCGCCAGTAGAACGATTTCAAATATTTTTTGTCCAGTGTCATTTCAGTAATGGGGTAATAAGTAATAAGTAATGGATAGAGGATGAGGAGCGAGGGGTGAATTAATGCATATTAGACAACACCCTGAAGGGTAACTACTGATAGCTGACCGTTATTCCCCCTAAACTCTTTATCCTCTATGATTGATCGGTTCTAAAGAACAACATTCACGATTTTCTTAGGCACAACAATTATTTTCTTAGGTGTTTTGCCAGCAATCCACTTTTGCGAATTGGGATGATTCAGTACTGTGTGCTCGATATCTTCTTTGTTGGCATCGGCAGCAAACTCAAGCGTGTAGCGCACTTTTCCGTTGAATGAAATAGCGTACTTGAAAGTGTCTTCTTTAAGATACTCCTCATTGAGCAGGGGCCACTCGGCATCAAAAATAGTTGTTTCATTGCCCAAAGCACTCCACAACTCTTCTGCAATATGGGGTGCAAAGGGTGATAGCAAGACAAGAAACTCTGTGAGAATGTGTCGGTTGTTGCACTTGAGCGAGGTGAGCTCGTTGATGCAAATCATAAACGCAGATACGGATGTATTGAACGAAAAGTGCTCAATGTCGTACGATATCTTTTGAATAAGTTTGTGTAAGGATTTTAGTTCAGCCATACTGGGCTCGTTATCGCTTACCTCAAACTCGTTGTTGGTGTGGAAAAGTCCCCACACTCTGCGCAAGAAACGGTGTACTCCGTCAATTCCGTTGGTGTCCCAAGGTTTGGATTGTTCTAATGGTCCTAAAAACATTTCGTACAGACGCAATGTGTCAGCACCATATTTATCCACAATATCATCGGGATTGACCACATTGTACATCGATTTCGACATTTTCTCTACTGCCCAACCGCAAATGTATTTACCATCTTCGAGGATAAACTCAGCGTTTTTGTATTCAGGATTCCAATTTCTGAATGCCTCTATGTCCAACACATCGTGATGAACGATATTTACATCGACATGAATAGCCGTTGTGTCGTATTGATCTTTGAGGTTGAGCGAAACAAACTTATTGGAGTCCTTGATGCGATACACAAAGTTGCTTCGTCCTTGAATCATTCCTTGATTGACTAGTTTTTTGAAAGGTTCTTCCTCGCAAGCAACGCCTATATCTACAAGGAACTTGTTCCAAAAACGACTATACACTAAGTGACCTGTGGCATGCTCTGTGCCACCAATATACAAATCGACATTGCGCCAATAGTGATTTGCCTCTTGCGACACCAACATTTGCTTGTTGTGCGGATCCATGTAACGCAAATAGTAAGCCGATGAACCTGCAAAACCTGGCATGGTAGATGTTTCTAATGGATAACCCTCTTCCGATACCCAATCTTTGGCACGTGCCAAAGGTGGTTCGCCTGTTTCGGTAGGTAAGAATTTATCTACAGCGGGCAGCTCTAACGGTAGCTCGGCATCGCTCAATGTGTAGGGCATGCCATCTTTGTAGTATATTGGGAAAGGTTCTCCCCAATAGCGTTGACGTGAGAATGTGGCATCGCGAATGCGATAGTTTACTTGACTATATCCTAACTCCTTTTTATTGATTTCGTCGATAGCTTTACTTATTGCATTTTCGACAGACAGTCCATTTAGGAAGTCGGAGTTAATCATGACTCCCTCTTTGGCATCGAAGCTCTCTTCGGACACATCGCAACCCTCTATGAGCGGAATAATGGGCAAATCGAAATGCTTTGCAAAAGCGTAATCGCGGCTATCGTGTGCGGGGACAGCCATTATTGCACCCGTGCCATACCCTGCCAACACATAGTCGGATATCCAGATGGGCATTGGCTCTTCGGTGAAAGGATGCTTGGCATACGAGCCAGAGAAGACACCAGTGACCTTTTTATCGGTCATGCGTTCGAGTTCTGTTTTTTTGTGTGTTTGAACAATGTAGGCTTGCACGGCTTCATACTGTGACGAAGTGGTGAGTTGTTCCACCAATTCACTTTCGGGAGCAAGCACCATAAAGGTGACACCAAAGATTGTGTCGGGACGTGTTGTAAACACAGGAATTACCTCTTCACCTATCTCTTCGCTCACTGGAATATCGGCGTCGGGCACAGATTCTACATATTCTTTGAGCGTCTGCCCAATACCTTGTGGGTCTGCCAATACTTCTGATTGTGTGAATGAAATAATGCGGAAGCCACCTAGCTGTAGTTTACTTTGAGTAACGGTGAGCTCGTCTTTCTCTTCGCGCGAAAGAAATGCATCACTCTCGATGATTACAATTACTCCTTTATCGAGATTGACAAAAGAGGCTATGAAGTCGCCTATCTTATAATGCTTCTTCATTTTAAATCCAAGTTGATTGTTCTTCACTACTTCCCAAAGAACTTGCTCAGCTTCTAGCTCATGCTCCTCATCATCTGGTTTTACGTTATCGCCACGCTCATCACTTTCAACAAGAGGGATGTGGATGACAGCACCTTCGCTTCTGCCAATCCAGTTGCGCTGAGTTTCTTTGAGTGAGTCCGACCAGTCGAGTTCGTCCAATCCCTCTAACAAACGTTCTGCATAAGCAGATACTCGCAAACACCATTGGCGCATTTTCTTTTGCTCTACGGGATAGCCACCACGAATGGAGAGCCCTTCGCTTACCTCATCATTTGCCAACACAGTGCCTAGTTTTGGACACCAGTTTACCAAACTATCGCCCAAGTAGGCAATGCGATAGTTCATAAGGACTTCTTGTTGCTCTTTTTTCGATTTCAAGTTCCACTCCTCGGGAGTAAATGTCATTTCCTCGCTACAGGCAGCATGTACATTTTCTGTACCGCGCATGCGGAAATGAGCTTCGAGTCTGTCGATGGGTTTAGCTCGTTGGAGTTGTGTGTCGTAGTAGCTTTTGAACATTTGGCTGAAAGCCCATTGTGTCCACTTGTAATAGTCTGGTTCGCTGGTGCGAATTTCGCGACTCCAGTCGTACGAGAAACCTATTTTATCGAGTTGCTCGCGGTAGCGATCAATATTTTCGTCGGTGGTAATGGCAGGATGTTGCCCGGTTTGGATGGCGTATTGTTCAGCTGGAAGTCCGAAGGCATCATACCCCATGGGGTGCAACACGTTGAATCCTTGTAAACGTTTGTAGCGAGAATAAATATCAGAGGCAATATACCCTAAAGGATGCCCCACATGTAAGCCCGCACCTGATGGATAGGGGAACATGTCGAGTACGTAGTACTTAGGTTTTGAAGAATCTTCTGTTACTTTATACGTTTGGTTGTCTGCCCAATAGGCTTGCCACTTTTTTTCTATCTCTCCGAAATTATAATCCATATCTTGCTTGTTTTTACTTGTTTTGGTAAAGCGTTGCAAAGGTAGCGATTTAATTGAAAAAGAACAATTAGAGGATTATTTAATGGATAATTGACAATGGACAATGGACAATGAAGAAGGGAGAGATTGGATGTTGTTGCTGAATGTATGTGAGGAGGCTCATGAGTGGTTAGCGGTTAGCAGTTAGCGGTTAG
>CAZXGV010000173.1:0-4357 GCA_964640575.1 uncultured Dysgonomonadaceae bacterium
TTATCCTCAACCCTGACTGGTTGGGCTGAATTATATCGGGACTTTCAGCCCTAACTCATTGCTAAACTACTTGTTAAGTAAAACCACACTGACTGCCAATTGCTAAAGGCTAAAAGCTAATTGCTAAAGGCTGATAGCTGATAACACTTACAACTTACAACTTACAACTAACGACTCCCCCACTTAAAACGCAATAGGAGACACTAAATTCTGAAGCAAGCTAATCACACTATATGCAGCGAGTGCGCTCGATTTAGGATTGTCCTTAGAGGGTTTTGTTTCGATTATTACAGTAACATGTACTGTTTCTCCATCCAGTTCAATCTCATGTTTGTTGCTTTCAAACCCTGGAATACTACGAATAGCTACTTTGGTGTTCTCAACTCCAGTAGTTGCCAAAGCAGTAGTCACCGCAACATTCACATTTTCGGGAAAATGCTCTATTGCTTCCATCGCAAAGCCACTGAACACCTCTTCGGCTTTTTCTTCAGAAAGCTTTCTGCCTTCCAAAAATGGGGCTCCATTGAGTGATTCTGGTGATTTTTCGGTAGTAATACTTACTGCTGCATCCCCCATCAACATCGATGCACACAACACATCGAAACCACCTACTGCCCCTGATGGTATATGCACTCGACACTTGTTTTCTGATGCTGTTTCTTTTACTTTGTCATAAAACTCGTTGTCGGCAAGAGCCCCTACCGATAAGGGGATTAAATTGATGCCATTTGCTAAGATTTTAACACCAATCTCTTTTAATACATCGGGAAATGCTGCTTCAATAATATAGTCTGGTGTATCGTCAATCACTTCATCCAACGATTTATAAGCTTTGCAATTAATCTCGTCTGCCAGTCGTATTGCACTTTCTACTCTTCCACTCAACACCCCTAAAATTTCATATTCCTCTTGCAAATCCTTAGAAACAACTCTCCCAATAATACTACCTAATGATCCACTACCAATAATGGCTAACTTGTATTTTTTCATTCTTATTATTTTTCTTTTAATAGTATTATAACCAAAGCTTTACATGTTGAAACAACAGGGAGGTTAAGCCCTGTTATTCTAACAGTTGTGGTATTTATATGTTCATTACTTCTATGACCTCTTTGGTTTATAGTCCTTTTAGTCCTATAGGCTGGTGTTGGTTTTTGAGCTATTACTTATTAACTAGTTGCCCTCTCTCCTCATTCGAACCTAAAAAAGAAAAACACCACCGCAGCCCACTCCTTATTGACTCCACGAGCATAACCAAGGGTGGAATAATTACTATTTTGAACCGTGCCATTTTCTTTGATGTAGCCCAAAGTTTTGTAACTACTATTTTGGACCGTTCCATTTTCTCTTACATATCCTACTGTTTTGTAACCACTATCTTGAATTGTGCCATTGCGGATGTAACCAATGGTTTTGTAACTGCTATCCTGAATTGTGCCGTTGTTGCGAATATGCCCCACTGTTTTGTAGTTGCTGTTCTGAATGGTGCCATCGGTGCGGATATAGCCTCTGGTGCCATAGCTGCTAGATTGGATGGTTTGGGCATAAATAAGAGTGAAAGAGAGCAGGAATGCTGTTATGAGGGAGAGTTTTTTCATTGTGGGGTTATTATAATTGTTTTTCTTTTTAATTGCGTTGTAAATCAGGAGTAGTGCGACTTTATTAGCTATTTGTGTTAGTTTGCAATGCAGAAAAATTATCTTTTTCTACTTTTATTATTCTTTTAATTATGTCTTCAACAGCTTTCTTCATTTTCTCCTCATTAATTAATTGATAAGTTTCTTTTGATTTAAATATAGTGAAGTTTATATTGCTGATATCTTTACCATAAAATCTTTCCCAACTTTTGGGATGCACTTTACCCCAAGACAAATCATTTTCACCTGAGATGTAAAGTCTCTCACTCTCACCATTTTTTGAATCAAACTTGATACCGTAGTTTATAATTCTATTATAGTGAGTGACATCTGTTACTACTTTATTGAAATCGGGTTTGGTATTTTCATATTCAAAATCGCCAACATAATACTTAACGTTTTGATAGTAATTTCCTTTTAGTTGCTTATTTAAATTCACCCAAAACTCATTCACAGTATGCCATTTAATATGTTTGAAGTTCTCAAGTAGATATTTCACATTTTCCGTATCATTACCAACAGTTCTTTTCAATTCTAGCCTTTCATCCTTTGATAAATCGTTGTTTGTCATTTTATTAATCAATTTTAAATAGTGGTCAATTAATATTCTTACTTTGTCATTTGGCGTGTTTTTTATGCAGATTTCGAGCCATGCTCTTATATGTTCATCATAAGAAAGGATGTGGCTTTCATTCCAACTTTCTTTTAATTTATGTAATTTCCCCAAAGCATCTACACCATTTACATCCCCGTCTCTTGGAGCTCTTCCTTCTGGTGATAAGTAGTAAACCCAAACTTCATTTCTTTTAAGCGTCTTTCCACCTTGCTGGTTTTCTCCTCTTTTTATAGTGGTATAGTAGCGTTCTAATTGTCCTTTGTATCCATCTCGATAATCTGAATTATTACTATTTGAGGCTCCAATTTTATTCTCAATAATAATAGCTTGGTCGTTATCGTTAATTATAAGAATATCAATATTTTCATATTCAGACTTATTAGCTTCATTCGGAAGGACTGTAACGTTTGTTGTGGTAAACTCTTCAAGACTTAAGACATGCCGTAGAAATAGATTCAAATAAAGCGTGTCCATTTTATGTACCGATACTGGTGAAAGCAGATAGGATATTAAGCGAGAGTGTAATCTTCTCTCATCATACATATCATGCAAAGCATTGACTATATTGAAATTGTCTTTATCTCTTTCATCATCGTACTTTGCTTTTATAATGGCAATTAATTTAAAAAGGTTGTCTAAGTTATTCATAAACTTTAATTTTGCTATCTGTTTATTGATAATTTAATTGGATGGGTATCTTGCAATTTTATGATTCACCACAATTTTTTATTCTTTTTCTGCTTCGCAGCATTCACCCTGTGAAATTCATGTGAACATATTTCACGGGGCAAGCCAATTGCAAATTGGCGCGAGCGGAGTAGCTTCAAGCTTTCTCAATAAGGCATAGTAAATCTACATTTAGGATAGTTTGAACAACCATAGAACTTACCGTATTGTCCTTTTCTAACAACTAAATCACTATCGCACCTTGGACAAATCAACCGCCTTTTCTTTTTCTTAGCCTCACGAATATTCTTTTTAGTTTGGACAACATGCCTTTTTTTGGCTCTTCTGTTTCGAATTGCCACATCCCTCAGTTTAGCAGTGATGGCGTTTACCCCTGCTATATCCAAACTTTGTGACTCACTGTGCGCTATGATGGTTCGATTAAGTTGGCGACGATAAATAACGGGTGTAGAAAATGTAACATTTTTCAACTTACCATCTCCTGTGAAAACAACAATGTTATAGTAATTAATACCACCATAATCTGAAAGGACCTCCTTTAATGCATATATATGTGACCAGTTTTGCTTTATTGGGTTTCTGAACTTTGTTCTCTTTTTGTAGATGGTTTGAGTCCAATTTTGTGATTTTTCATTTCCGTGAATCCACCCGCTATATCTCTTAGTTTCAATAACGAAAATGCCATACACAGAGATTACTACATGATCTATTTGACTACTCCCTCTACTTGTATGTAATAATAGATTATTGAATAATTTATATTCGTCTTTTGGAAGCCTTCTCAAGGTCCTTGCGACATTAGATTCTCCTATTGTTCCTTTAACTTTGTGTATGTTGGTTCTATAAACAAACACAAAAACTATTATTGTTATTATTACAATCAGAATCATACTATGCTTCTTACTTTACAAATAAACACATTCAATAAACGCTGCTCGCGCGCATTGCAATGCGCCTGCCCTGTGGAATAATGCGTTGCATTAAAACCTGTGGTTTTATTCCACTGGGTGAATGTCGCGATAGTGAACATTATTTTTTAATCTTTTTCTGCTTCGCAGCACACCAATTGCAAATTGGCGCGAGCGGATTACACATTGTGCCACTATTGAAAAGACACTTCACTTCACTACATCTACACCGATTTTTAATCACCCTTTATTCTCCTCAACTCTCCCAAAATTTCTTTTTGATATTTGATAACATCATTGATTCGTAACATCCAAGCACCTAACGCCCTCGTTATTAAAATTCCAATAACTAAAAAAGCAAGCCGAATTAAAAACTCCATAATTAAAAATTTAATTGTTCCTATATCTATTTCGTCAGTATATTGATTAATCCCTACAAAAGCGCAACTTACCACTTATATCACTTATCACTTACTACTTACCACTTATCACTTACCACATACCACATA
>CAZXGV010000174.1:0-4344 GCA_964640575.1 uncultured Dysgonomonadaceae bacterium
TACAAAAGTTCCAATATCTTTTATTTATACTTTCGTAGGCTACAAAAGTCTCAATATATTTTATTTGTACTTTTGTAGGAGTTTTTAGTGCTACTATTTTTTATTAATGGATGATTTTGCTATTGTGATGCTACTAAAAAAGTAAATGCTACTGTATTGAACAAAATGGTCAAAGATAAAGATGCTCAACACTTATTGAGCACCTTTTAAGTAACGCTGTTTTTTTAACTAAGATTGAATAGCCTCTTTTGATAACAATCTTTTTACTGTTTTCTTTAATACTAGAGAGCCATTTTAAAACCAACAAATAAACTTCGCGGCGCCATAGGTCCATACACATAGTCATTAGCACGACCAGCACCAGTGTCGAAGTCTTTTTGATAAGCATTGAATATATTTTGAATACCTGCGTTTAGTTCAAGCTGAATGTCTTTGTATAGATCAAAAGTATAAGACAGCTTCGTGTTTAATTCAAAAAATGAGGGAGACTCTTCAGTGATATTTACTTTTGAAAACCTATCAACTCCTTCTATACCATCTCCTGCATCATGAGGAACTAACATGCTCCCTGTATAATTTCCACTCAAGCTGGTTGCAAACTTCGGAAAAGGTGTCCATGTTGCCACAAAGTATGCATACGAGTTTGGAGTCCGCATCATTTCTCTTGTTGCTTCCACCTCGTCTAGCTCTTCCTCTTCTTCATCTTCGGGTTCCCACCATTTTCTTTTTGAACCATACAAACTTCTTTGCAATGTGGCACCTGCTTGTAGCGTCAACCACGTTGAAAAATCGACACGACCTTCAAAGTTAATACCATATACTTTTGCACCATCGTCAGCATTTACAACAGTAATTGTGTTTCCTTTTCGTTCACCCACGAAGGGGTTCTTTAGATGTGTATAGAATCCTTCTACCAGAACATTGAAGTTAATAGCATTAATTTGATGATACATATCAATCGATCCACTAATGCTTTGGGATTGCTCTGCTTCTAAATCCTTTGATAACTCCCTAACTATTTGCTCGCCGCCTGCAATATCCACATGTAAATCTTCGTCGAAAAGTTGAGGTGCTCTGAATCCCTCGCTGTAACTAAGGCGGAAGTTGATATTATCACTCGGATTGAATCTTACGTTTCCGCGTGGACTAAAGATAAGATTATCCACCAAGCTGTTTTTGTCTAAACGCCCACCTACAAGCAGACTCCATTTATCATTTATCCACTCGTTTTGAGCAAAAGCTGTGGCTGTTTTAGACCTTTGCTTTATCGATTCAACTCTATATCCACTCACATCATCCAATTCGTTGCCTAAAAATTCTAATCCACCAGTTAAACTAGCAGGCATAAACAATAAGTTATCGAACTTATAATTGTATTGTCCTCCTATTTGATAAGTAAGATCCGTAGATAGTCCATATGAATTAAGTCGGGTGTTGTGATTCTCTATTTCATCATTCACTTCGTCTATTTCTTCTTGGCTCATTCCTGGTTTTATCTTAGGAAGGTCGCCTGTTGCTGGATCGCCAGCTCCATAGTAGCTTTTCCGATGAGTGTGTTGAGCCGAAGCATAGAGGCTAATTTTGTTTTTCCCATTGGCAGAAGATTGGTCAAACTTCAACCCACCCCCATTTATAAAATGCTCGGCTTGCTCGGTAATGTAGGCTTCGTGTGCTGGACGATCCAATCTGTCGCCACCACGACGAAACTCATGCATGTTGTGATACTCAAGAGTAATTCTTGAGTAGGCTCCAGTTTTTAAGAACGACCTGAATCCTAATGTACGGTTTTTGAGTGTAGGTAATTCAGAAAATCCATCACCATCGTGGTCGTATGCATCACGAGCTCTGTGCTGACCATATACCATCATGCCAGCTTTTCTGTTATCGGTTATTAATGATGTATTGAAAGAAGTATTATTTTCAAATGCTCCCGAAGAATTAAAGTTCGTTAGTGAATGCGAGAACTCGGCTGAATTTTTCAAAGGCTCTTTTGTTATAATGTTAATGGTGCCGCCAATAGCTGACGAGCCCATCAATGCAGAACCTCCTCCACGCACAACTTCCACTTTTTCAATCATGTTTGCGGGTATTTGCTCCAATCCATACACACCTCCGAGCGATCCAACAATGGGACGAGAGTCAATTAAGATTTGTGAATAAGGACCATCTAATCCGTTTATTCTTACCTGACTAAAACCGCAATTTTGACAATTGTTTTCGACACGCAAACCGGGTTGGAATCTCAATCCATCTGAAAGTGTGTTTGAGTTGGTTACATCAAAAGTTTTCATATCTATCACGCTTACAAGCGAAGGGGATAGACGACGTGTGTTTCCACTTCTGTCAGCTGAAATCACAACATCTTCAAAGTGAATCGAACTTTCTTCTAGGTCGAAGTTTAACTCTATTGTTTTTCCTCTTTCGGCGACAAATGTTCTCTTAATGGTTTTGTAACCCAACAGTTTCACCTCTACAGAGTGTTTTCCCAATGGAAGATTATTCAAATAATAGTGACCAGTCTCATCTGTCGCTGTTCCAATTGAGGTTCCATTTATTTGCAAAGTCACATAGGGTAAATGCTCTTGAGTGGTTTTATCTAAAACGTGACCAAAAATGTTTGCATGTGTGTCTTTGGAGTCTTGTCCAAAACTGTATGTTATTGTAAGGCATAGTAATGCCAATAGTATATTTTTAATTTTCATGTTTTTGTTATAAATGCTCTGAAAAAGAAATGTTAGAACGGTATGCTAAGGACTTATAATCTAAAAGGGATAGTGCTGAAAAAAATAAATAGCACTTTTTATTTAAAAAAAGCAGTGATAATTTGTCTTGCACACGGAAAAATTGATTAATTAAAGCAAACTTACAAGTATAAACTTGTGTTTAGTTTATGAGTAGAGTGGAGGAGCTCGAAGAAGGGTGGTATTAGTCTCTTGTAGATACAAGATTCTGTTTTCGTAAGAGTAATAATTATGAGCTAATAATCGAACAGGGCTATTGATTTCTATAGTAGGAACAATAGTATCAGTTGAATAACCATGCGTGTGAAACTCAATTGCAATAAGCTCTTTTGTAGTGTGCTCATGTGATGTGTTCTCACTTTTATTAAAAGGATGTGAGTGAACAATAATTGAATCATCAATTAAGTGGCTATGGGTAAAGAACATCTTTCCGTTTATAAAAGTAATAAACAGAAAAGGTAGAAACCATTTTAGTGATTGAATAAAAAACTTTTTTCTCATAGCTTACTGCAAATGTATATCTTTTCGGCACAACATCAATAAATGTCATTGGTAAATCACATATAAATCATTTAAACATTGTTATATAAAGTGTTTTACTTCGATTAGCTTGACTATTCTCTGAATAATTCTGACATTTGTATTGTTTTTGTATTGATTGAGATAGAAAAATCAACAATCGTCGCATAAAAGTTGTTGTATCTTTAAACTAAGTATGAATTACACTATTGCAGTGATAAGAAATGAATCCAAACACTATAATCGATAAATACTATACGAAAGGAACTAAACAATACGATATCTACATATCGCATGTAACAGATGTAACAAATAAAGCCCTATGGATTGCCCAGAAGCATCCCGAGTTGGCAATTGATACACAATTTTTAGAAGAAGCGGGCATGCTTCATGATATAGGTATCTTTATGACGCATGCTCCACACATTAAATGTAAAGGAGAACATCCGTATATAAGTCATGGTTATTTGGGTAGAGAGCTGTTAACTTCTGAAGGATTACCGAAACATGGACTTGTTTGTGAAAGGCATACAGGAACTGGTTTGAGTTTAGAAACAATTCTTAAACGGAAGCTTCCTATACCTCATAGAGATATGAGACCACAATCGATGGAAGAGAAAATAATATGTTTTGCAGATAAGTTTTATTCAAAATCTAAATTAGGAAAGAAAAAATCAATTAAGAAAATCCGTAAAAATCTGGGTAAACATGGGAAGCATCAAGTTGACCAATTTGACGAGTGGTGCGAAATGTTTTTGTAAATACTTGTCAACACTAGATTGCTTGTATATATTCTCACCTCTTGCGAGAGTTTTTCATATAATATAAAAAAATTACTTGCGATACACTTTTAATTACTAAGCGAGTAATTAAAAAGGCATTGCTCAAAGCGAATAGTTCAAAAAACAAAGATTATATAGTTTTATTAGTTGTAACGCTGTTTTTGGCAAAGAATTTGCTATTTATCAGTGAGATTATAAATGATTAATGTCAAACTAGTAAGGTTTGACAGTTTTATCTGTGAAACGTAACGTATCTATGCAATGGGTTTGCATGGCTTAAATAAACAAATATGAAACAAAAC
>CAZXGV010000175.1:0-4270 GCA_964640575.1 uncultured Dysgonomonadaceae bacterium
TAAGGACAAGTCACGACTTGTCCCTACAACCTATAAATCAACAGGTTAACTGTTCAATGTTCACTGTTTACTGTTTACTGTTCACACACCACACACCTCACCCCCTCAACCTCCTATTCACCTCCTCAATATACCCCAACACTTCATCCCTCCCCACTCCTTTTTCGGCAGAGGTAACAAAAATGGGTGGCAACTCTTCCCACGATTTCAGCATCTCTGCTTTGTAGGCGTTTACATTCAGGGCAAGTTTGCTTTTGCTCTGCTTGTCGGCTTTGGTAAACACAATTGAGAAAGGAATACCATTTTCGCCCAACCACTCCATAAATTCAAGGTCGATAGGTTGTGGAGAATGGCGACTATCCACCAAAACGAAGAGCGAAGTCATGGCAGTGCGCTCCAACACGTAGTCTTCTATCATGGTGCGCAATTGCTCGCGATTTTCTTTGCCTCGACGTGCATATCCATATCCTGGCAAATCGACCAAATACCACTCGTCGTTGATAAGGAAGTGGTTGATGAGCATTGTCTTGCCGGGTGTGGACGATGTCATTGCCAATCCTTTTCGATTGGTGAGCATGTTGATTAGCGATGATTTGCCCACATTGGAGCGACCAATAAATGCATATTCGAGCTTGCCATCCTGTGGACAGCTTTTGTAGTCTGTATTGCTTATTACAAATTCGGCACTTTTTATTACCATGGTAGTATTGTTTTTTTTAAAAAATTGATTTGATAAATTGTGTCTGCCATAAATGCCCCACTCGTTTTTTTTGACTCTTTTGATAAAGAGAGAGGGGGGGGGGAACACCTTGCGACCAAGCACTGCGCAATGGCACTGCTCTATGAGGCAATTAATCTGTCTTGCTGCTTGTTTATCCACGAAATCACCCACAACCCAAACACAGTGAGTGCACCATTGATAAGGAGCATTTCGTATCCCATTTTATAGTTATACACACTCATCAGTGTCAACTCGAGCACAAAGCACAAGATGGGAGCAGCAATGGCTATATAGGGCACATATTTGTCCACTGGTTTTAGCTTTGTGTAGAGCCCTGCCACATAAAACCCTAACAGCGGTCCGTAGGTGTAGGATGCCATTCTGTAGATGGCATCGATAATGCTGTCGGCTCCGATGTAGTAGATAATCATGATGATACCTATAAATAGTACACTCATCACAACATGTGTGATTCGGCGAGTGCGCACATTCTTTTTTTCCAGCTCTTTTGAACCTTCACTGTTTTTCATCCCCAAAATATCGACACAAAACGAAGTGGTGAGCGATGCCAAAGCAGAGTCGGCACTTGAAAAAGCCGCTGCTACAATACCCACTATGAAGATACCCAATATAGTGGGTCCCATGTATTCACTGGCAAGCATCGGCAATATATTGTCTGCCACATCGGGCAAAAGGATGCTATTTTGCTGCGCAAAAAGTAGAAGCAACACGCCCAACGATAGGAACAAAAAATTCATCGGAACAAAAGCAAATCCATAAGAGATGACATTCTTTTGTGCATCTTTTAGGTTTTTGCACGTCAGGTTTTTCTGCATTTGGTCTTGGTCCAGCCCTGTCATAACGATGGTGATGAACATGCCACTAAAAAACTGTTTGAAGAAGTTTTGTGTGCTCGACCAACTTTCGAATTCGAAGATGCGCGAGTGAGGACTCTCCTTCACTGCAGTGACAACGCCACCAAAGTCGAGCCCCATTTGCGATGCCAATTGCCAAATGATGAGTACCAGTGCGGTAATGAACAGTAGGGTCTGTAGCCAATCGGTCCAAATGATTGTTTTGATGCCACTTTTGAAGCTATAGAGCCAAATGATTAAGATGATGCCAATGACAGTGACTAAAAAAGGAACTCCCAGTGCATTGAATACAAGCGACTGAAGAATAAATGCTACTAAATAGAGACGAGCGGCGGCTCCCACAATTTTGGAGAGCAAGAAAAACCACGCTCCTGTTTTGTATGTGTTTCTACCAAAGCGAGTGTCGAGATAACCATAAATTGTGGTCAGGTTCAACTTATAGTAGAGTGGCAGCAACACATAAGCTATGATTAAGTATCCCGAAAAGAATCCCATCACCATTTGCATATAAGTCATATCGATGCCTCTGACCAAGCCAGGAACAGAGATAAACGTGACACCCGAGATGGAAGTGCCAATCATACCAAACGCCACAATGTACCACTTGGAGGAGCGATTGGCGCGAAAGAAAGCATCGTTGTTTGTTCCCTTCCTACTGGTGAGATACGAAATAAGCATCAAGAGGCCAAGATAAGCCACAATAACTATTAAAACATACATTGGTTGCATCAGCAGTTGTTATTTTTTGCAGCTTACAGATTCATAAAATAGTCTGTAAGCGCTTTGAATGTATCAAACTGAATATCGTATTGGTCTGTTTCGCCAAATCCGTAGGTCATAAACACAAAGGGGACATTGGCTAAAGCCGATTGGTGGCTATCGCCGTCAGTGTCGCCAATATAGACGGTATTTTGCAAGTCGTTTCTCTTTTTCAGCAACTCCAAGTTGTAACTTTTTGGCATATTGTTTTGACCATGCTCCATATAGTCCAAAAAGAGATGCGTCGTCTTGGTGTGATTCATAAAGTTGACCAGCCCGCCCTCTTCGCAGTTACTTAGTAGCAGCAGTTTGTATTTTGTGTACAGTTTTTCGAGACCTTCCATCACATCGGGATAGACGATAGGTTGCATGGTTGGAATCAGTTTTTTGTAGTGCACCAGCACATTGTCGAAAAGCTTGTCCTGCTCTTTATTTGGCACATCGGGAATAAGTGAGTTCAACAACTCTCTTGCCCCCAAGCCCATCAATCCCATCAAACTTTCGCGCGTCACTCGTGCTGAATGGCCCAACTCTTCGAATGCACTGTTCCATGCCAACACATAGGTGTTGACGTTGTCCCAAAGGGTTCCGTCCATATCGAATATTAAACTATCGGGTCTTTCTTGTAATAAGTTCTTCAATTTTTTAGTTGCAAAGTTAACCAACAATGGCAGAAAGCACAAAAAATGATTAATTAAATACCAATAATAGTAGGAATTGGGTATATTTGCACAAACAATAATTGATAAATATGTCCAAGGAAAAAGTATGCGTAATTATTAATCCTGTTTCTGGAACAGGCGGCAAACAGTCGATTCCAGAAAAGATTGTTTCGGCTTTCAACCCAAAGAAGTATGATGTTATTATTCGCTTTACGGGTTATGCGGATCACGCCACCGAAATTGCAAAAAACGCTGTGAAAGAGGACTTTAAATATGTGATTGCCGCTGGAGGCGATGGCACTGTGAATGAGATTGCTAAAGCACTGGTGGGCACATCGTGTGTGTTAGGGATAATTCCACTGGGGTCGGGCAATGGATTGGCGCGCGACCTCAACATATCGATGTCTGTGGACAGATCGATTGAAACTATTTCGAAAGGTGTGGTCAGAAATATTGATTATGGAATGGCTAACGACAATATTTTCTTTTGCACTTGTGGTGTTGGGTTCGATGCCTTTGTGAGCGAACGATTTGCCGATGAAAAGATGCGTGGTCCTATTGGATACGTGAAAAATATTTTGGAGAGTGTGATCGATTTCAAATCGGAAGAGTATGAGTTGACCTACGATGACACTACCATCAAAGAGCGAGCCTTTGTTGTTACTTGCGCCAATGCTTCGCAATATGGCAATGAAGCATACATTGCTCCGGGCGCCGATATGGAAGATGGCAAAATGAATGTGTCGCTGATTAAGCCCATCAATGCATTTGAAATGCCACAAACAACGATTCAACTATTCAACAAAACACTTCACAAAAACAATAAGGTTATCAGCCTGCTCACCTCCAATTTAATTATCAAACGAAATCGTTCGGGTGCGATGCACATTGACGGCGAACCTGTGGAGGCGGGCAAAGAGATTGTTGTGAAGATAATTCCAAAAGGATTAAGGGTGTTGGCTCCTAAGAAAAAGAAGGATGCGAAACGACCGGTGGAAAATGATCCGATATTTGGCACGTTTACGAGGTGGTTTGGATTGTAGAGGGGGGGGGAGAGGTGAATGGTTAATAGTTAATGGTTAATGCTGTTCACTGTTCACTGTTCACTGTTCACTGTTCACTGCTCACCGCTAACAGCTAAAGGCTAACTGCACTTCTATTTCTGCTTCGTTCCCCCTGAGCGGAGTCGAAGGGCAGCACACCGATTCGATTATTCGGAAATCGGCGAGCGGGGAAAAAAATGACATTGTGAG
>CAZXGV010000176.1:0-4161 GCA_964640575.1 uncultured Dysgonomonadaceae bacterium
TAAGATAGTTTAAAGGTTTCAAGAGGTATGGGGTTTATTTAATTGACAGTTGACAGTTGACAGTTGACAGTTGAAAATTGACAGTTGACAATTGACAGTTGACAGTTGACAATTGACAATGTCTTACCACATACCACTTACCACTTACCACTTACTCCTAATCCCCATTCACCATTCATCATTCACCATTCATAATTCAAAACCATCAACTATCAACTATCAATTAAATAAATAAGCTAATAAGGTTACTGTTGCTGGTATATTCCAAGTTATTAAGGTTTTAAAAACTCAAACAAGGTTTTTCAACTCATTGAAGTCTGTAGTGTGAGATGCGACCACATACCTCTCACACCTCACACCTCACACCCCATCCATTAACATTCTTTACATTTAAAGCAGGCAAGGTTTCTTGATTGTGTAGTTTAATGAGTAGTTAAAGTCAAACAATTTAAAACTTAGAAAACGATGAAAAATTTATCAAAACTCACACTTATAGCAGTGGGGATATTATTCTCCGTGCTGCTTTTTCAATCGTGCTCGGATAACGATAACGACATATCTATCTATTATCCGAACGCATTAGTTACAGCCAAATATGCGGCTGACAGTACATTTTATTTGCAACTCGATGCTGAAACAACGCTGTTGCCAATGAATATCACAAAACATCCTTTTGATGGAAAAGAAGTAAGAGCATTAGTGAATTTCAAAGAGCTTGAGGAAAAGAGCATAGAGTATACCATGGCAGTTCATGTAAACTGGATTGACAGCATTTTGACAAAAGCTACAGTTCCCTATTCAGAGGAAGAAGATTTTGACAAAATATATGGTGATGATCCAGTGGAAATAGTGAATGACTGGGTAACGATTGCTGAAGACAGCTACTTGACACTTCGCTTTAGAACTCGTTGGGGATATGCCCATAAACCTCATTTTGTGAACTTGATAACGGGTGTAAATGAAGAGAATCCTTATGAAGTTGAGTTCAGACACAATGCTTACGGAGATACTTATGGAAATACTGGAGATGCGTTGGTTGCGTTTAGCTTGAAAGATTTGCCCGATACAGAGGGTGAGACTGTGAAGCTGAAACTAACTTGGAACTCTTTTAGTGGTAAAAAGAGTGCAGAATTCAATTATAAGACTGACAAAGAGACCAAGGGATCGCTTTCTCTTCAAAATGGAAACAATTTCATTCAATCAATTAAATAATAATTATAACCACCAGACTAAATTAAAACCAGTCTGGGGGTTTTAATAAAAAACGAGTACTCAAAAGTTGAGTATTCAGAATAAACTAATCAATAATTTAATAATTAAAAAAAGAAAGAAGTATGACAACAAAAAGACTATTTAGAACAATGTTAATGGCTATCAGCTGTGTTTCTCTGTTTGCTTTTGTGGCATGTAGTGATGACGACGATGATAATGTAAACGAAACATTGAAGATTAAACCTGAAAAGATTGAAATAGTTGTTGAAGAAATGGGTAAGGCAGTAATAAGTGATGGGACTGCTCCTTACACTGTTGCTATAAGCGACAAAGACATTGCAAAGGCTGAGATGGATGCTGATACTGTTGTGATTACAGGTTTGAAAGAAGGTTCGGCTATTATCACCATTACTGACAAAAACAAGTTTAGTGGCAAAGTAACTGTAACAGTAAAGGAAGCTCCCGAGGTGTTGAGCTTTGACAAGGATGAAGTTACAATTGAAGTAGATAAAGATGCGGTTGTTACCGTGGAGGGTGGCACTGCTCCTTACACAGCTACAGTGGGAGATGAAACCGTTGCTACGGCAGAAGTAAGTGAAGATAAGATTACTATCAAGGGCGTTAAAGTGGGTACAACTACCGTTACTGTGAGCGATGAAGAGGAGAATAGCGGAACTATTTCTGTTACTATCAAATAAAATAATTATTCTAATTGCCAACTACTCTCTTTGTTTTGAAATAAAAGGGTAAGTTTTAAAATAAAAGAGTATGGTTGGCAATAACTCAATAAAATAATTATTTTTGTAGTATACAATTTCATCCAATGATTAATAGCGAGAAAGAAAACGAGTTTGAGTTAATTCAGCATATACGGAAGGGTGATTCCTCGGCAAAGAAGGAGTTATATAATAGATATATAAAATACCTTACCGCTGTATGCTCTCGCTATATCATTAATGAAGCCGACTTGAAGGATGTATTACAAGAGAGTTTTATTAAAATACTTACATCCGTAGACAAGTTTGAATATCGAGGCGCGGGGTCGCTTAAAGCTTGGATGGCAAGAATTGTTGTAAATGAATCTTTGAATTTTATTAAAAGTAATGAACAGTTCGATTTTGTTCAGAATGAATGGGAGCTGCCAGATGAAGCAACGGAAGAAGAGGACAATCCTGACACGGATGATATACCTGCTCATATTATCCAAGAGATGATTCGTCAATTACCAACTGGTTACCGAACAGTTTTCAACTTGTATGTTTTTGAGGATAAAAGCCATAAAGAGATAGCCTCAATTCTTGATATCAAAGAAAACACATCTGCATCGCAACTGCACAAAGCAAAAAACAGATTGGCTGAAAAGATACACGAATATAAGATGAGACAATAAGAAGTATGGAAGAAAAATGGATTAATAATTTGCGTGAAAAGATGGAATCTCATGAACAGCCTGAGCCTTCAGGACTGTGGGATGACATTGAAGCTGCACTCAATGAAAAGAAGCTTATTCCTCTATTCAATCGTAGAAAAGCGTTTCTATGGTCGGCTTCGATAGGTGCGGTTGCTGCAATGCTTATGCTTATATTTCTTCTGGGCAATAGAGATTCATCTTTGCTTACAATTCCAACAGACATTGAACCTACCACAGCCAAGCAAGATGTAAGAGAACCAAATAGAGATGAAGACACCAATAAAATAATAGAAAAGACAGAAGAGAGGAAAAGTCTTCTTGCTACAAACATACCACCTTATAACAAAAAGCAATCGAGTATCGATAATGAAGAGCAAATTGTTGTGTCGCTATCTGAGGAAGAAGATCTGTTGGAAAAGCTGGAAAGTGAAAGTATTGAAGAGAGAGAAGAAGTTGATACAAAAGAGTGGAGCAATCGGCAGACAGAACCTACGAAGGAGAGTCAATCGGAAAAGAGACACTACTTCCCGAATGGAAGAACAGAGTATGAGACCGATGACAACTATGTCTATAGAAGAACATCTAAAGAGAAGGGCAAATTGATTGCCAGTGTGTATAGTACAAACCTACCTAACACATCGGGTGAAAGCAGTGGTTACGGAGAGCTTATTGCGCGAACCACCCTTCCCGGACAGATGTCTGCCAATCGTGTTGAAGAGCAAGGAGCAGCAGCAGATGTTATCTTTTCGAATATGGGAGAAGAGACCTACACACACACCGAACACAAGCAGCCTATAAAGGCGGGTTTATCGATACGCTATCAGCTCACCGATAAGTTTGGTATCGAAAGTGGTTTGACCTACACCTATCTTTCATCAAACCTTACTTCGGGCACTCTCAAAAATCTTTTTGAGACAGAACAATCATTGCACTATGTGGGAATACCTTTGAATGTGAACTACAATATGTGGCGCAACAAACAGTGGAGTTTGTATGTCTCCGCAGGTGGATTGCTCGAAAAATGTGTGGATGGAAAGTATCATACAGATTATATTATCAATAATAAGATTGTAGAAACCGACGATGATACAATTAAAGATAAACCCCTTCAGTTTTCTGTGAACAGTGCTGTTGGACTGCAATATAATATGACTCCTAAATTAAGCGTTTTTGCGGAGCCTGGTGTAGGCTATTACTTCGATAATGGCAGCGACATAGAGACCATTTATAAAGAGAAGCCTTTCAACTTGAATCTTAAGTTTGGCATTAGGGTGAATATTAATTGATAGTTGTCTTATCTACTACAGGGTGTAACCTTTGCCCTCCCTACCCTTTTCGGATACTAATAACATGACGGTGCTTCTATACTGTGCTTGTATGACACATCAGCAAGGATGCTGCAACTACAATCAGCAATCAACCATTCACCATTCATAATTCAATCATTGTCAATTATCAACTGTCAATTGTCAATTAAATAAATAAATAAGCTAATAAGGTTAGTGTTGTTGGTATATCCCAGTTACTAAGGTTGGGGA
>CAZXGV010000177.1:0-4119 GCA_964640575.1 uncultured Dysgonomonadaceae bacterium
TGAACTCCGTTAGGAGTGACACCATCTAAAAGCACCTTCATTATCTATTATTATTTATCTTTTCTCTTTCAAAGATGACATCTCCACGTAATTTGCTGCTACCATCTCTTTGCAACAACCCTTACTTCGGCTTCACATCATTATGTTTTCTCAACACCCTGTGAGGCACTGCCCCATGTCCCACAATTTCAAATGGACACGAATCGTACGCTTTGTCCAACCACTCTTGAGATATTTCTGTTCCAGAATGATAATGCGCAGTTTCGTTGACACACAACACGTTTTCAACCGTCGAAAGAATCGTTCCGATATCATGCGAAACCAAAACAATAGCCATGCGACTATTTATTTCGTCCAATATTTTATAGAAGTTAGTCTCAAACGACTTGTCAACATACGAAATAGGCTCATCGAGTATTAGCAGTACAGGGTTATCAATGATGGATCGTCCTAGCAACACTCTTTGCAATTGTCCTCCCGACAACTCCCCAATGGGTCGTTTCAACAGCTTCTCTACCCCCATTTGTTGAGCAACCTCCTCAACTCTCTGTTTGTACCTTTGAGGAATCGAAAAAGAAGGAAATTTACTTTCCATTGATAGTCCCGAAAGGATCACATCGTGCACAGAAATTGGAAATTTATGATCAATCTTATTTAATTGAGGCAGATATCCAATGTTTATTTTAGGTACAGCCTCGCCTTTATCGTTATAAAATAAAACTTTCCCCTCTGTGGGCTTTATCAACCCCATAATGGTGCGCAACAAAGTAGTTTTGCCCCCGCCATTCGGACCAATAATCCCCAAAAAATCATTCAGATATACCGAGAAGGAGATATCCTTGATGATACGTGGATTATTATCATACCCAGCAAAAACATGTGATATGTCGAGGATTTTATTCATTAGCAGCCAATATTTCAGCAATTCTAATCAACTCTTCACTCCAATTATACGACAATGGATCGATGGAATGAATAGATGCCCCCACCTCCTGAGCAAGTGATTCGGCATTCTTCATATCAAACCCCTTTTGCACAAAAATAGTTTTAATTCCTTGTTCCTTTGCAAAATCAATCATTTTTCTCAATTGTTGTGGCGATGGATTTTTCCCATCAAACTCGATGCTATGTTGGGTCAAATTGTAATCGCGCGCAAAATATCCTAATGCAGGATGATAAATAATAAAAGACTTGACAGAAGCATTCTCCAACAGAGAAGCAATTTTCTGATCCGTTTCAATTATCTCTTCTCTAAGAGCTTCAAAATTGTCTCGGTACACCTTTTGATGCTCTACATCAGCCATCACCAAAGCATTCAACATATTTTCTGCCATGATAAGTGCACTTTTAGGCGAACTCCATATATGCGGATCTACTCCACTGTGATCGTGTCCTTCGTGATATAGTAATCCATCATTCTCGATGGTATCATCATCCCCTATCAAAGCGATTTCATTGGAAGTATTCACTACTTTTACATTCGCATTATTCTCCTCAAGCGTTTTACCCCAAGCATTTTCGAAACCCAGATAACCTACTTTGAAATACAAAGTGCTTTTACCCAAGTTAACCATTTGCGAAGGAGTTGGGTCATAAGTTTCAGGACTCGCTCCTGGAGGCACAATTGTGTTTACCTTTAAATTGCTACCCGCTATTTTTTCAACAAAGTAGCGTTGAGGCTCGATAGTAACCGAGACAATACGACTGTTCTCATTTACTGAGTCACAGCTCATCACTAAAAAAAGAAAGAGAGAGAGGAATATATATGTTTTCATTAAATTTCAACCTGTTTAATCTTAGTAGTATCAAACAGCAAATTTAGTAAAAATTATGCTTTTAGCAATACATTAACAAAGAAATTGGTACATTTGTTTCACTTAAAAATTAGACTTCTCTCATGTACACACAATTAATAACCACAGAAGATGGCTCACACTCACTCTTTGTGCCACATCTCAACGAGCACTACCACTCTACTCACGGAGCCATTCAAGAGTCACGTCATGTCTATATCAAATCGGGGTTTGATGCGTGCAATTTAAAACGAATAAATGTGTTGGAAATAGGTTTTGGTACTGGTCTCAATGCTTTTCTCACACTATTGAAAGCTGAAAAAACAAATAAACAGGTAAATTACACCTCTCTTGAGCTTTATCCCTTGGATATTGATAAAGCGAAACAACTAAACTATGCGCAACATCTTTCCGATGGGTCGAAGGAGAGTTTATTCATGGCACTTCATACTTCTCAGTGGAATAAGTCGGTGGAAATAACACCTCGCTTTACATTACATAAAATAGAAGCAGACTTTAGCAATCCCGTTAATTTAAACACACATACTCATTTTGATGTAATTTACTTCGATGCTTTTGCTCCAGATAAGCAACCCGAAATGTGGACACAACCAATATTCGACACTCTCTTTGCACTGTCCAACCCTAATGCTATTATCACTACCTATAGCGCCAAAGGCGCCGTGCGAAGGATGCTTCAATCAGCAGGCTTCGCGGTAGAAAGAGTGCCAGGACCTCCTGGCAAGAGAGAAATTTTGAAAGGAATTAAAACTATCAACGCTACTTAATAGCAAACAACGCTACTCCTTTTCATTCAAATCAATGCGTCGCCTTATACCACTCCGTTTCTTTATAGGCTTCGTTAAGATAACCTAAACCTTTGCCCTCTTGTGGAATATAGACGGACAAACCGCTATGTTTGGCAAGCGTTATATTGAGAAAGTTAGGTGTATTTCGTTTAAAAATTACAATGTCAGACAGCATATCATGCATTTCCTCTGCTAGAGAATGAGAAGGATTAGACTGAAATATATAGTCTGCGAAATCAAAAAACACATGAGGTATCCCTTTTTGATCCCGATTAAAAGTTCCATCGTAATATTGCAGCTGATCAATTTGAGTTTGGTCAAGAGAAGGAGCAATGTCACGGGTCAATGCTGCAAGTGATTCCATTAGCTGGGTGCGCACCACACTAATGGCTGCTGAACGGTATTGCCCTTGCAATCCGTTAACATGATCATAAAATGCCTGAGCAAATCCTTTCAAATCAGCTTCTGGCTTGAAAAGCAGATCGAGCGAAGTTTTATAAATAGGAATAAATCCGGGGCTTACCACTTCTGGAGCCGATGCCAACAAATAGTCCGTCTTATTGCGCAATGCATAAGCTGTTTCCACACTCGACATAAAACACATTTCTGAAGCAATAAAGTCGAACATTCTATCGGGGATGGCAGCAGCAAAATCAGCCAACTCCATCTCACTCCCATTGTCTTCAAAAATAGAGCGTGGAGCGACTCTCAATCCTGATTCAGAAGTGGGTCTCCAACTAGCAGGATTGTTATATGCACCTTCTGGCAACCAACCCGATGCATGACTAAAGAGCATCATGCCATAACTTTCTCCTGGAACCAACACCTGCATATCATTTATCACTTGTCGTAGCAAGTCGGGCGAGGCTGAGTTTTCTAGTTCAAGTGAGCCTGAATTATCATTGCTATAGGTACGCAATGTATCTGCTACAACCTTCCCATTATATTCTGTAAATTGTATCAACACAGGCTTGCCTCTCCGGCTGTCTGCAAGCATCACAAGCGAACCTTCTATATCGGAACTCCATCCTTCCAATATCGCATTATGAATTTGGCTCATCTCGCCCGATAAACTATTGTCAAGAGCCACATAAAAAAGCACAGTGCGACCTTTGGGAGGGAGGTTAATATCCCAGTCAATATCACTTTCCTTACAAGAAAAAGCAACAAGAAGTAGAAGTAAATATAAGTAACTTTTTTTCATCTTTAATCCATTTAAAGGTCAATCATATAAGAATGATAGACAACAAAACTAACACTTTTTTTCGTATATTTGTTCTTTTAAATTTAATATAATCTGTCATTATGCAGCTTGCAATAAATTCAAAACTAACTAACATAACGCTTTCATTGTGCCTATTGTTTGTTCTTAGCAATTGCACAACACAAAACTCCAATAATAACAAGCAAACAACTCATATTAAGCCAGAAGTGGTTGTGCAAGCAGAAAAGAGTACTCCCGCTTTCCCACTACCCGATATTCCTGTTATGATAGTAGACCCAAAAGAAGAGATTAA
>CAZXGV010000178.1:0-4090 GCA_964640575.1 uncultured Dysgonomonadaceae bacterium
AAATAATGGTATATTTCGAAATTGGGGGTATTTACTACGTTGTATTTAAAAGTTTTGTATCCTGGTTTGTTCCTGCCAAAATGCTGAGGGTGCGTAATTTCAGGAAAAATATGCAGAAACAAAATGGTCAGGATCATAATTTTTAATCCTGAAGTTTTCATTGCTCATTCCTCCATGTTTGTTAAATTGCTAATCTTTTATCTGTGTAAAGGACAGCATGTTAAACCATCTCATCTAACTTTTCAAGTGAAAAGCAAAATAATAAATTATGACAACATATAAAGTCAAGGTGCTCTTATTTAAAGTTAAATATTTCAATTTAACTCATTGGCTCCTATTAAAATACTATCAAATTCCATGCCAAATAATTAGATGATAAATACTCCAGGGTTTTTCATAGTATTAAGTTCAAAAAACCTAGCTCTTCCAATTTCCAAAATCAGTCCATTATGTAAGTTTTAAGTTTAACAATACGTGTGCTTCAACTAGTAAAAAAGAATTACAAAACTTTGATGTCTATTAGATAGTTGATAACACACAAGTGGAGATTGCACTCGCAGAATTCAATATTTAAATCCATTTTCCATTTTTTCTATCCGTCGTGTTTTCATTGAGTTAACTTGAGGAAACTTATTACAATTCTTATACTAAACATTCTCATGCCGCACTAAAAGGGACAAGTCAGAAGTTTGGTTGAGAGGTCCGCATACATTTCATTTAGTGGCTTGAACCCCTAGGGTTCTGGGGTGCTTTGATGACTTATACCTCGGGTCTATACCCGTGGCTATTCATCTTCAACCACCTAGTGGTTGGAGGAAATTAAAGTTGTTTCTTATTGTTTATTCAGATTATTTTGTAATCTCATTTCTGACCCTGAAGAGGTCTAATTTGAATAGCCCCGCATGAAATGCGGGGTGAAAGAATAATATTAATCTGAATCGTGAAAGGATTCAATCATATATCTCACAATAGATTCATATACTCAAATTATATTGAGAAGATTTTGGCTCACACGATTGATTAATATCACTCACAAAAGCCAATAGTTAAGTATGTTATTCTGTTTTTAAATAAATTGCACTGTCCGCTCTATTATTTTAAAGGAATTGTTGTTTTATTGTTTGCAGACCCAGGTTCAGACACAATAATCTCAGATTCGGTCAACTCGAACAAACGCCAGTTATCAAGTGAAACCCCCAAAGCTCCTGTCATTATTTGAGTAAAAGAGTCCTCTTCAGAAAAATCAAACGTGTGAATATTGTTCTGGTGTTCATGTCCTGATACTATAGCTTGAAGGGATGAATTCTCAGTTCCAGTGATTATATCAATAAATTCTTTCGTGTTGGTTCTTTCCACATACTCATCATAAGACTCTTTTCCCGATGCTTCATTCTTATACAATGGGAGCGACATGTGCATAAAAATTATTTCTTTATCAGACGAAGATTCTTTCAATTGAGACTTCAGCCAATCGAGTTGAGGCCTGTCTACAATAAAGCTTGCTTCATCTTTATTCTCTTTTACAGAGAAATAGCTATTGTCGAGAAAAATTAAGCGATAGGTTGTTGATCCAACATCATAAAGGCGGCTATAGTATGTGCCATTCGAAAAACAAGACACGTTTTTTATCCAAGTAGCGCGTGCCTTAGCGGCATTATTTTGGTGGTAGCCCTCCCGAGGATAAGACGAGATGTCGTGATTGCCAAGTGTCATGTATAAAGTTTCGTTGGTTACTGAATCCATAAATGTTTTGAACTGTTCTACTTGTGTTTCCAACAAACGACCCTCAATAGTGTAAGTGTCATAAAAATCAATTAAATCACCCGTCATTGCAATAAAATCGGGACTGATATCCAAAGGGACTGATTTAAAAAAACTTTTAACGGGTTCAGTAGTCTCCCAAAAATAACGAAATCGACCTTCAACAAACTTTGTATTGTAAGCCTTTGGGTTGAAAATTAAATGCAGGTCAGTTAAATGAATAAATGTAAGCGCTTCATCATTCCCTTGCCCAACCGACGATGATGTTGAGAGGAAAAGAAACAAAGAAAGAAGTAGTAAAGATAATTTTGCTTTCATAATTTGGTTGCTATTAATAGGTTATGCAGAATATGAGTTTATATTTCAGTGGGAGTAAGAGACCTTTTCCTAATCACACCCTTCAATAGGATACATCTAGTTTCTTTTGTATATCTTATTTCATAGTTGAATATTAATGAAGGATAAAGATACAAACTTTTCGACTATTTTGCACAAACCGTGACATTTTCCATTAGAAAACAGTACTCATAGAGGATGTCTGTCAATTATAACACTGACATTCAAATTTTAATTAATAGATATTATGTAATCAGATGTGAATGTTGTAACTTTATGCCACAACTAAATATTTAGTCCATTTTTTGAACGAATATCGGGCTAAGATGAAAGATGAATATTTAAAACCGTAGCACCTAGTTAATTAACAAAACAATCTAAAAATTTAATTTATGAATTGGTATCTAAAAGTTTTAGGACAGTATGCAGACTTCAGCGGTCGTGCAAGACGCAAAGAATATTGGATGTTTGTTTTATTCAATGTAATATTTGCAATGATAGCAGCTAGCATTGATGGCATTTTAGGAACTAATTCAGCTATCAGTGGTCTATACTCATTAGCTGTTTTCATCCCAAGCCTGGCAGTTGGTGTAAGAAGATTGCACGACATTGGTAAAAGCGGATTGATGATACTTGTTGGATTGATCCCACTAATTGGATGGATATGGCTGATTGTATTGTTTGTAACTGAAGGACATCCTGAAGATAACCAATACGGTTCTAATCCAAAAGTGATGCAATATTAAAGAACAGAAAAAAGCGAATGAGGTGCGAGATAATAACTCACGCTTGTTTGTAAATGAGTAGAACCAATATGAATAAAAAAAGCATCGCTGTTTTTATCTTATTCACCCTCTTGTTTTCCACCTATGGACAAACACAATCGAATGATAAAAACAGACTCTCGAAGTTAGAGAAAAAAGTAGAAGCCTATATTATTGAACAATTCGGATGTAAGCACCACCACTCAATTGAGTTTAACAAGAAAAAGAAGTTCAACCTCGAGCAGCTAATTGCAGACCATAAAACCCCTGTAATACTTAAGGATGAACCCCGTGCTTTGAAAGATAACGAGGAAGCTTTCGATTGGCTAGAAAAGATTGACAGTGAAGTAATCATAGCCTACTCTATGTCCTATGTATTCGGCATGAAGGATGAAGAGTCGGATGCTTGGGACCCTCTTTGGGTATTGCTTTTACTAAACGATGATTCTGAAATTATAGGGCACATACGGTATTTCCCTTAATCCCCCATCTACTCATACACACACTACCTAGCAAACAAGCTGCCTTGAAATAACTCATCATATCGACGAAGTTAAACACCATGCATCTACATCGCTAAAAACGTGAACAATGTGGTTTTTTCTATTATATTTGCACCACAAAATAGTACAACAAAAAATATTAAGCATCCTCTTCTTATAGACACAACAAGCTGAGTGAACTCTTTCGTGACTGTTATTGGCGCGTACAACGAGATTCGTCCTCACTACCTATATGACTGACATGAAGAATAAATAAAAAACTAGTATGAATAACAGAATCACATTTATTATCCTATCAGCACTATTGTTTGTGGCGTGTGGACAAACAAGCACAAAAAAGAAAAAAGAACGTGCAGATTTAGAAAATAGAATAGAGGCATATATTGCCGAAAATATAATACCTCAATATCGCCTCTCCATAGACTTTGAAGAGAAAAAGGAGTTCGACCTCAATCAACTCATTGAAGACTATAAAAAACCCAAAATATACAGAGATTCTCCAAAAGCTTTCAAAGAGAATGAAGAGGCTTTCGATTTGCTAGAAAAGCTTAGCAATGAAGTCGACATTGCCTATTCGATGACTTATGTGTTTGGATACAAAGACAAAGAGACCGATCCGTGGTATTCCTCTTGGATGTTGATATTGTTGGACAAGGATTTGGAGATTGTGGGGCATGTGAGATATAACCCTTGATTAATTGACAGTTGACAGTTGACAATTGAAAA
>CAZXGV010000179.1:0-4045 GCA_964640575.1 uncultured Dysgonomonadaceae bacterium
ATTTACGAGAATGTGGGTGAGTTGATTCAAGAGTTAAACGCAAAGCCTTTGTTAGATCATTGTATTCTCATCAAAGGGTCTAATGGGGTTCAACTTGACAAAGTAGTTGGTTTTTTATAATCAATTACTGTTGAACGTTACGTCTAGTACTACAACCTCAGACTTGGTTCCTATTCTATATTGTGGTCCCGACAGTCCTAATCCTGAACTCACAAACACGTGTGTGTTTTCTTTTTGCTTATATCCGCTTGATACCTCAAACATCATACGTACGATAATGTTGAAAGGGAATATTTGCCCTTCGTGTGTGTGACCATACAGAGCGAGGTCTGCTCCGTTTTCCATCTCTTCATCTAGATTATTGGGCGTGTGATTGAGCACAATCATTGGCAAAGAAGTGTCAATACTTTGTTCTTCAATAATTGACTTCAAATCAGTGCGCTTTGGATACACCAAGTCTTCTCTTCCAACAATATAAAATGAGTTGTCGATTAGCACTGCTGAGTCTCTTATCATTGTGATGTTGGCTTCATTATTAAGCCAGTTAATCTTGGTTTCGGCTTGGTAGCGATATTCATGATTTCCTGTACAACCATATACTCCCATCGGAGGATTTAATTTTAAAAAATCCTCATTCATTTTTTGATTGACGAGGGGGGCAATTTCTGCATCAATAATGTCTCCAATAAAGAGCACCAAGTCGGGTTCTTGCTCCATAATTAATTCTACATATCGCTTGGCGTATCGTTTATCAATCAAATAACCCAAGTGCAAATCGCTCACTGCCACTATGCGCATAGAGGAGATGTCGCCTGCGCTTTTATTGATAGTAATCTTCTGTTTTGTGACTACTGGATATCTAAACTTTCGATTGCCTACATACATGATGGCAGCAATAGATAAAGAGGTGACGATGAAGAATAGTGCTCCCGAGTTACGAGGATGGTTATTGAAGTAGTTTCCTAATAAAGGTTTCCTTCTATTTATATAAAGAACAAGGTCAATAATTAGCCACATTAGCGTCAGGTAGAATATAAACACCATCCAGGTTGACCCCATCAACCAAAGAAATCTGACTATGTGAATTGGTAGAACAGTGTAGAATAGTAACCCCATCAGATAGAGCGCAAACTCTACGGAGAAAAAGGTAATAAATATGGCACGCCATGTTCTCTTCTCTTCCAAAAGTCGTAACCCTTTCAGAAAGATGTAAACATTGATAGAAAGATGCACAAATAGAGCATAAAAATAGACAGTCATAGCGTTTTTATCTTTTATGGTTGTTTGTGAATTATGTCAAATACAACGTATTCTGATTGAGTGCCCAGTCTAAATTTTCCACCCCAAATACCCAATCCCGATGATACATATATTTGTGTCAAACCTTTATGAATCATGCCGTGTGAGTTTTCAAACAAAGCTTCTACAATCAATGTGATGGGGAATATTTGTCCTTTATGTGTATGACCTGAAAACTGCAAATCTATCTTTTGATCCTCTGCCTCTTCTAGGTTGAAGGGTTGGTGGTCTAATAGTAGTTTGAAACTGTTTTCCTCCACCCCATCAACAATGGAGCTTAGAGGTTTCCTATTGGTGTTAGAAACATCGTCACGACCAATTATTGTGAAATTTTCATCGACCTTGAAAGCCTTGTCTCTCAACACTTTTATATTCGATTGTGAGTGAAAGTCGATGCTTTCTCTTTTTCCGGCTATATACTCATGGTTGCCTAAGCAGGCATATACACCCATAGGTGCATCAATGTTTCTAAGTGTTTTGTCTAGCCCCATGTGCGTAACTAGTTTCACATTGTTGTCAATCAAATCACCTCCAATAACAACCATGTCAGGCTTCTCTGCATTTATAATATCCACCCACTCTTTCAGCTCCTTGGCGCCAATGGTGTAACCCAAGTGTAGGTCGCTGATGCCCACCACTCTTATTGGTTTTTGATCGGGAGATAGCTTAGTGGTTTCAATGTGGAAGTGTACTCTCCTTTTGTTGTGATATTTGACGTTGCCGATAAACAGAAGTATAAGCACGCTGCCAACTATCACAGCGAGCGATAGATAGTTTTGATGCATAAGTCCGTATAAAACATCTTTGTCAATAAAGTGGAATATTTTGTTTGAGAGCCTCACCAAATCAATCGCTGCAAATATTAAAATAAAATACGCAAATGCAATTATCCAAGCCGTACCTATTCGGTATAGTAGCGCACCTGTTGTGAAGGATAGGGTTTTATGAAATGGGAAAAACAGAAAGAGTGAGCTAATGAAAATTGAGATAATTATGATAAATGCAACTCTAACTATTAAGTTTGCTGGAATCAACTGGTATAAGCGCAACGCTACATAATAGTTGGCAGCTAGGAAAACAAGTAGTATAGATATAAAAATAGGGACCTTCATCAATGATGTGTTTGTTGTTATGTTATAAACTCAAAAAGAAACTGACCCATATAGGGACAGAGAAATCGATTATAATGCCATGAAACAGTGCTATAATAATATAGTCGGAGCCCGAGTATTTGCTGATTATAGGCAAGGTTGTGTCCATTGTGGTGGCACCTCCAGCACAAATTGGCGCTAAATTACCAAAATATTTAACAATCCAAGGTGCGAGAAGTAAAACAAAGAACTCACGTATAATGTTTGCCAACAAAGCAATTGTTCCCAATTCAGCACCGCGATACTCAGTGATGAGAATACTTGACAGCGAATAGTAGGCAAAACCTGCACCCACGCTCAAGCAGTCGGTGAGACTGCGCTCGTTGAGGAAGAAACTTATAACGATGGCTCCTGCAAAAGTTCCTATGGTGGTAGCCAATGGTACAAACATTATTTTAAGTCCTACCGACCTTGTGACTTTCAAGATGTTTTTGCTGGTGCCTATCTGAATACCTACAAAGAATAGCAAGAGATAGAGAATCCATTTCGATATATCATTCTCAATAAAGTAATAAGGCATCAATCCAGGGATGGCAAGCAATATGCCCAAAGCAAAAACAGACAAATAGATAAGTGATTGTTTCATGATTGGTCTTTCCTGTTTTTGAAAAAACGATAATACACAAACCAACCACACAGAATGCTCCCAACTGTACTAGCCAAAGCTATCGCAAATGCATCCATCCCGATGGTGGCAAAGTTTTCAACAATTTGTTTGTTTGAACCCACAGCAACACCCAAAAAGAACAGTAAAAAAATTATAATAATATGGATGATCGAACCAACATGTTTTATTTGTGTTCTGTTCCGCATTAGATAGCCGATTGCTACACCTAAGAGTATGAAGAAAAAAATAGATAGCATGGGTAGCTTTAGATAAAGGGGTTTATTGAATGAATAAATGGCTTTTGGCAAAAGTAGTAAATTATTCTTTATTTGTACTCAGTCTTCTTGCTTTTTGAGGAGGTAGAGAGTAAAGTGCACTTTGCTTTTTGGGTTAATTTTCTACCGATAGTTTTAGAGAAAGTAAGAAGAAGCATTCCTCTCACTTTTTTGTATCTTTGCATACACTATTATTATCTTTAGATTATGCGAATTGATATTATAACTGTTCTACCCGAAATGATTGACGGAGCACTCAACTGCTCCATCCTCAAACGTGCACAAGACAAAGGCTTGGTCGAATTTGCACTACACAACCTGCGCGACTATGGTATTGGCAAACATCGTCGGGTGGACGACTACCCCTTTGGTGGCGAGGCAGGTATGGTAATGCAAATAGAACCTGTTGATAATGCCATTGCACATCTCAAGTCGCAACGCGACTATGATGAGATCATTTTCACATCGCCCGATGGAGAAAAGTTTACGCAAGGCATTGCTAACCAGCTGTCCATGATGAAGAATATCGTTATTCTGTGTGGTCACTACAAAGGCATTGATTATCGCATTCGCGAACATTTGATTACACGCGAAATTTCGATTGGCGATTTTGTGTTAACGGGCGGTGAATTGGCAGCTGCTATGATTGCCGATGCTGTTGTTCGCATCATTCCTGGTGTAATTGGTGATGAGCAATCTGCTCTGTCCGATTC
>CAZXGV010000180.1:0-3969 GCA_964640575.1 uncultured Dysgonomonadaceae bacterium
AGGTTTTATTTTATTCACATTTCAAATTACATTTTTAAAGACTCTTGCATTGAATATTTTTTCAGTTGAATAATTTAATACTACATTTGCAAATCAATAATAAAAGACAATTTTTTAATACATTATAAATATGGTAAACTATAAAGATTTAGGTCTTGTAAACTCAAGAGAGTTGTTCAAAAAAGCATTTGAAGGCGGGTATGCTATCCCAGCGTTTAACTTCAACAACATGGAGCAAATGCAAGCAATTATTTCAGCATGTGTCGAAACAAAGTCACCTGTTATTTTGCAAGTGTCAAGCGGTGCACGTAAATACGCCAACCAAACCTTGTTGCGCTACATGGCTCAAGGCGCAGTGCAATATGCAAAAGAGTTGGGATACGAAATTCCAATCGTTCTTCACTTAGATCATGGCGATAGCTTCGAACTATGTAAAGATTGTATCGACTCTGGTTTTTCTTCCGTAATGATTGATGGTTCGCATCTTCCTTATGAAGAAAACGTAGCATTGACTAAACAAGTAGTGGAGTATGCTCACAAGTTCGACGTAACGGTAGAGGGCGAATTGGGTATTTTAGCAGGTGTAGAAGATGATGTGGTTGCTGAAAAAAGCACCTACACAGAGCCAGACGAAGTGGTTGATTTTGTAACACGCACAGGTGTTGACTCTCTTGCCATTTCAATTGGTACATCTCACGGAGCTTTCAAATTTACACCCGAGCAATGCACTCGCAACGAAGAGGGTAAATTAGTTCCACCCCCACTACGTTTCGATATTCTTGAAGAGATTGAGCGTCGTATTCCAGGATTCCCAATTGTTCTTCATGGTTCTTCTTCAGTGCCACAAGAGTATGTAGATACTATCAACAAATATGGTGGCAAGTTGAGCGATTCAATCGGTATTCCCGAAGAGGAATTGCGCAAAGCTGCTACTTCTGCAGTGTGTAAGGTGAATATTGACTCCGACGGTCGTTTGGCAATGACTGCTGCAGTACGCGAAGTATTTGTAAAAAGCCCAGAAGAGTTCGACCCAAGAAAATATCTTGGACCAGCGCGTGAAGAATTAAAAAAACTATACATGCACAAAACTAAAAACGTGTTAGGTAGTGCAGGCAAAGCATAACATTTCGCTTTAGCGATATATACATAAAGAAAAAACTCTCTGATTAATTTCAGGGAGTTTTTTTTGTACTTCAAAAAAAAGAATTACCTTTGTTCGTAAATTAACGAACTATGAGTATACAAACTGCTACAACCGACGAACAACAAAGAATGGCACGATATGCCAAAGCAATGGGTCACCCAGTACGAATGTATGTGTTGGAACTACTTTCGAAACAGAGCTGTTGCTATAGTGGCGATTTGAGCGAGGATCTCCCTATTGCAAAATCTACCCTATCGCAACACCTAAAAGAGTTGAGAGATGCCGAACTGATTCAAGGCGAAATCGAATCACCTCGTATTAGATACTGTCTCAACAAAGAGAACTGGAAAGAGGCGCAAGCTCTCTTTAAAAAGTTCTTAGACTTATAAAAATTTTTTACCCTCAATGTTCGTAGTTTCACGAACTACGAAGACGAAAGAGATAAAGTACAATTAATCAACTAAAAAAACTGACATAAAATGGAAATAAAAGTATTAGGAACAGGATGCACTAAGTGCAACGAATTGGAGAATGCAACACGAGAAGCAATTGCAGCGTTAGGTATTCATGCTACTATCGAAAAAGAAGAAGACATTATGAAAATAATGGAATATGGAGTAATGCGCACTCCCGCATTGGTAGTAGACGGAAAGGTGATAGTGAGCGGAAAAGCACCCAACGCTGATGAGATTAAAAAACTATTGACAAAATAACAGCCCGGAATGAGAAAAACTATCACCATTTTGAGCCTCTTCTTTTTCATGGGAGGAGTTGCTCTATTAACGCAATCTTGTGGTAGCACATCCACCGATAGTGCCACCAGTGAAAAAGAAGTTCGGGTTGAAAACAACAAAAACAGTGCAGAAGTTGGCGAAGTAAAAGCCTACTATTTTCATGCCACTCGTCGCTGTGCCACCTGTCAGGCTGTAGAAGATGTGACCAAAGAGGCAATAAAAGAATATTATGGCGACAGCGTAACATTTGAGTCCATCAATAGAGACGAAGATAAAGACAATCCATTGATGACAAAGTATAAAATTAATGGACAAACACTCTTACTTGTCAGCCGAGACAAAATGGTGAATCTAACTAACGATGCTTTTTTGAATGCTCGCACCAATCCAAAAAAATTGAAAGTAAAATTGATATCAACCATTAATGCAATGATGTAGACATGGAAGTGTTACAAAACTTTTTAGAAACTTCGCAGTTTCCAATAATCAGCGCATTCATATTGGGGCTAATGACAGCCATAAGTCCCTGCCCCTTGGCAGCCAACATTACAGCAGTGGGATATATCAGCAAGGATATTGTAAACCAGCGCAAAGTTTTTATCAACGGATTGGTTTATACGTTAGGGCGAGCAATTTCATATACTGCCATTGGATTGATTTTCTTTTTTGGAGCCAGCCAATTCGAATTAGCTGGATTCTTTCAAGAGTGGGGAGAAAAATTGCTCGGACCACTTTTAATTATCATTGGGTTGTTTATGCTCGGAGTGTTAAGACTCAACATACCTGGCATGGATGCACTATCACAACAAATGGAGCACAAATCGGGTGGAGGTTTTTGGGGTGTTCTCCTTTTGGGTATAGTGTTCGCTTTAGCATTTTGTCCATATAGTGGAGTGCTCTATTTCGGAATGTTGATACCCATGACAATCAGTAGCGCAAGCGGTTTGTATCTCCCCCTGTTTTTTGCCATTGCCACCGGAATACCTGTTATAATCTTTGCTTGGCTTATAGCCTTTAGCGTTGGTTCTATAGGTAATGTTTACAACAAGCTGAAAACTTTTGAAATATGGTTCAGACGTATCATTGCACTCTTGTTTATCGCTGTGGGAGTTTATTACATATTTACAATTTATTTCTAACAAGTAAAAAAAACCATTTATACAGTTCGCACTTTAACGAACTAAATTTAAAATAATTATACCAACTATCTTTTTAAATGGAATTAAAAAAAGAATTTAAAATATTAGGCTGGATAACTGCTGTTTTCCTCTTCGCCTTCTTCATGCCGTTAGACAATGCGCGCTTTGTCGAAGCCTTGTATGCCATGTTCGACCTTGCCAAATGGTATGCACAAGAACATGTCATTCTCTGTTTGCTCCCAGCCTTCTTTATTGCGGGTGTCATAGCCGTATTTGTAAGCAAGGGTGCAGTGATGAAGTACTTCGGTGCGAAAGCAAAAAAATGGGTAGCCTACACAGTGGCATCCCTCTCTGGGGCAATATTGGCTGTGTGTAGTTGCACCATCCTACCCCTCTTTTCAAGTATTCACAAACGTGGAGCCGGACTTGGTCCTGCCATTGCATTCCTCTACTCGGGTCCTGCCATCAACATTTTGGCAATTATCCTCACCGCCCGCATCTTGGGTTTCGAAATGGGAGTAGCCCGCGTTATTGGTGCAGTAGTGTTTTCGATTGTTATTGGTGCAACCATGTCCTTCATCTATCGCAAGGAGGAGAAAGCCAAACGCGAAGAGCAGATGAATTTTCCCGACATCCCCGAAAAGCGTCCAATGTGGCAAACTTCCTTTCATTTTTTTATCTTGGTGTTCATCCTCATTTTTGCCAATTGGGGACAACCCGCCGATGGTGTTACAAGTGGTGCATGGTATTGGCTATGGACTTACAAATGGCACATCACTTCTGCCTTCTCACTGCTATTGATATATTCACTTATCGCTATTCTCAACATCAAATGGCAACACGTGCTCTTAGCAACTATTGCCACTACAACGTCGGCTTTCATCAGCTCCTCACCACTTATCCCAATGGTAGTGGGTATTGCTGCACTAAGTGTTATCACCCTGATAGATAA
>CAZXGV010000181.1:0-3957 GCA_964640575.1 uncultured Dysgonomonadaceae bacterium
TTACTTGCTTCGTGTGTCAGCGACTTTGATGTTGATAAGTACTTGATTGAGAAAGAAAATGCGCTTGTCGATTTTAAGAAGGAGGATAAAGCAATTCGTGAAGATCTTGAAAAAGAGATCATTAAAATGCGTTCAGAGATGCAACCAAAAATTACTGCAGTAAGAGAGCTGCTTTCAAGTAAAGTGGATGGGAGTGGCAATCTTGTTATTTCTGCCTTGGCCGATTCGGTGGCTGCAACTGGAACACGAATTAATGAGCGCGTAATGGAAACGAAAGATTTTGTGGATGAACAGATGACACACACTAAAAGTGATATTGAAACCAGCTTTGTAAATCTCGAAACTAAGCGTCAAACGCTCAACACACAGTTGCAACAAGCCATAGCACAAAGCAATGATGAGCAGGTAGTGGAAATTAATAAGCGTCTTGATGCTATTGATCAGCTGGAAACAATGGCAAATGTAATAAAAACAAAAGTTGAGTCACTGGAGAGCAATTTGGAGGCAAGCGAAGCCTTGTCGCAACAGATGAAAAGCTTGGAGGAAAGAAGGAATAATTTAAACACTGTTTTTAATGATTTCGATTCTAAAATAAACACCTTGTTGGATTTATTAGAAGAAGAGATGGATGAAGAGATAGAAACACTTAAATCTGATCAAATATATTTACTTAAATCTTATTTGGCAGATGCTGAAAGCTTTTTAGATGAAATACGTCAGAACTTTGATGAAATTGATCCTTTGATTTCTGATGCAGAAGAATGGCTGTCATCAATGGAAGACCTTGAGTCGATGATTAACGATATGGTTAATTATGCTGAAAATGCTTTTAGTGATGTGGGTGACTATATAAATGATATGCAGTGGATTATGGATATAGCTTCAGATTTAGAAAGTGATGTAGAAGATTTTCTCAGTAGATTGGATGATCTAGATGGTGTGGTGAGCGAATATGCATCAGGAGAAGATCCCTCTGGTACTTGGGATGATTTTGTCTCAACAGGAGAGGATATTCTTGCACTCATTCAAACAACGTATGACTATGATAATTTGTTATCAGAATTGTATGCTCAAGCAGAACAAGCCATAGATGATTTTGACGAAATATATACTAGTGATGCATGGTAATAATTAAAAAACTTACACAAATGAATAATATAATACACAAAAGTGCAAAAACATTCATCCTTCTGTTGCTGGGTTGCTTTATAGCGTCGTGCAACTCAATGGATCATGACTTGGAGTTTAATCAGCTTAACGATGAGATTGCTCATCTTAAAAATGTAGATGAGAGCATTAGCAATGAAATTACAAATGAACTATTGAGTTTGGAAACGGAATTGATATCAGAGATAACCAAAGTAGAAGATTTTATTTCTGACAAGTTAAATCAAAAAGTAAAAGATATTGATAATGAAATAAATAGTCAAAAAAACTCACTCAATGACGTAATTACTAACCACTCGAATCAAATTGGGCTACAGATTACGAATTGGGATGAAGAGATTGGTCAGCTAATTACTACAAAAATGGAGGGCATAGAAGCAGCACGCAAAGTTATGCAAACAACTCTTGAAAATGCTATTGCTGAAAATAACGTTGCACTTCAAAATAGAATACAAGATGGACAACAACATTTAAACACTTTTGAGAATATGTTGCCCAATCTGGCAGAGAGTACAAGTGAACGTATAGATGTAGTGATGACAATACAGGAACGCTATAATAATCTGACTGATTCGTTAACAAGCTTAGAAACACAAAGAGAACTATTGGAATCTACTCTTGCAGCGTTTAAATCTAAAATGGAAGGTGTAATTTACAACAAACTGCAAGAGCACGCTACATCAGGAGAATTGAATGAGCTTTTTGAAAAAATTAAACCTCTTTATGACGAAGCTACTGATATTGTAAATGGGATGGAGATAATTTATTACAACCTTGAAGATATAACTAGCAACTTGCCTCATATAGATTATTGGCTGAGTGATTTAGAGCTATATTTTTCTGAAATTGATAATGCTTTAGATTTATTGAGTGATTTCGAGAGCTTAGATTTGGATTCAATATTAGATAAATGTAAGGAAGTTGAAGACAATGCCGATGAAATGGGTGATCGTATAGAGAGTGCTGCAAATTCGGTGTTAGAGTTAGCAGCAACGTTAAATGATCTTTTGAGTTTTTCATTGGATGGAGTTGAAAGTAGGATAACTGGATTAGAAGATCTTGCATCTGAGATAGATGATATATCTGCTGTTATGGATGGCTTCATTGGCGAGTTTTAAAAATAAATAAATATCAAAATTATGCAATACAATATAGATAAATGGAGATTAAAAACAATCTTTTTGATAGTCGTAGTACTATTAAGTGGTTGCACACAAGACTATTTGAGTGATGCAGAAATAGTGGACGAAAAGGTGGTTGCTTTAGAAGAAAAAGATAAAGAGCTGCGTCTTGCTTTAGAGACAGGTATTGAGAACCTTCGAAATAAAATAATGTCAACACTTACAGAAACAGACAATCGACTAAACAGTAAGATTGACGATTCGATGGCAACTTTAGCCCAAACAGTGAAAACAAAAATTGGCGAAGTAAATAACTTTCTCACTACAGAGTTAGCTACTCGTACTGCTGAATGTAACTCAAAGATTGGGGTGTTGAAAAACAGTGCAAACAATGCAAAAACCTCTTATGAAACTGCGCTTGCCAACACAAAAAGCGAAGTGGAAGAGGCAATAGCAAATGGTGAAACAGAAAGAGCTGCTGAACTGACAGAACTTAAAAATCATTACGAAAAAGTGGTGCGTGAAACTGACAGTATTAACACTAAGACCGAGGAGTGGCAGGTGCTTTTACAATCTATTATTGATATGGATTACACCTCGAAGTTTACGGCGATAGAATCTCGGTTAGCAAGTTTAGAATCGTACCAGTTAGACGATAAAATTGATAATTTGAAATCATTTTTAAATTCCTATTCAAAAGAGAAACTTACAGAACTTACATTGGAAGATATGAATGAGTTTACATCTCTTTTACATGAATCGGAGGAGAGGTTAGGTGACTCAAGAGACTTAGCTTCAGATGCTTTGGGTTTGGCTGATGATATTGAATCTACTGCTGAAGATGCTATAAGTGATGTTGAGTCGATTTTGGATGAGATTGAAAGCTCCCTGAATCATATGGAAGATGAACTTTCTGGTGCAGATATTTCAGAGGCTTGGGGTATTATTAACGATATTGAAAATGACCTTGACTCTTTCGATGGTCTATTAAGTTTATTGGAAGAGGCTGCCGATGGATTATCAGATTTAATGGAGATGAGTGTTGATATGGGGGGATTAGACAACCTTGGATCATCAGACTCTGGTATTCAGACAGCGATTGACCAAGTAGAAACCGCAGCCGAAATTTGTGCGGAACTCATTTCAGAGCTGTTTATGGAAATAGAAGATTGGAAAAGTGATCATCCTTGGTGGGATGATTAAAATGGCTCTCTTTTTTTTAACAGAAGAATAGTTGTTTGTAAAATTGCAAAATATATAACTCAATAAAATTAAATACAAAATGAAAAAAATAAATTTATTTGTTTTAATAATAGCGGTGTTGTTGCCAAGTGTAGTTTCAGCACAAAAACATGAAAATAGTGAGCAAATCAATGAGTCGAGACGTAGATATTATTATAATTATAGTCGGTGGAGCGTTGGAATAAACGGTGGTCTATCAGCTTTATGGGGCGACTTCTCTACATTCTCTGATGATAAACTATACCTATCACCTATTGGAGGTTTGCAAGTTACCTTGCAGGCAAATCCTTATATTGGATTCTCAGTGGAAGGAAATATTGGAAGAAATCGTATTGGTGCAATAGGAGATAATGCCTCCGAATATTTAAATCATAATGGGTATCATTCTCCTACTGCAACGGATGCATATACCAATATGAGCTTTCTG
>CAZXGV010000182.1:0-3904 GCA_964640575.1 uncultured Dysgonomonadaceae bacterium
GTCCCGCTCGCGCCAATTTGCAATTGGTGTGTTGCGTTAGCAAAGAAATATTGCAAAGCTGCGCAAACAACCACACTATCTTGCACCCAATTCAATCACCTCCAAATCCCTAATATTCCCCTCATCCAATACAAACCGTAACAGTGTCCTCACTTGATGAAAACCATATATGCCCGCTGCACCAGGATTCATGTGCAAACATTGAATCTTCTTATCAAACATCACCTTCAGGATGTGTGAATGCCCCGATATGAACAACTTGGGCGGTTTGGCAAAAAGTGTACTCCTTATCCTAGGGTCGTACCTGCCAGGATAGCCCCCAATGTGTGTGATAAGCACATCCACATCTTCTAAAGTAAAGCGATTGACCTCTGGATACTCCTGTCGTAAGTCTTGTCCGTCTATATTGCCAAACACAGCCCGAAAAGGCTTAAACTCCTCAAACTTTTGTGCCACTTCCATTGAGCCGATATCTCCAGCATGCCATATTTCGTCACATTCGTTGAAATGAGTGATATACTTTTCATCCCAATAGCCATGAGTATCTGATATTAACCCTATTTTTTTCATCCTTTATTTTTTTATTGAAACAAAGTTATTAAATTTACGTTACATAGGATAATACCCTAAGCTCATTGTGGATACATTCAACTGAATATAGCCCATATTTAAAGTAAAAACAAAAAGCTATGGAGAACCAAAGGGAACCAAAATATAAGTACTTTAAAAGAGATATAAGTTGGCTATCGTTCAATTATCGCGTACTGCTCGAAGCAAAAGATAAATCGCTTCCTGTGTATGAACGTATCAAGTTTTTGTCTATCTACTCATCCAATCTTGAGGAGTTTTATAAGGTGCGTGTCTCGGGTTATCATAGCTCTTTGCTAGAAGCTATAAAAGAGGAATCGGTGGAAGAGGCACTTAAAACCTTGTCTGAAATAAACACCGAAGTGATGCTCCAAGAAAAGGAGTATTACCGAATATTCAATGAAGAGATATTGCCCGAATTAAAAGAGAATGATATTATCCTTTATCAATCGGATGAAGTATTGCCCTATCATCGCGACTTTGTAGCCAAATACTTCAACGAGGAGGTATTTCCCTACCTCAGCCCCATGATTATTCAAAAAGATTACATCCATTCTTTCATCCTCGATGCACGTATCTACTTAGTGATTAGCCTGCTGCCACGAAAGAAAAAAGATGATGCACTCGATCCTAGTCAATACACCTATGCAATCATGAAGATACCCTTCACCAAAGTGCCTCGATTTATTGAGTTGCCTTCGCACGATGGATTGCATTACATCATGTTTATTGACGACATCATCAGAGCAAACCTGTCAAGCATATTTCCGGGTTATAAAGTGGGTGAATGTTACAGTATTAAAATATCGAGAGATGCAGACTTTTCGATTGAGGAAGAAGATTACACCAACCTTGCCGAAAAGATATTGAAGAAAGTACGTAAAAGAAAAATTGGGGCAGTCACACGCTTTCAATACGATATGGCAATGCCTGATTATTTCTTGAAATACCTGCGCGACACCTACGAAATAGAAGAAGAAGAGTTGTTGCCCTCTGGTCGTTATATGAATTTGGACAACCTAGAAGACCTACCCAATCCTACCGATAAAAAACTAACCGATAACCTACCAATACCACTCCGCATACCTGAGTTTGAAAAAAACTCATCCCTTCTGCGTGTTCTTCGCAAAAAAGATGTGCTGATGCATTTTCCGTATCAATCTTTCGACTATTTAATCCGTTTTCTGATGCAGGCGGCATTCGACCCAAAGGTGTTGGAAATAAAGGTAACTCAATATAGAGTAGCGGAAAACTCAGCCGTGATAAACAGTCTGATTAGTGCAGCACAAAACGGAAAGGAAATAACCGTGTTTGTAGAACTGAAAGCTCGCTTTGATGAAGAAAACAATTATCGGACAGCAGAAGCTATGGAACAAGCAGGCATTAAAATTATATATAGCCTGCAGGGATTAAAAGTACATGCAAAACTAGCTTATGTACGCAAACGAAGCAAAGACCCAGAAGTTCCGATAAAAGGATATGCCTACTTGAGTACTGGCAATTTCAATGAAAAAACAGCACGCATATACAGCGATATGGGATTATTGACATCTAATCAGGATATAATCAATGAGATAGCCGAGCTATTCAATATGCTGGAAGGGAAGCCACAAACAAGTCAATTCAATCATCTACTGGTTGCGCAATACAACATGTTGCCGATGCTACTAAAAATGATTGAAAGAGAAATAACTCATGCAAAGAATGGAGATAAAGGACGCATTATATTAAAAATGAACAGTCTGCAGGACGAAAGAATGATTCAAAAGCTTTACAGAGCAAGCGCTGCTGGTGTAGAAATTGATTTAATCATTAGGGGCATTTGCTGCTTGGTTCCCAATCAACCCTATAGCAAGAACATAAGGATAACACGCATTGTAGATTCTTTTTTGGAGCATACGCGTATATGGTATTTCCACAACAATGGCAATCCCACTTATCATCTCACATCTGCCGACTGGATGGAACGCAACTTGAGGCGTAGAATCGAAACAGCTTTCCCTATCTATTGCGAGAAACACCAACAGCAGATAATGGATTTTCTCACCATTCAACTAAACGATAATGTGAAAGCCTGCACGATAGACGAGAACTTGAATAATATTTTCAAAACGAACAATAGACCAAAAGTAAGAGCGCAACGAGCTTTCTACAATTATCTGAAAGAGGCCACTGATCCGAACAATTAAAATGTGTGCGTGTTAATTCATTTAATGATGTGATATTTTCGCATTAAAATGAAAAAGTATATCTTTGCGTCATGAAAAAGTTTTTATCCATATCAGTATCTTTCCTGCTGGCTTTCGTGATTACGTACGCTGGGTCGGGGATAAATGCTTATTCTTTTTGCTGTGATGAGTGTCATACTTATGGCATAGAGGCAATTGCTGGGGATATATGTTGTGACATTCATCATGATGAGCCTGCATCAGAACAAAACACACCAGAGAATGATGTTACTTGCGATAGCTTGCATGAGCAACAGTGCTCACTTGACCGCTTAGACATTGATCCACAGGATGCTCCTTCTGAAAGAAGTCAGACTCAAACAACTATCAAACAATTAGATATATCTTTCACAGACCTGCTCTACCTTTCGAACAAAATAGTGAAAGATGAAACCATTACTGCTTATATCACCCAAACGCAGAAACCTCCCAATCTGAGCAAACATGTTTACTTCTCGTTGCTCGAAACACTTATAATTTAGCCACAAAACAACTGTTTTCACTTTTCATGCGGATAGATTCCTATTCGCACAAGTAGTGTGTTTTGCAAAAAACAGACTCACAACACTGTTTTACAATTAAATTATAAGTTATGGTTAAGAAAATAATTCTACTGTTTATATTCATCTCATCATTTTCGATTTACGCTGCCGACAAAATAAAGGGGTACGTGTTTGATGAGACCAAAGAGCCTGTTATTGGCGCAAACATATATTGGGAAAAATCGAAAAAAGGCACAGTTACAGACCTAGATGGTTATTTTGAAATAGATGTGCCCACATCACACGAACATTTAATAGTAAGCTATACTGGATATTCTACACAAAGCTTACATATCGATAATCACGAGGAAGAACTCAGCATATTCCTAAAAGAAGATTTAGAACTGCAAGAAGTAGTAATTAACTCTCGAAATATAGGAACTATTTCCAATAGAAAATCGGTACTGCAAGAGCAAAAAATAACCTATGCCGAGATTTGCCGTGCCGCATGTTGCAACCTAGGCGAAAGCTTCGAAACCAACCCATCGGTAGATGTGGCTTATAGCGATGCTACCACAGGGGCAAAGCAAATTAAACTATTGGGAC
>CAZXGV010000183.1:0-3891 GCA_964640575.1 uncultured Dysgonomonadaceae bacterium
ACGAGTTGTTCCTAACCGCTCACGAATTACGCACTCCGCATCACATCTAAAACTGCTAACACCTATTGCTAACAGCTAAAAGCTAACTGCTAATTTCTCAACCAAACAAAAAAAGCGCTACTTTCGCAACGCTTTTCTTATCTTCACCATCTATTTTTCTGGTTTCTTACTTAGTTCTTAAAAAACAACACCTCGTCCACCGCATCAATCACAATCGGTTTCGACTTATCGACAGTGCCTGCCAACAGGTCTTTAGATAGTTGATTCAACACCTTGCGCTGGATAACACGTTTCACAGGGCGTGCTCCAAACTCGGGGTTGTACCCTTCGGTAGCGATGCTACGCACAGCTTCTGACGTATATTCCAAATCGATTCCATTGAGATGAAGCATCTTCTTTAGTTCGTTTAATTGTAACTCTACAACCTCGGCAATTTCGCTCTCGGTGAGTGGTGTAAACACAATGGTTTCGTCGATTCTGTTCAGAAACTCGGGACGAATTGTTTTTTTCAACAGTTCCATCACTTCCAGCTCGGTTTGCTCTATGACTGCTTCGCGATTCTCTGTTGTGATTTGCGAGAATTTGTCGCGTATCAGGTTAGAGCCCAAGTTAGATGTCATAATGATAATGGTGTTTTTGAAGTTGACCACCCTACCCTTGTTGTCGGTGAGGCGACCATCGTCCAACACTTGCAACAAGATATTGAATACATCGGGATGTGCTTTCTCAATTTCGTCGAACAACACCACCGAGTATGGTTTGCGACGAATGGCTTCGGTTAGTTGCCCCCCTTCGTCATAACCCACATATCCGGGAGGTGCTCCAATCAAGCGCGATGCGCTGAACTTTTCTTGATACTCGCTCATGTCGATACGCGTAATCATATGCTCGTCATCGAATAGATACTCAGCTAACGTTTTTGCCAATTCTGTTTTACCCACCCCCGTTGTGCCAAGAAAGATAAAAGAACCAATCGGTTTCTTTGGATCCTGCAGTCCAGCACGACTACGGCGCACTGCATCAGCCACTGCGTGAATAGCCTCTTTTTGTCCTACTACACGTTTATGCAATTCTTCTTCCAAGTGCAACAACTTTTCGCGTTCGCTTTGCATCATTTTGCTCACAGGAATACCTGTCCAACGTGCCACTACATCGGCAATATCGTCGGCATCAACCTCTTCCTTTATCATTGCACCCGAACCTTGACGTTCGTGCAACTCCTCTTTCAATGATTCGATTTCGGTCTCTATCTCCTTTATTTTACCATAGCGAAGCTCAGCCACCAATCCGTAGTCACCTTCGCGCTCGGCTGTGTCAGCCTGAAATTTGGCATCTTCTATCTCTATTTTGTTTTGCTGTATTTTGTTGATAATCTCTTTCTCAGATTGCCACTTAGCACGCAACACGTTTTCCTCTTCGCGCAAGTTTTCAATCTGTTTGCTCAAGATATCTTCTTTTGGTTTATCGTCTTCGCGCCTGATGGCTTCGCGCTCAATTTCCAACTGCTTGATACGACGACTTATCTCATCCAACTCTTCGGGCACGGAGTCCACCTCCATCCGCAATTTGGCGGAAGCCTCATCCATCAGGTCGATGGCTTTGTCGGGCAAGAATCGGTCGGTGATGTAGCGGTTCGATAGTTGCACTGCTGCAATGAGTGCCTCGTCTTTGATACGCACTTTGTGATGATTCTCGTACTTCTCTTTCAGTCCACGCAATATAGAGATACTGTCGGGTTCGCTTGGCTCATCCACCATCACAATTTGGAAACGTCGCTCCAGGGCTTTATCTTTTTCGAAATACTTTTGGTATTCGTTCAATGTAGTTGCACCAATAGCGCGTAGCTCTCCACGTGCCAAAGCAGGCTTCAAGATATTGGCAGCATCCATTGCCCCTTCTCCCTTGCCAGCACCCACCAAGGTGTGAATTTCGTCGATAAAGAGTATAATCTCACCATCCGATTTCACCACTTCGTTTACTACCGACTTGAGTCGCTCTTCAAACTCTCCCTTGTATTTAGCCCCTGCAATCAGTGCTCCCATGTCGAGCGAATATATTTTTTTACTCTTCAAGTTTTCGGGCACATCACCCCGAATGATGCGGTGTGCCAACCCTTCGGCAATGGCAGTTTTACCCGTCCCAGGTTCACCAATCAGGATAGGATTGTTTTTGGTTCTTCTACTCAATATCTGTAGTACACGCCTAATCTCTTCATCACGACCAATAACTGGGTCAAGTTTCCCCTCGCGTGCTTTGTCTATTAGGTTTTCGGCATATTTGCTCAATGATTGATAGGTATCTTCAGCCGATTGACTGGTTACCTTCTCGCCTTTGCGCAACTCGTCGATAGCCATTTGCAAATGATTTTGTGTAACACCTGCATCCTTTAACATCTGCGAAGCAGTGCTCTTTTGGTTCAATATTGCCAAGAGTAGATGTTCGAGCGACACATATTGATCGCCCATCTTGCTGGCAAAGTCGGCAGCTTTTTGCATTATGGCATTAGTCTCGCGACTCAACATGGGGTCGCCACCCGATACTTTGGGATACGACTCTATTTCTCTGTCGAGAGCCATCTGCAAGTTGCGTGTATTAACGCTTAGCTTATTGAACAAAAAATTGGTAATGTTCTCGCCCACCAACATCAGTGCTTTGAGCAGGTGTGTTGGCTCTATTATTTGTTGATTAGCACTTTGTGCCAATCCAATTGCTTTTTGTAAAGCCTCTTGGGCTTTAATTGTAAAGTTGTTATAGTTCATAGGTATAGTGTTTTTAATTCGTGCTTTTCATCACATTGTGAGAAATGCACGGGATAATTATCAATTCATTTTACTGAATAATAGAGGGCAAAATTCTTACCAAACAAAAAAGCTGTCTTTTTGGCAGACTTTACACTGTTATAACAACCCAGAATAAGGTTATGTTTCGAAATGAAAGAGGTCTCGATGAAACTCCACCCAATTTCCATTGGGCAAAAAGAAGGGAATGACATCGAAGTTTGATTTACTGTGAAGCCCGAAGGGCTGATATAATTCAACCCAAGCTGTCAGGCGACTGGATAACAGGCAAATAGAAGCAGAAAAGGGCTGGAAGCCTGGCATAAAAATATAAGCACACTTAAAGATCATTATATTGCAAAATTATCTCATTGTTAGTTATTACCCACAACTAAGTAGTCTTCGCAGGTAAAAAAAGACACGAATAAATCATAGTTGCAAAACAGTAATATTGATTCTTCTGATAGTTGCATGAACAAAGGCATCGAACCTTCTTTATTATTAAAAAGCAGACAGTTTAATTAGAAACAAAGAGTGTATTTATTTTTATTTATCTGAAAAATTTCTTATATTTATGTTTTCGGTGCAAAAGATTCCATATAATGAAATGGTGTTTGGTATTTTCCATCTCACATTTTTAATGCAAGCTTTCGCACAAATTCAATCATTAATTTATTATTTTCACATGAACATTTTCATCGCTGGGTTAACTTATCAAATTACAGAACCCGATTTAAAAGAACTTTTTGAAGTATACGGAACTGTTACTTCAGCAAAAATTATTACAGACAAATTCTCAGGCCGTTCAAGAGGTTTCGGATTTGTTGAAATGGATGACGAAGCAGAAGCAAGACGTGCTATTGAAGAATTGAACGAAGCCGAATATGACGGGCGTACTTTGACTGTAGACGTTGCAAAGCCACGCAGAGAGCATCAGGACAGGAGCTAATATTAAAACATTAATTTAGTATACGAAATTATAAAACAAAAAGGCTGTATCTTAAGTGATGCAGCCTTTTTGTTTTTTGATGACATATATATCACTAATAGAATGTTTTTCCTGAAATTGATAATTTCATTTGTTATACAAGGCGAAACATTTGAGCTGGCGCTG
>CAZXGV010000184.1:0-3810 GCA_964640575.1 uncultured Dysgonomonadaceae bacterium
AAGAAATAAAATAAAACACTTATGAAAGGTATAAATTTATCACACATAGTTTTGCTTTTAGGAGCAGCTCTACTTTTTTCATGTGGAGCAAAGGACGATGAAGGAACTGAGGTTGTAAAACCAAAAGTGAAAGTAGAAACAGCTATTAAAAGAGATATTCCGTGGACAAACGTATATACAGCAACTGTTGAGTCTGATGTTATAAACAGAATATCGCCTGCAATGCCTGCACGTATTCGTAAAATACATGTAGAAGTTGGCGATAGAGTGAGAAAAGGACAAGTTTTGGTTGAGTTAGATAAAACGAATTTATCGCAAACTGAAACTCAAATAGCTAATTTAGAACGCGACTTACAGCGTTACAAAGAGTTGTACGAAGTGGGTGGAATCTCGAAACAACAAATAGAACAACTTGAAGTGCAACTTGAAGTTGCTAAAAGCAACTCCAGCAACCTAACTGAAAATACGACTTTAAGGAGTCCTATTAATGGTGTTGTTACAGAAAGAAATTTTGACTCGGGCGATATGCCTGCTGGCATGCATATATTGCAAATAGAAGATTTCAATCCTGTGAAACTACTTATTCATGCATCGGAAGACTTGTACACTAAAATAAGCAAGGGGATGGAAGTTAAAGTATCTATAAATGTATACGATGATGAAGAGTTTACAGGAAAAGTAACCTTAATACACCCTACTATTAATCGAACATCACATACATTCCCAGTTGAAATTAGTATTCCAAACTCCGATTCACGCATCCGCCCTGGTATGTTTGCTCGTGTAAATATAAACCTTGGAAGCAATGAAGGTATCTTAGTTCCTGATGCTGCTGTAATGAAACAAACAGGAAGTAACGACCGATATGTTTTTGTGGTAAAGGATGGTGTTGCTGATAAAAAAGTTATTACAGTAGGACAACATTTAGGAACTAATTACGAAGTAATATCAGGTATTGAGGCAGGAGACGAAATAGTTGTAGCTGGTGCATCAAGATTATCGGACAATCAAGAAGTAGAAGTTATAAAGTAATACACCTTTTTGCTTAAAAAAGTAAGAATACAACTATAAAAAAATAAAAATATAATATGAGTATATATGAATCAGCGGTAAAAAAACCAATTACTACAATTTTAGTCTTTGTGGCAATTGTATTGATGGGTCTTTATTCCTATTCACGATTAGCGATAGACTTGCTTCCAGAAATTGAAGCAAATATGCTAACTGTTTTAACTTCGTATGGTGGTGCAAGCTCCAGTGATATTGAGATAAATATTACTGAGCCACTGGAAAACTCACTTAATGCAGTAGAAGGATTAAAGAAAATAACCTCTAAATCGCAAGACAATATTTCTATAATTACACTTGAATTTAATTATGGAGAAGATATCGATGAAGCAGCAAATGATGTACGTGACAAGTTAGAGATTGTTAGCTCATTTCTTCCTGACGGAGCGGATAATCCAATCATATTTAAGTTTAGTACTGATATGATTCCAGTCATTTTTTATTCTGTTACTGCAAAAGAGAGTATAAATGCATTGGAGAAAATTTTGGAAGAGCAAGTAGCCAATCCACTACAAAGAATTGATGGAGTGGGTTCTGTAATTATTGCAGGTGCTCCACAAAGAGAAATTCAAGTTAACGTGATACCCGATAAACTGGAGAGTTATATGTTGACTGTTGAGCAGATATCTACAGCTATTCAACAAGAGAACATCAATATTCCGGGTGGTACTATGAATGTGGGAAGTCAGAACTTTTCGCTTCGATTAGATGGTGAGTTTAAAGAGAGTGATGATATGCGCAATATTATAGTATCGTCACGCAACGGACAAAATGTCTATCTAAGCGATGTAGCTATATTGAGTGACACAATTGAAACTAACGTGCAAGAGTCGTGGGTGAATGGCGAGAAAGGTGCTATGCTTGCTGTTAGGAAGCAGTCAGGTGCTAACACAGTGCGGATTGCTAAAACAGTACGCGAGGAGATTATTAAACTTGAAAAAACCTTGCCTGAAGATATTAAGCTGGATGTAATTATCGATACATCCGAATCGATAGAGAGCACTATTAGTAGTTTAGTTACAACTATTACGTTGGCATTGGTAATTGTTGCATTTGTAGTGCTCTTTTTCTTGGGTAAATGGCGTGCAACATTTATTATTCTCCTTACAATTCCGATTTCGTTGATTGCTTCGTTCCTCTATTTGATGGCTTCAAACAACACAATCAATATTATATCACTATCGGCACTTTCCATTGCAATTGGTTTGGTGGTAGACGATGCTATTGTGGTGTTAGAGAATATTACATCGCATCTGGAAAAAGGGAGTGCGCCACGACAAGCAGCTATACATGCAACTGGAGAGGTTTCTCTATCGGTTATTGCATCATCACTCACAATTTTAGCTGTGTTCTTGCCTATGACCCTTGTTACTGGCTTGGCAGGAGTACTGTTTAGTCAGTTGGGTTGGATGATTTCCATCATTATCACAGTGTCAACAATTTCAGCTTTGACCCTAACACCAATGTTGTCATCCAAGATGTTGAGAACGGGTAAAGGTGGAGGTCAAAATACATGGTTCGACAAGTTGCACAAACCAGTTTTAGGATGGCTTGACAAATTAGATAATTTTTATTCAAGAACACTACAGTGGGCTGTTAGTCATCGTACACTTACAGTGACTGGAGCGTTTGGAATATTATTAATAACTATTCTTCTATCCTTCCAATTCATTAAAACTGAATTTTTCCCAGCTGCCGACAATGATAGAATTTCTATGACTGTTAGAATGCCTTCTGGCACTCGAATGGAAGTATCGCGTGAAATGGGATTGGATATAACTAAGATGCTACAAGAGAAATTTCCAGAAATCGAAAGAATGGCATTTGATGTAGGAACAGCAAGTGCAGGGTCTGGTGGTGCAGGTTTGAGCGAAAACGCAGACAACCTTATGACTTTTAATATTAATGTCGGTAAACCCAAAACTCGTTCAAAAGATATTTTCCAAATCTCAGAAGAGATACGTGTAGAATTAGCCAAAATACCAGAGTTACATGAATATCAAGTTGAAGCTGGTGGTGGCGGAGGTGGTATGGGCGGCGGAGGCTCAAATATTGAGGTGAATATTTTTGGATACGATTTGTTAGAAACCGATGAAGTGTCTAAAGAAATAAGTAACAAGTTATCAGCAATTGAAGGGTTGAGAGATGTCAAAACAAGTCGCCCTGAATTTCGCCAAGAGTATAGCTTATCATTTGATAGAGAGAAGTTAGCAGAAAAAGGTTTAAATGTAGCAACTGCTGCAAGCTTCATTAGAAATAGAATTAATGGAACTGTGGTATCACAATTCCGTGAAAGAGGATATGAGTATGATATTCGTGTGAGATATGCCGAAGAGTATCGTCAGTCGACTGAGGATATAGAAAACATTCTTCTTTATACACCAACAGGAGAAACCTTGCGAGTTAAAGAGATAGCAACTGTAAACTTAGAATCGTCTCTTCCTGAAATTGAAAGACAAAACAGACAACGTGTTGTTACAGTTACAGGAAGCATCTACAAACGAGCCTTAAGCGAGATCGTAGATGATGTGAATATCGTACTTAAGAATACATCATTACCAGCAGGAGTAGATGTTGAGATAGCTGGCACGTATGAAGATCAACAGGAAGCTTTTGCCGACTTGCTCTTATTACTACTGATTTCAGTAATTCTTGTATATATTGTAATGGCAAGTCAATTTGAGTCATTTACATATCCAATGATTATTATGATTTCTATTCCATTCTCATTTACAGGTTCAA
>CAZXGV010000185.1:0-3801 GCA_964640575.1 uncultured Dysgonomonadaceae bacterium
TATGAGGAGAGTAGGGGGGGGTGGTGAGTTTTTCGAGATGGGTAACTCTAAATCTTCTACTCCTCGCTCACACCGATATTCAAATCGGCTTGCCTTTTGAAATAGATTCATAAAAATTTCACAGGGGTTCACCATGTGGAATAATGCTATGTATTAAATCTTTGACTTATTCCACAGGGTAAATGCTTGCGAAGCAAATTTAAAACAGTGCAGATAAACAAGCATCGATCAATGGGGTGCATTTTCGTGTATTATGGACTATTTGCGTCGTAATAATGCAAATACACCACAATTTCAATTTTCAATTTTTAATTAAATAACCGCTAAGGCAAAATTCACCATATACAATAAGACTAAAGGTCTTGAGCCATCCCCCCCAATCATAAAAATTAAATAGTTCCAACTCATTCATTTTCACTCTTCCCCCAATCATTCATCCTGTTTATAATTATACGTGTTTGAGGAAATGTTAAATAAGTGTTGTGTTACTAATAAATATCTAAAATTTTTGTACCTTGTAAATTATAAATAACATAAATCAATCTTGTGCATGAAAAAGGAGAAATATAGTATTGAGTTTGTATTGGGAAATGCATCTCAAAAGAGCCTTTGGCGTATGCTAACAGATCCGACATTGATGGAGGAGTGGTTTGCTGTTGAAGTGCAAGTGCGTGACGGAACATTTTACACCTTTACGTGGGAAGAGAAAACCATGGAAGTAGAGAAGACAATTAATAGACCTTCTAATTATGTAAGATACAACTGGTTGGCTGAAGAGAGAGAGGGTACATACTTTGAGTTTAAAATACACACATTGGAACTGAGCAGTGAGATAGCTCTTGAAGTGGTATCTTTTGCAAGTGATGATGAAAAAGAGGATGCCATTTTTTTGTGGGAGACCCAAGTAGAATTATTAAAAAGGAAGTTGGGAATTTAACACACACGATATAGTAGAACTTGCACGAACGGGGCAAGGATGAGAGGGGTCTCTTTGTGGTTGCGCTTTTTATTTAGCAGCTTTAGACGTTAGAACAAACGAATTTATTATCTTTGCAGTACTATATTAATTGAAGTTTGTAAGGTATTGATGAAAAATAAATTCGGATTAAAAAGGCTGTATAGCTTTATGCTTGAGTCTTTCCTCCCACTTTTTTTACTGACTTTTGTTATCTGCCTGTTCTTGGTAGTGATGCAATTTCTTTGGAAATATGTAGAGGATATGGTGGGGAAGGGGTTGGATACAAACGTTTTGTTAGAGATGTTTATGTATGCAGGGCTGCAGTTAGTGCCCCTGGCATTGCCTCTGGCTATATTGCTTGCATCGATTATGGTGTTTGGCAACTTGGGCGAACAGTTTGAGCTTCTTGCCATTAAGTCTGCCGGTGTGCCGCTGCTCAAAACCATGAAACCTCTTATTGTGCTCATTGTATTTATTAGCATTGGAGCTTTCTTTTACCAAAACTATGCAATGCCAAGGATACAGGTCAAGTTTTACTCTTTGCTTATCTCTATTCGACAGAAATCGCCTGAGCTGGATATTCCCGAAGGTGTTTTTTATAAAGGGATTGACAATTACAACATATTTGTGGAGCGCAAGGATAGAAAAACGGGTATGTTGCACGATGTGATGATCTACGACGTGTCGAAGGGATTTAACAACATGGCGGTGATTGTGTGCGATTCTGCCTCGATGAAGTTGTCAGAAGACAAACTGTCGTTAGCGTTCACCATGTATAAGGGGCAACAGTTTCAAAACTTTCAGAGCGAAAGTATGGGCACTCCTCGGTCGTCAGAAGACTTTGTGCCCTATAGCAGAGAGAACTTTAAAAGGAAGCAAATGTTGATTCCGTTTGATGCCAACTTCAACAGAATGGAGGATAGTGCATTGGAGGAGAGTGCGGGTTCGAACTGGGTGTCGAAAAACTCGGCGGAACTGAAGTTCTCGATCGACTCTATGAATCACAAGATTGATAGCATGAACCTGTTGGACAGGAAACAGATGAAAAGATACTCTCATTTGTCATTTAGAAATTCGTACGACACAGAAAAGGACTCCATTGTGGAACTGGCTCGCAGTTCGGAAATTGCTGCAATAGACACAATTTTGCACAATGAACCATTAGATATACAGGCATCCATCTTTAGGAGTGCTGTTACCAAGGCAGAGAATAACAACAATGAGTTTCAGTTTAGGTCGATGTCGAAAGTGGCTACTCAACGAACCATTAATAGACATTGGGTAGAGTGGCACAGAAAGTTTACACTGTCTTTTGCCTGTTTTATCTTTTTCTTTATTGGTGCGCCACTTGGTTCTATCATCCGAAAAGGAGGAATGGGGATGCCCATTGTAGTTTCGGTTATTCTTTTTATTATATACTACATTTTGGATAACGTGGGCTATAAGATGACGCGCGATGGCGTTTGGATTCATTGGGTGGGTATGTGGTTTAGCTCGTTTATATTATTTCCGTTAGGGGTTTTTCTTACCTACAAAGCCATGAACGACTCTGTGATACTGAATGCAGATGCGTATCTCGGATTTATCAAAAAAGCACTGTTTATACGCGAAGAGCGTCACTTCCAGATGAAAGAGGTAATTATATCTTCGCCAGACTATAAAGGAATAACTGAAAAGACAAATGAATTGAATAGCGATATAGATTTGTTTTTAAGTAAATATAGATTGATGAGTTATAGAAAATACTGGTTTGATGAAGAGCATGACAATCAGTTTGCTGCGATACAAGACAAACTCGAGTCGATGCTTAACTCATTAGCCAACTCGGTGTATCCTACTATTTTGAATAAAGCAGAACAATATCCTATATTGATATCCAATCAACGCCCTTTTTCGGCTAACTCGACGGGTGCAAAACTATTTGCTTATATTATACCGATTGGATTAATAGTAAGGGGTGTATCTCTTCTATTTGAAAGACGATTAAGGAAAGATTTAGTGAAAGTAAAAAAATTAAATAATGAACTTCAAGTAATTACTGAACAGTTATAATTGGACAGTTTGTTATAATCTGAAAAAAAATTGCAACACAATATTATGAAAAAAAATAAGTTAGACACGATAGAAGAAGCTATTGAGGAGATAAGGAAAGGCAACTTTATTATCGTGGTGGACGATGAAGATAGAGAGAACGAAGGCGACCTCATTATTGCAGCTGAGTGCATTACTCCAGAGAAAATTAACTTTATGGAGACACACGGTAGGGGGCTTGTATGTGCACCCATCACCATTGAGCGTAGCGAAGAGTTGGACTTGCCCTTGATGGTATCAAACAACACATCGGTGCATGCAACTCCGTTTACGGTTTCTATCGATTTGCTTACGCATGGCTGCACGACAGGTATTTCGGCATACGACAGAGCACAAACCATATTGGCACTGACACGAGAAGAGACCAAGCCAGAAGACTTTGGACGACCAGGTCATATTTTCCCTCTTCGAGCACAGTCGCGAGGAGTGTTGAGGAGAGCAGGACATACAGAAGCAACCATAGACTTTGCGCGTTTGGCAGGATTGTATCCAGCAGGAGCGTTGGTGGAGATAAAAAATGAAGACGGGTCGATGGCTCGCTTACCCGAACTGATGAAGATGGCTGAAGAGTTTGATTTGAAAATTGTATCGGTTGCTGATTTGATAAAATATTTGTTGAAGAAAGAGTCGCTTATTGAACAAGGAGAGCAAGTGTTGTTGCCCACAGAGTACGGTGATTTTAATTTGATTCCTTTTTTACAAACATCTACCAAACAAGAGCATGTAGCCCTCATTAAAGGTGAGTGGGAAGA
>CAZXGV010000186.1:0-3733 GCA_964640575.1 uncultured Dysgonomonadaceae bacterium
CGGGGTGTATGAATAATATTAGTCGGAATCCTGAAGGGATTCAATCATATATCTCTCGCTGGCGCTGGTCTCCCGGCCAGCGCCTCTGCGCATATAAAACTACAGGCACAAGTTGGGAAAGACTTGCACCATCGTGGTGTAATTCTGAAAAGAATGAAGAACCCTGTGATTATTTAGCTGAAATATTTTAGCCATAAAATCCCGAAGATAGAGCTATTTAAATGATGCTATCTTCATAAATTATCGATAGCTTTGTAGGTGACAAAGAGATAACACAAAACAGATTGAATAACGATTAGACTGTTTTGACAATTAACGGAGCAAAGCTCTTTTTTTTTGTTGTGCGAATCTGCTTTGTGTAAACAACATTTATAGAGTAAGCAGTGACACATTCGAACTGCTTTATTATGTTAATTAATAGGTAAACCCTCTTTATATAGTTGTTTTATTTTATTTTTGTATGTGTAAGAATAGATTGACAGCAATAGAATGAATAAAATATATTGGCTTATTTGCATGGGTCTCATTTTTGTTATGCAAGTTTATGCAAATAATCCACCCTCCACTGAGGTTAGAGCTGTGTGGCTGACAACAAACTATGGATTAGATTGGCCCACAAACAGAACTGACATAGATGAACAAAAAAGAGAACTTATCAAGATATTAGACGATCTGGAAAAATACAACTTCAACACTGTCTTTTTTCAGGCACGAACGCGCGGAGAGGTACTTTATCGATCTGTAATAGAGTCTATGTCGTCGGTTGTTGCACCCACCAAACCAGGGCAAAGCCCCTTCGACCCACTGTCGTTTGCTATCGAAGAGTGTCACAAGCGTGGCATCCAATGTCATGCATGGATAGTGACCTATCCACTGGGAGGCAATCGTCATGTACAAGGGTTGGGGAGTAATTCAGTGACACGGAAGCAACCCAATATCGCGGTGCGATACAAGAATGAATGGTTTCTCGATCCTGGCAATCCGCAAACAGACGACTATCTGCTTTCCATTGTCCACGAAATAGTGGAAAATTATGATGTCGATGGTGTTCATTTTGATTATATTCGCTATCCCGACAATTCAACACGGTTTCCCGATAGAACTATGTTCAATAAACACGGGAAGGGTAAAAAACTAACCGACTGGAGAAGAGAAAACATAAATCGTTTTGTGACTAAGATGTACGATTCGGTTAAAAGTATAAAACCATGGGTGCAGGTAAGTAGTGCCCCATTGGGTAGATACAGGCCATTGAACAACAAACATGATGGATGGAATGCTTTAGAAACTGTGATGCAAGATGCAGGATATTGGATGATGAGTGGCAAGCATGATGCGTTGTATCCAATGATGTACTATCGCAATCACTTGTTTTATCCTTTTGCCGACGATTGGGTGTTGTATAGCAACAATCGGATTGTAGCTCCAGGTTTGGGCGTCTATCAAATGCTGGAGCTCGAGTGGCCCAAAGAAGATATTGTGAATCAAATTGATTATACACGCGAAAAGAAGATGTCGGGACAAGCCTATTTTCGTGCCGAAAATGTGTTGTCAAATTTGAAAGGAATTCTTTTTTCAATCAATGATTACTACAAACATCCTGCTAAACTGCCTGCCATGACTTGGCTATCGGACACAATACCCGACGCACCTTACGATTTGACAGCAGAAACAGTGAAAGGCATCTTTCAGCTTAAATGGAAGAGTGATAAATTAGGAAGAAGAACTTACACTATATATAAATCAGAAAATGAGGATTTTGACACTGATAATGCAGCAAAAATTTTAGCTACTGGTATAAGAGAGCCAATGTATGAGGTGTATGTGGAGGACAATGATGAAGCGTATTACTATTATGTCACATCATCTGATGCTTACAACAACGAGAGTGTGATTTGTCATCCCGCTTTCTACTATCACTCAACAACAATAAAATAAACAACGAAACGCCTCAAAGATTTAATAAAAATGGATAATGAACAAATCCGAAAGCAAGTAAAAGAAGAGTTTACAGAGTATCTAACGTTGCGCAAACATCGCAAAACATCTGAGCGATATGCCATACTCGATCATATTTACTCTAAACAAGGACACTTCAATATGGATTCGCTCTACAACTCTATGCTTGAATCTAATTTTAGGGTTAGTCGTTCAACATTGTACAACACAATCGAATTGTTGCTAGATTGCAACTTGGTCGTAAAACATCAATTTGGAGCAAATGCTGCACAATATGAGCGTGCTTATGGAAATGAAAATCATGATCATATAATATGTGTCGATTGCGGAAAAGTGCGGGAATCACGAACCAACCTTATCAGTGATAGTCAATTAAAGAAAATAAAAAAATTTAAAGTTAGTTATTACAGCATGTACATTTATGGTGTATGTAGTAAATGTAGTTATGCTCGCAGAGTGAAATTAAATAGAATGAGAAGGAAATGAAAGTAGATGTATTGTTAGGCCTCCAGTGGGGCGACGAAGGAAAAGGTAAAATTGTAGATGTACTTACCCCTAATTACAAGGTAGTTGCCCGATTTCAAGGTGGACCTAATGCGGGTCATACACTGGAATTCGAAAATCAAAAATATGTGTTGCGGTCCATCCCATCGGGAATTTTTCAGGGAGGCAAAATCAATCTCATTGGCAATGGAGTAGTTATCGATCCTGCCCTGTTCAAAGAAGAGGTTGAGTCGCTCGAAGCATCAGGTCATGAGCTAACGGACAGGCTATACGTATCGAAAAAGGCTCATCTTATATTGCCAACTCATCGCTTGTTGGATAGTGCCCACGAAGCAGCCAAAGGTAGCGAAAAGATTGGTACTACAGGAAAAGGGATTGGACCCGTCTATACCGATAAAACAAGTCGCAATGGGTTGAGGGTAGGAGATATATTCCACAACTTCCAGGAGAAATACAATCGAGCAGTAGAGAGACACAAGGAGATGCTTGACAATTGCAATTTTGATTACGACAACCTTCCCGAACTCGAAGAAGAGTGGTTTGCTGGTTTGGAAAAACTAAAAACTTTCAATATCATCGATAGTGAGCAGTTTGTGAACGACCAACTCGAACAAGAGCAAAGTGTATTGGCAGAAGGAGCACAAGGCTCATTGTTAGACATCGATTTTGGCACCTATCCCTTTGTAACATCTTCCAACACTGTGTGTGCAGGAGCCTGCACTGGTTTGGGCATTGCTCCTCACCGTATTGGCGAGGTGTTTGGTATTTTCAAAGCGTATTGCACTCGTGTAGGTAGCGGACCGTTTCCTACAGAGCTGTTCGATGCTGATGGAAAAGAGATGGCTATCAAAGGGAATGAATTTGGTTCGGTTACAGGTCGTCCACGTAGATGTGGTTGGATAGATTTGGTGGCTCTCAAATATACCATCATGATTAATGGGGTTACACAACTCATTATGATGAAATCGGATGTGTTGGATGATTTCGACACCATTAAGCTGTGCGTGGCTTATAATATTAACGGCGAAGTGACAGAAAACTTTCCGTTTGAGTTGAACGAAGAGATAATCCCTCAATATGCAGAGCTCCCCGGATGGAAAGTGGATATGTCGAAGATGCAATCGGAAAATGAGTTTCCTGAAGAGTTCAATGCTTTCTTAAGTTTCCTTGAAGAGGAGCTAGGAGTTGACATCAAAATTGTATCAGTAGGACCGGATAGAGCACAAACTATTGTAAGGTAGTGGGGGTGAGGTATGAGGTATGAGGTATG
>CAZXGV010000187.1:0-3578 GCA_964640575.1 uncultured Dysgonomonadaceae bacterium
GTTGAAATTCTTCATCTTGTGAAAGCAAAAACTCCACTTTTATTCACCATTGATACATCACAAAAAAAGCGCCAAGATTAAGAAAATCTCAACGCTTTTTAATTGTCTGTTTAATGAAGAAACTATACGTTTAATGACACTCTTTTGAATGCCGATACTTTAAGTTCTTTATCGTTTTGTTTCACAAACTCTTCTATAGTAAGTTTGGGATCTTTTACATAGCTTTGTTGCATTAAAGTTGATTCATTGAAAAACTTCTGCAATGCGCCTTCAGCAATCCTATCTAAAATGTGCTCGGGTTTGCCACCTTCGAGTGCTTTTTCGCGAGCGATTTTCATCTCACTTTCTTTTATTTTTTCTGGTATATCATCTGCAGTAATTCCCAGAGGATTCATTGCTGCAACTTGCATAGCAACATCTCTTGCAACATTCTCGTCGGTGTCTTCCTTGTTGAAACCTACAATTGAAGCTAGTTTGTTACCCGGATGAATGTATGCAACTACAGAAGGGGCTGAGATATATTCATAATAACCCAATTCCATTTTTTCACCAGTTGCACCAATTTTATCAGTAATCAGTTCAGAAACTGTACCATCTCCCGCAGGAAGTGCTAAAAGCTCTTCTAAAGTTTCAGGTTTATTGCTCATTGCAATATCCAGAATTTGCTCCGTAAGAGCTATAAAGTCAGAGTTTTTTGCAACGAAGTCAGTTTCACATTGTAAAGCAACGACTGCTGCGTGTCCATCTTTAGTTTTTGCAAGAACACAACCTTCACTTGCATCGCGGTCTTCACGTTTTGCTGCAACAGCTTGTCCTTTTTTGCGTATAATTTCAACTGCTTTGTCAAAATCTCCGTCTGATTCAACTAATGCATTTTTACAATCCATCATTCCTGCGCCTGTCATTTTGCGCAAGTGTTGGATATCTGCCATTGTAACTGCCATATCTAATATTGTTTTATTTCGTGTGAGTTATTCTTTTTCTTCTACTTTTTTATCTTCTGCACTTTTACTTTCTGTTGCAGGTTTACTTTTTTCCACAGGTTCGATTTTCTCTGCAGGCTCGCTTTTCTTTACAGGTTTTTCGTCTTTTTCAGCAGGTTTGCTGCTTTCTTCAACAGAAACAGCAGGAGCTTCTTCTTTAACTTCTCTTCTTACAATTCGTTCTCTTTTCCCAACTTTTGATCTGCGCTCTCTGCGTTCGCTAGCTTCGTGCTCATCTTGCTCTTCTTTTGCTTTTGCATCAGCTCTTTCAACTTTCCTCTCTTCAAGTCCTTCACGGATTGAATCGGCGATGTAATTCATGATAATCTCGATTGATTTTGAAGAGTCATCGTTTGCTGGAATTACAAAATCAATATCCCTTGGATCTGAGTTTGTGTCAACAATTGCAAATACAGGAATACCTAATTTGTTGGCTTCTCTCACTGCAATTTGTTCTTTCATGACGTCGATTACGAAAATGGCAGCAGGTAAGCGTGTAAGGTCTTGAATAGATCCTAGGTTTCTCTCAAGTTTTGCTCGTTGTCGTGTAATTTGAAGTTTTTCTCGTTTTGACAATGTATCAAAGGTGCCATCTTTAATCATTTTGTCGATGCTACTCATTTTCTTTACAGACTTGCGAATGGTTGGGAAATTTGTTAGCATCCCACCTGGCCAACGTTCTGTTACATAGGGCATGTTGATTTTTAGAGAAGTATCCTCAATAATTGTTTGCCCTTGTTTCTTTGTCGAAACAAATAAAATTCTCTTACCTGATTTAGCCATTTGCTTAAGCGCATTGGCTGCTTCTTCGGTTTTTGCTATCGTTTTGTATAGGTCGATAATGTGGATTCCATTTCTCTCCATGAAAATATAAGGAGCCATATTTGGATTCCATTTTCTCCTTAGGTGGCCGAAATGCGCTCCGGCTTCAAGTAGTTGGTCAAATTCTAATTTTGCCATTGTGTTTTTATTAATTTTTCGTTTACATTCTTTTTCTGAACCGAATTGAAAAGTAAATTACTTCTTTCAAAATAAGTAACGTCCTTCCAATTTAGATACTAAACGCCTTTTTGATAAACCGGTCATATTGTATTGTATGTCTGGATTTATCAATATATATAGCGACAAAAACTCGTATATAATATTCTTAACGTTTCGAGAATTGAAATTTCTTTCTCGCTCCTGGTTGTCCTGGTTTCTTACGTTCAACAACACGAGGGTCTCGTGTCATAAAACCTTCAGCCCGTAATGCTGGTTTATCATCAGAGTTTATTTTCACTAGGGCACGAGCTATAGCTAAGCGTGCTGCTTCTGATTGTCCTTTGGGTCCTCCACCATTTAAGTTTATATTGATGTCATATTTCTCAACTGCATCCAATGTTGTAAGCGGTTGTTTAACTATGTATTGAAGGATTGGAGAAGGAAAATAATTATCAAACTCGCGTTTGTTGATAGTAATTTTACCGGAGCCTTCGCGAACAAACACACGTGCTACTGCAGCTTTGCGTCTTCCTAATGCATTTATTACTTCCATTGTTATTATTTAAGTGTATTAATATCTAATTTTTTTGGCTTTTGTGCTTCATGCGGATGAGATTCACCTGCATACACATACATGTTCTTGATGATTGCTTCTCCTAATTTGTTTTTAGGGAGCATGCCTTTCACAACTTTTCTGAAAAGTCTGTCAGGTCCTTTTGCCATTAATTGTGCAGGGGTACTTTCTCGTTGTCCACTAGGATAGCCTGAGTATCGCAAGTAAACGCGATCAGTCCATTTTTTTCCTGTCAATTCAACCTTGTCTGCATTAATGATGATTACATTGTCACCACAATCTACATGAGGAGTATAACTGGGTTTGTACTTTCCTCTAAGTATTTTAGCTACTATAGAAGCCATGCGACCAAGAGTCTGTCCTGTTGCATCAATTTCAACCCATTCTTTTTGAGCGGTTTCTTTGTTAACCGATACAGTTTTATAACTTAAAGTGTTCACTTTCTATTGTTTTTAGTTTTTTTTGAGATTGTTTGAATATTAGCTTTATGATATTTGTCTTGCTAAGGGACAAATATGTAAATAAAAAGCTCACAATCAAACTTTTAAGTGATTTGTTGTAATAATCGGAATGCAAAGTTACAATATTCAAGTTAATTAGCAAAGAATGAGTGCATTTTATTTTCTACAGAACATTTAATTAGAAGATTCTTATCTCATCATAAAAGGGAGAACGACCTAATAAAATATGAAATCCAAAATAGAACCCTTTAAAATCGGAATGGTTGAATGGGAAGCTATATCCAAACTGGAATCGTGCTAGGTTGAAAGCAGAAAGCCCGATACTTGGCTTCAGGTTTTTAGTGGAAGCGGATAGCTCTGTAATTAGAAAATGCTTCCATGTCTGGTTTATATGTATTTCGGGTGCGACACTAATTTTTTTATTGTTTCCATAGATATATGTACCAAAACCAATGTTAAGTGGACCATTATTATTATTCAGGTCGTTGTTGTTGATACGATATTCTGCACCAAGATACCCGCTTTTTTTATGCATATATTCGTAACCAACATTCAATGCAATTTTATTGACTTGGGCTT
>CAZXGV010000188.1:0-3560 GCA_964640575.1 uncultured Dysgonomonadaceae bacterium
AAACATATAATCTTACTTTAATAGTAATGAATTAATAATTTCAGACAATCATTTCTACAGGAAATGATTGTCTGAGTATTTTAAAACAAAACCAATTATGAGAGTTTTTAAAACTTGGAGTGTAGTGCTTATTTTAATGCTTTCTGTTGTCTGTTCTTGCAAAGGAAACGATGATGTTAAAGAACCATACTTTCTAAAGATTGAAACAACAGGTAGTAATAAAGTAGATAACACAGTAAATGTTGAGGCAGAAGGAATTTCACAGACATTCTCTGTGACGTCGAACGGACAATGGGAAATTACTTCAAGCAAGAGTAAAGTGAATTGGTTGGATCTTCAACCTAATCAAGGTAACGGCAATGGTTCTTTTAAGCTTTTAGTGAAGAAAAATGAGAGTACTACTTCGAGAGAGACACAATTGTCTGGCTTGATAGATGGTGAAGAATTAGCTGTTTTGATAATTAAGCAGAAAGGTAGTAAACCTGGACTCTCCGTAACCCCTATTTCACCAGCAAAGCTTCAAGATATAGGTGCAGTAATTGAGTTTGTTATAGAAGCTGACTCTGAATGGGATTATTCTATATCAGATGGTGACTGGTTAACGGAAAAATCAAAAACTTCTACTAGTTTAAAACTGGAAGCTTCAGAAAATAATACAGGAGTAGAACGAGAAGTAAATGTGCTATTTAACTTATCCTCTGCCTCTGATGTTACACAAAATATAACGGTTACTCAAGAAAAAATGAATTTTGCACCAACTGCTAATTTATTAGATGTTGTTTTCAATGCAGATGGTACAGCAAAGGATGTTTCACCTGCGGCTTATACTATTTCAGCTGTAGAGGGAATGGCAATGACTACAGTATATAGTAACAGATATGAACGTTATATATCTCGCTTTAATCATAGTGCTGGTAGTGGTGTCTCTTCAGGATATTATAAAGGAGATTATACTACTGATCAAAGTTTTAAAGATGCTCTTTCAAGTGGACACTCATTAGAGGCAATATTTATGTTAGACGTGGATAAACCTCTTCCGAATCTAGAGATAAAGATGTTTTCTTCCCATCAAGGTGGTGGTACAGGTCTGATGATTGGTAACAATTCTAGGAATAACTCTATTATTTTTCTTCCCCATGTAGGAGGTCAGTACATATGGGCAAATAGTAATATAATTCCTGAACGTGGTAAATATTATCATGTGATTGGAGTTTGGAACAAAGAAGAAGGGAAAGCACATGTTTATATAGATGGTGAGTTAAAAGGAAGTGTGAGTGCAAGTGGTAATTTTCAATTTCCAAGTGCTGGTTCTACTTGGTTTGGTATAGGGGCTGATCCTTCAGGAGCAACAGCAGCGCATTCAGCATGGAAAGGTGATGTTGTATTATCTAGGGTTTATGATAAACCTCTAAATGAGAAAGATGTAGAGCAATTATGGAATCAAGTAAAAGATTTTAAACCCTCCTCAAATGATATTGAATTATCAGGAGTGTCATTACTTTCAAGAGTAGTTCAGATTGATAGCGAATACACCATAATAGGCGAGGGTTTTCAAACTGGTGACAAGATAAAAATGACACCAGTTTCTGGTTCAGGCAAAGAATACGTGCTTGATGGAACTGTTGCTGATAATTCTCTTGCTTTAACAATACCAAATAACTTTGAAACCGGTAAATATAGATTTTACGTAATTAGAGAAGATAAAGATTATGATATTGGTTTTGCGACTCTTACAGTTGGGAGTAAGCCACTTGGCGATACTCAAGTGATTGCTCATCGTGGATATTGGAAAACAAGTGGTTCGTCACAAAACTCTGTTGCGGCACTAATCAAAGCTCAAGAGTTGGATATATATGGTTCTGAATTTGACGTCTGGATAACTACAGATGGAGTAGTTGTTTTGAATCATGATCCAACAATAAATGGGATTAGAATTGAAACATCAACTTATGACGATTTAAAGCATATTACCTTAAGTAATGGAGAGAAAATTCCTACGCTTAATGATTATCTTGTGCAAGCTAAAAAAGACCCATCCACTAAGCTTATTCTTGAGATTAAAACTCATAGCAGTAAAACAAATAACGATCGGGTTGCAGCAAAATCGGTTCAAATGGTTAAGGATGCCAACATGACTGATCAAGTGGAGTATATTTCATTCAGTTTAGATGTATGTAAGGAAATTATTAGATTGCAACCTAATGCTATAGTAGCTTATTTGAGTGGGAATCTTACTCCAAAAGCTTTGTACGACATGGACATCGTAGGCATAGATTATAATATATCGGCAATTCGCAACAATCTTGGGTGGATTACCGAAGCGCACGATTTAGGTATGACAGTCAATGTATGGACAGTTAATTCGGAAAGTGATTTGCAAGAGATGATTGATTTAGGTGTTGATTTTATCACTACTGATGAACCTGTTTTAGCAAAGCAATTGGTAGGAAGAAACTAGCACAATATGTATTTTTAATATTTGTTTTAAAAGTATATTTATTTGAATAAATTGAAAAGGGTGTTCAAAGCTTATTGAGCATCCTTTTTCTTAAATTTTAGAACATTAACCCGCATTCTCTAAAACTCTACTTCGCTACCCATTAGCAAAATTATATTTTTGCGGAGAGTTTTTGAGTTTTCATTCACAGTTGGATAATATGATTAAACAGATAGTTTTTGATTTTGACGGTACACTTGCGGATACATTCGATGTAATGAATAATATCGCCAAAAAGGAATATGGTGAGTATGATATCGATTTAGAGTTGATTAAAAATGAAGGCGCAAAAGCTTTACTTAAAAAAGTGAACATTCCTTCTTGGAAAATTCCTGAAATTATTCTTAATGTTACTTCTAAACTAAGAAATAATAAAGATATCAAACTGTTTCCAGATATTGTTAATTTGCTCAATACTTTGAAAAATGATTATAAGATTGGCATTGTTTCGAGCAATTCCGAAGAGATAATCATTGACACCTTGAAGGAATATAATATTGACACCTTGTTTGAGTTTGTATATTCTGATAGTTCCCTTTTTGGGAAACATTTGGTTCTGAAAAAGATGTGTAGCAAATATAAAATAAATCCACTTGAGGTGATTTATGTTGGGGATGAAGATAGAGATATTATTGCTGCAAGGAAAGCCAAAATAAAAACTATTGCGGTTACATGGGGATTTAACTCAAAGGAAAGGCTAAGCAGAGAAAATCCTGACTACCTGGTTGATTCGCCCATGCAAATTCTTGAAGTGTTTTTGCAAAAATAAAACTGCTCATCTCGTTAGTGTTAGTTTATAGTTTATTTTTACTGTTGTCATCGAAAGAATTTTATTTGCGACACATGTTTTACAAAAACGCTTAAATAAAACTTCATCTATTAAAGCACATTCTTGATTAATCTTCTCATTATCAAGGATCACTCTGACTATCCAACTTGCTCTGTTAAATCAGATACTATCGAAAACATTGCCCAGTAAATATTGAAAGTTGTTTTGAGAAACATACATAGATAAATCCCACTTCAAATTTAAATTTAATCTGTGAGTATAATGTATTAAATA
>CAZXGV010000189.1:0-3545 GCA_964640575.1 uncultured Dysgonomonadaceae bacterium
CATCTATACTACTATAACTAGAACATTAACCCTCTATTCATTGTTTTAAACAATAGCTTAACACATACACTGCATCTAAAGAAGTAACGAAAACAGACGATTATGAAACAGACTCTACTTATTTTAATTGCCTTGCTATTTGCCATGACGCATCAGGCACAAAACAAACAGGCTATGAACGAAAGAGGATATGCCCAACTGTGGCAACAGGTGCAGGAGTTTGAGAGTAAGTCGCTACCTAAATCTGCATCGGATGTGGTGAATACAATATTGAAAAAGGCGGTAGGGGAGAAGAACAGTCCGGAGGTGATAAAAGCCCTCATTCATCAAGGCAAGTACGACCTTGCGATTGACTCGGAGAATGATACGCTGATCTTTTACAACCTGAAACAGATCTTGGCAACTACCAATGATGTGCTGGAGCAGGCGGTGATCAACTCGATGCTGGCAGAACTCTATTTACAATATTACAACAAAGATGCATGGACCATTAATCAAAGAACTCAATTGGCCGACTTTGTGCCAGCTGATATGAAAGAGTGGACTCAAAATAACTTCTATGATAAGGTGGTGAAACATGCCAATGCTTCTTTGACTGCCCAAGCTGAATTGGAGCAGACTGAGGTGAAAACCTATAAGACTGTTGTGAATCTGAAGAAGGAGTCGCGTGAGTTCTACCCCTCCATGTTCGATTTCTTGGGTCTGCGTGCTTTAGATTTTTTGAAGGTAGTGAATGGTGACCAAGATTTGAGTCGTGCGTTGAGCAAAGAGGGTATTGACAAGAAGGCTTTGTTTGCGCCTGCCAATGAGTTTGTGCAATTGTCTATCCAACCTGATTCTACCAATAACAACTTGCATGTGTTTGCCGTTTATCAAAAGTTACTCACTTCATTGCAACGTCGGGGTTTAGATAAGTCTGTTGTGCTTGTAGAGCTAGACAAAATGAACTACTTGAGACGACTAGACTCGGCTTACAAACAGTATGCATTTGACGCATTGCATCAGCTATTGGATGAGTGGAAAGACAAAGATTTCAGCGTAGAGATAATAAATGAAATGATTCCTTTTTACGAAACGCAAGAGATGGGTGGTTTTAGGACTGAAGTGCAAGGGGTGAAAAACCATCCCAAGACAAAGGAGTTGTACAACTTGTTGCAAAAGACAATAGATACGTTCCCAAAGTATGTGCGCATCAATCTGTTGAAAAACAAATTACGAAGTATTACCAATCCAGTCTTCTCTGTTGAGGGAGAGAAATCATTTACTTTGTCGGGCGAGAAGCTGCTTAGTGTAAACTATAGAAATATCAACCAACTTAGGGTTAAGCTATACAAGGTTTTGTCTCCTCTTTGGACAGAATTTGATTACTACGGTAGCAAACAATTGAAGAACGAGAAGAAAACTTTTATCAAAGAGATAACAGTTTCATTAAAGTTGGATGAGCCTTTTACATTTTATGAGGATTCGTTTGTAGTGAGCATCAATGAGCCGGGGGCGTATAAGTTGGAGTTTGAGGCAGACGCTCAATTAGACCCAGATGCTCGTTCAGATTATTATTTTTCTGTTTCGGATTTGGCTTCGTTTGCTCGCTCCACATCTGATACTAAGCGTGAGATATTTGTGGTGAATCGCTCTACTGGTAAACCGGTGGTGAATGCAAAAGTGAATATCTATCAGCGTTCCAATAGAGAGCGCAATACAAAACCAACGTTGTTGAAAACCATTCCTGTGAATAGTTCAGGCTTGGCTGTGTTTGAGGGAGCTACAAAAGAACAGACATTGTATTATCATGCTGTAGTAGGCAATGACAATGGATTGCCCTTGACTGGAATACCTAACAATTATTATCAGCGAGCAGAACCTGATAAAAACAAGACATCGGAAACCATCTCAGTCTTTACTGATAGAAGTTTGTATCGTCCAGGACAGGTAGTGCATTTTAAAGCTATAGTTGCTACAAGTAAAGATGAAAAACATAAACCTACAACTGATAAAACAATAGAGTTGATACTGCTTGATGCTAACCGTCAAGAAGTGGCTAAGCAAACATTAACCACCAATGAATTTGGATCTGTGGGGGGTGAGTTTGTGCTTCCTCAAGGTTTACTGACTGGTCGATTTAGTATTAAAGCAGTCGATAGTCAGACCTACTTTCAAGTAGAAGAGTACAAGCGACCCACGTTTGAAGTGACCTTCCAAAAGATAGAGAAGACTTACAAGTTTGGCGAAGAGGTTACACTGAAAGGTAAAGCCGAAAGCTTTTCGGGTATTCAATTGCAAGATGCAGAAGTGATCTACACTATTACACGTCAAAAAGCTTGGTGGTGGAGATGGAGTGGTGGCAATGCTGAGCATTATGATGACGGTATTGTAACAACTAATGATAAAGGAGAGTTTGAAATACAATTCACTCCACAGCTAACTGATGAGGATGATGGTGAACACGCTATTTACTCATTTATAGTGGAGGCATCTGTTACCGACTTGAATGGTGAAACGCAAGTGGCAACCAACTCCATCACGGTGGGTACGATATCGATGGTTTTATCAATAGATATGCCCGAAAAGTTAGAGAAAGATTCGCCAAGAGACATTAAGATTGAGGCAAAGAACTTGGATGGGAATGACCTCAAAGCAAAAGGAACTTATAAAGTGATTGCGTTGGATGACAATGATTCTATTCAACAACAAGTAAGTGAAGGCACATTTGAAACTGGTGTTCAGAGTGAGCTGAAAGATATACTAAAAAGTAGCCCATCGGGTAAATATAGAATAAAGCTGAGTGCCGAGGATGATAGGGGTAATACTGTGACTGCTGAAAAAGATGTACTTTTATTCTCTTATTCGGACAAGCGACCACCTATCACATCCAATGATTGGTTGGTGATAAAAAACGCTATATTTAGCAAAAATACTCCTGCTGAAGTGATATTGGGAGTGAGTGACAAAGATGTGAATGTGCTCTATGAGTTATGGCAGAGTAACAATAAACTTATTGAACGCAAATGGCTACAACTAAACAGTGAGAACCGTTTGTTCACTATTCCTTACAAAGAGGAGTATGCCGATGATGCAACGTTGATATTGACCTATGTGAAAGATGATAAGTTCTTTACGCATAACATTAGCTTTTTTGAAGAAAAAGAGAAATCGGATTTAAGCATTAAGCTAGATGTGTTTAGAGACAAAATATTGCCTGGTGGTAAAGAGGAGTGGCGCATAAGTGTGACCGATGCTAAGCAACAGCCAGCATTGGCAGAGGTGTTGGCTTCGATGTATGACTACTCTCTCAATAGTATTTATCCAACTAATGGATGGATGCTTCGATTGCCAAATGGTAGTAGATTCGTGGGTGCTCCTCGATTGTCAAGCGATGCATCGTTTGGTCAGAATTCAAGCAGGGGCTTTCAATCTATATCGCATCTCGGGCATTTGAATTTCGAGTTTGATACGTTCAATTGGTATGGTTTCTCTTTCTATCGTGCATATAATCAAATTATGGTACGTGGTGCTACTCAAACAAAACAGATGCTAACTGGCTCTGT
>CAZXGV010000190.1:0-3533 GCA_964640575.1 uncultured Dysgonomonadaceae bacterium
ATTGCCAGTAATTTGTAAAAATGTTTCATCTGTTTATCTGTTTTTAATTTGTTATTTATTAATAGTAATTGTCTTATATACAAAAGCAAAATGAGCAGGTATGTCACCTGTTTTAGCCTTAAATTTCATTGTTTTATTTTTATCGATACAATAAAGTGTTCCAGGTGATACATAATCGCGCGCATCAGTTATATAAATATTTTTTGAAAACGGATCGACTGCTACACCATAAGGCATTTCAATTTCATCGCTTACGCTTTTGGGTAAAAAGCTGTCTTCCAACAATATCTCATCCTTAATATCAATCATGCGATAGCCTATCTCCCAATCAAATGTTTCGTAACTAAATTCGGAGCCAACAATGTAAGCCGTGTCTCCCACAATGGTGAGATTGCTTGCGGGTATGTCGTAAGCTTTTCTAACCTCACCTTTCTTTGTGTCCACCACAAAAAGCTGAGAGGGAATTTCGAAATAATCTCCCCGTGAACTCACATACAAATCTCCAGATTCAGTTGCCTTCAACCGATGAAGATTGGGAGCTACCTCAATTTCGCTGACTACTGCAAAAGAATTTAAATCGACCACCGAAACAGTAGTTTCATAATTGGGAGGACTATAGCCCCCAGAGTTGGCAACATATAGTTTGCCGTCTACCACAGCAAGTTCCTCAGGCTGTCTGCCCACTTCCACCCTTCTTGTGATTGCAAGGGTTGCAGTATCAATTTCAGCAACAAGACCATTTGGCGTGTTTTGCCCCAAACCTATTTCTCCATCATAAGCAGATACATATGCTTTGCCTTCAGCAAACGTTATGTAGCGACAATTCTTTATTTCAATTACCTCTAAACGTTTTGTTGTTGCCACATCCATAATTTCCAATTTGTTGGAGGCATTAATAACAGTGTATAGCTTTGAACCATAAATACCTATATCATTACCCACGTCTCCTAAACCTAAAGTTGATTCAGGATTTGCCTGTCCATATACATTTGTTTTGTATACACTTGTTTCATAATCATAATAATCCAACGATGCTTTGTTCATCGCCATATTGCCTTCGTTCAGCAAATAGAAGCCAACAATAGATGTAACAGTTTGTGGTGGCAAGTTCTCTTCTTCTTCTTCTTCTTCTTCTTCTTCTGGCACCTCTTCTTCTTCCTGTGGTGGCAATATCTCATCTTGTGGAGGTAATTGCTCTTCTTCAGGAGGAAGAATTATATCATCTTTGCGACACCCTGAGAGAATGATGGTGAATATAACTGAGAATGCAAATAACTTGTAGGAATGTTTCATCTTAAATTATAAATTAAATAGTAATGGATAAATTGAATCGAACGTTTCTTCCCGGCATGGGAAAGTTGAGTATCACGTCGTAATATTGATTGAATAGATTGTTCACTTCTGCTGATAGTCGGACATTGGTTTTCAATAGCTTTCCATTCCATCCAACAGCCAAATCATGTGTATACCATGGTTGAACATAATTGACTGGAATGTTGGCTTTCTGACTATATCGTTCGCCCGTGTATATGAAGCTATAGTGCAAGTCCCACTCTCTTCGCCCCAAAAACGAAGTAACTGTGCCACTATGAATGGGGGTGTAGGGTATTTGATCGCCATAGGTGCTACCCTTGGGCGTAATGTCGATTGATTTTTGATAGGTGTAACTCAATCCCAAATTCAACTTTAAATCATTGGGCAAATCAAATTTGGTATCGGTATTTATTTCCACCCCTTTTATTTCCACCTCGCCCAAGTTCATCATCGTCCACCTGAAAAGATTGGACGATGGCATGGCAACTATTTTATCAGTCACACGGTTGTAATACACATCGGCTTGTATGGATGCAGTTCTCAACAGTCCACTGTTGTTGTTGTTGTGTATCCAAGTAGCACCCACGTCATATTGCTTTGTAAATTCGGGTCGCAATGAGCTGTTGCCTACAAAAGTGTAATACAAATCGTTGAAAGTGGGCATCCTGAAAGACTCTTTGTAGAAAGCACGAATGCGAAAGTCACTTGTCTCAAAGGGTTGTACCGATGCTGAAATAACTGGATTGAACACTTTTTGATTGTCACCCTTGTAATATTGCTTCACTTGCTCATCCACATAAGCGCCAAGCATACTTGCCTGAATGTGCAGTCGCTCCCATTGCATTTGTGTAGATAGTGCAGCAAAATAAGAGTAGCGAGTAGGGTAGGGAAAGCGATAGAGATTGGCACTCAAAGTGTTTTTTGCATAGTCAGTAGCAAGCGACACCTCCCACCAATTGGCAATGCTGTACTTGTTTACGAGCGATGCATACCATTCGCTCTGATAATATCTATTATCAAGTTCACCATCCAAACTAATATATTCAGGGTCCACATATCGGTTGTAGTCTCTGCTAAACTTGATGTTGGCAAGCAAATCATGATTTTTGAAGAAAGAGTTCTCGAGGCTTGCATGCACAAATAGGTTTCTGTCCCATTGACGCTGATTGTGGCTGAATCGATTGGCAACAATTGCACCAGGAAGTCCCCTTTCGGAACTATACAAATACCCCTTCAATGAGGCTTTGCCTATGTTCTTGTTTGCTAAGTAAAAAGTGAGCTCTGTGCGCAAAGCGGTGATATCACCATTTTGTCTGACAGCGGTTGTGTCATATCCCCCATCTTTTTTGTAACGATACTTATACCGTCCATGTGCATCCACCAATTCTGCACTTGCAGAGAGTGACACATCAGAATTGATTTTTTGTTGATATAATACAGTTGGATTCAGCAATCCAAATGATCCAGTTTTGAAGGATGCCTTAATATGATGATTTTCATCTTTTTCAAAACGAGGAGTTTTGCTCCGCAGATAGAGTGTGTTGGATGAGAAAAAACCACGAGCGGGTTGAAAGATAGATGATTTTTGTCCGTTGTATAGTTCTATTGCCTCAATGTTGTCCAGCGAGTATTTGCTCAAATCAACCTGTCCGTTTTGCGCATTGCCCACTGTCATGCCATCATAGAATACCGCTGTGTGTGCACTACCCAAGCTCCTCACATTAATGGTCTTGATACCTCCAATACCTCCATAGTCTTTCAGCTGTACACCCGAGAAATAGCGAATGGCATCTGCCACCGATACGCCGTTTAGCTTTTCAAGCTCTTGCCCCGATAATACCTGTGTGGGCATCGGAGAGACCACATTAAATTTATTGCGATGTGCAGTAACCACCACCTCTTCTATCGATAACGACGTAAGAGAATCTTTCTGATAAAATTCTTCCTCCGCTTCAAATGCATCGCTTTGAGCGGAAAGAGACACAGAAAAAACAAACAGTGTCAGCATAGTCCACCAACTCTTCGTTGGGTATATACCAATGCCTTTGCGAGAATACATAAACAATTAGTTGCAGCGCACCAACTGTCGTCTATTTTTTTAGATACAACAACAGCAGTTCACCATATTTCTATATATGGCTTCTCAGAAAAAATTGAAAACAAATATTAGTATGCATTTTGCATTTGGTTTCAAAGCTCTACTCCTCGAAAGCCTGAAT
>CAZXGV010000191.1:0-3516 GCA_964640575.1 uncultured Dysgonomonadaceae bacterium
TTGGTATCTTTAAGTTTATATATCAAAACTTAACCGTGACTTTGTATACCTTTGCAGCAAAATAAAAAAGCATGAAAAAATATTTATTTATTTTCTTATTAGGAGCATCATCAATTAGTTTATCATTCGGTATGGGTGATAGTGGACTTTTGAATATTAAAACGCACGTTGATAATGCTCCTATAGCACATTCGGTAGGCAAGAAACTAACAAAAGGCACATGGTTGTTAGGTGGAACTTTGTCAGCCAAATCTAACAATTATTCGGATATCGATTTACTTGTAGTTGATGTAGAAAACTTTAATCAACGCGCGTTCAATGTTAGATTAGAAGGATCTTATTTCTATACAGAAAATGTGAGTGTCGGTTTAGGACTTCAATTTGGAGAAAACAAAGCTGATTTAATAGCTAATTTATTAGACAACTCATATACTCGCAACATCCGCAATTTCAGTAGAAGCTATGGTGTTTTAGGTTTTATCAAAAATCATATTCCCTTATCCTCCAATGGAGTATTCTATGCAACCAATCAAACCGAACTATATTATGGATACAAAAGTGGTCCATCGGAAACACACATTGGTGATATTTTAGAACGTCAATATGCTGAGAAACATAGTGTAGGGGTAAGTATAAGACCTGGTATTCTTGTATTCCTTACAAATGACTTTGCTTTTGATTTGAATATGGGCATTCTAGGGTTTTCACATTCTAAAGAAGATGTTAGCTATAAATATCCAGAAAACAATCCTCCTTCAGAGAGCAATCGCAAACATGACGGGAGCAATAAATCTACAGACCTAAACCTCAAGTTCGATCTATTGAAATTAGGTTTTGGTTTCTCATATTATTTCTAAAAACGGACAATGATGAACAAAAAAATAATAGGATTCCTATTCATAATAGGATTAATAACAGCGGGTTGCTCAACGAGAGACTATTTCGGAAAACTTTCAGATAAAGAGATGTTCATATTTCAACTTGAAGGCCAAACAGGCTCTACTCTTATGAAAGGCGATACCATTTATGTGAAAGTATCTGGCGATGTATCAATAACTGAACTTAGTGCAGCAAGCATAAAAATTTCAGACTATGCAACAGTATCTCCGGCAGTTGGTGAAAAACAAGACTTCTCACAACCAGTGGCATACACAGTTCAAGCTGAAGATGGTAGCACTAAAGTTTATTACGTGGTGGTAGAACGCGACAGTTCAGGTGATGCACAAATCCCAAACAGTAATTTTGATTTTTGGTACACCGCCACCCATTCCAACTACGAGTATGAAGAGATTGGAAAAAACAAAGATGATAAAACATGGGGGACAGGAAATCAAGGTGCGATAATTGCACTGAGTGGCGATAAATCAAAATTACCCACACAACCTCTTGATTTGGGCGAAGGGAATTTTGCAGCCGAACTAACAACTACAAACATGGGTTTTTTTGGTTCAATTGCGGGTAAAGGAGTTGCAGCAGGAAATATTTTTACGGGCAAATTTGATATCGGGAATACAATCGATGCTCGCCCTGTTTTTGGAATACCTTTTACACAAATGCCCAAAGCAATTCAGGTAGATTATAAGTACACTCCTGGTAATGAATTGTTGGATGGTAAACGTAATCCTGTTGAAGGTGAAGATGCTATGGATATCTATATTATTCTTGAAAAGAGAGAAGGCGACAATGTTAAGCGATTGGGCGTTGGTTGGTATAGAAGTAGTGAAGCACAAGAAGAGTGGAAAAGACAAGAAGTTGAGATTAAATATGCTCGCAATGGAATAGCACCTGAGGGAGTGGAAGAGTATGCAACGTATGTATTGAAATATGGTCATGATGGAGATGTATCAGCAACAGACCCAAACATGATGCCGAAAGCTACTTGGGGCGATATTGATAGTGATAAACCAACACACATGTTTGTTGTGTTTACATCCAGCTATATGGGTGACTATTTTATTGGTGCACCTGGTAGCAAATTGTTGGTTGATAATTTCGAGCTGATTTATTGACAAGTAGTTTTAAAGTCGAATGACAAGCACTTATCAGTAATAATTAATTTAGACCCACAAATAAGCAATTGAGATATTCTTATTTGTGGGTTTTATAGATACAAATATGACACTAAAAAAAGAGCATATTGTATTGTGTCTGCAATTTTGTCAGAACCCCCTCGCAAAACACCAGTTTTTACATCCTTTTAGGCATAGATTAACTTTGGCATAGATTTCGCTATGTATATAAATGGAATTTCAATCGCTATTCATAAACAAGAATAGTATGATTACAAAAAACTTATATATTAATTAATTTATAACTTTTAAACAACATGAATATCAAACCATTGGCAGACAGAGTGCTTTTGAAGCCCGCTGCAGCAGAAGAAAAAACAGTAAGTGGTATTATAATACCCGACACAGCTAAAGAAAAACCTTTGAAAGGTGAAGTAATAGCAACAGGCGACGGAACTAAAGACGAGAAAATGGTCGTTAAAAAAGGAGACACTGTACTCTACGGTAAATATGCCGGTACTGAAATAGATGTAGATGGCGAACAATTAATTATAATGCGCCAGTCTGACATATTAGCAATTTACGAATAACAAACAAAAACATAAATAATATACATTTTAATTATGGCAAAAGATATAAAATTTGAAATGGAAGCACGCGACCTTTTGAAAAAAGGGGTTGATGCGTTAGCTGATGCAGTTAAAGTAACATTAGGACCTAGAGGTCGCAATGTAATTATCGATAAACCTTATGGAGCTCCTCAAATAACTAAAGATGGAGTAACAGTTGCAAAAGAAATTGATTTGGAAGATAAATTCCAAAACATGGGTGCTCAGCTTGTAAAAGAAGTAGCATCAAAAACTAACGATGATGCAGGTGACGGAACTACTACAGCAACGCTTTTAGCTCAATCAATTATTGGAGTTGGTCTAAAGAACGTAACTGCGGGAGCAAATCCAATGGACTTGAAACGTGGGATTGATAAAGCGGTAGTAACAGTAGTTGAAAGCCTTCGTTCACAATCGACAGAAATAGGTGATGACCTAAAGAAAATTGAGAACATTGCAAAAATTTCTGCCAATGGTGACGAAGCTATAGGTAGTTTGATTGCTGAAGCAATGCAGAAAGTGAGCAAAGAGGGTGTTATCACTGTTGAAGAGGCAAAAGGTACTGACACATATGTTGATGTAGTAGAAGGTATGCAGTTCGATCGCGGATACATCTCTCCTTATTTTGTTACTGATACTGAGAAAATGGAAGTTCAATTTGAAAACCCATTAATTCTTATCCACGACAAAAAGATATCCACATTAAAAGACATGCTTCCAATATTGGAGAAAGCTGTTGAAACTGGCAAGCCACTTTTGATTATTGCTGAAGATATCGATTCGGAAGCTTTAACAACTTTAGTTGTAAATCGCTTGCGTGGTTCGTTGAAAATTGCTGCCGTTAAAGCTCCAGGATTTGGCGACAGAAGAAAAGAGATGTTAGAAGACATTGCTATTCT
>CAZXGV010000192.1:0-3496 GCA_964640575.1 uncultured Dysgonomonadaceae bacterium
TTCGCCAATGCAACTTCGAGTAGATACATTTTTATTATCTTTGCATTCAAACAACAACTTATAGAACAATGAAAAAAATTATTTTTATGCTATCAACACTTTTTTTGCTTGCAGGCTGTGCCAATGGCAAAAAAGAAGGGACAAGTGATGTGTCGCCTCAAGAGGACACATTTGAGTATTCTGTAGATAAATTTGCAGACATAGAGATACTACGCTATCAAGTGCACGGATTTGATGACCTGTCTCTACAACAAAAAGAACTGATATACTATCTATCGGAAGCTGCACTGGAAGGTAGGGACATACTGTATGACCAACACAACAAGTACAACCTGACCATCCGTCGCACACTGGAAGGAATCTATGAAAACTATTTTGGAGACAAAACGACAGACGAATTCAAAAAACTTGAAACCTATCTGAAACAGGTTTGGATGGCAAACGGAATACACCACCACTACTCGGAAGACAAAATATTGCCTCAGTTCTCGGAAGAGTATTTCAGACAATTGGTAAACTCGATTGACCCAGCAAGGATGCCAGTTACAGATGGTGCATCGGCTGACAAGTTGGCTGAAACGCTTATCCCCATCATGTTTGATCCCAACATTATGCCCAAACGCATCAATCAGGCAGCAGGGGTCGATTTGGTGAAAACATCGGCTGTCAACTTCTACGAAGGTGTTTCGCAAGATGAGGTAGAGGCATTTTACAACAAAATGAAAGACCCGAACGACAATACGCCTATCTCCTACGGACTGAACAGCAAAGTGGTGAAAGAGGATGGTGTGGTAAAAGAGCAAGTGTATAAAGTGGGCGGAATGTACACTGCTGCTCTTGAACGAATTGTTGGTTGGTTGGAAAAAGCGGCGAATGTGGCAGAAAACGACCAACAAAAACAGGTGATTTTGTCACTTATCGATTATTATAAAACAGGCGACTTGAAGCAATATGATGACTACTCGGTGCTTTGGGTAAAAGACTTAGATTCGCGCATCGATTTTATCAACGGATTCACTGAAGTATATACCGATCCATTGGGGATGAAAGGAACATGGGAGTCGATTGTAAACTTTAAAGATATAGAAGCTACGAAGCGAACAGAAATTATTAGCAACAATGCACAGTGGTTTGAAAACAACTCTCCCATTGACGAGCAGTTTAAAAAAGAGGAAGTAAAAGGTGTATCGGCAAAAGTTATTAATGTTGCTATGTTAGGTGGCGACTGTTACCCATCCACTCCTATTGGTATCAACCTACCCAATGCTGACTGGATTCGTCGCGACCACGGGTCGAAATCGGTGACCATAGAAAACATTACAGATGCCTACAACAAAGCATCACTTGGGAATGGCTTTGCAGAAGAGTTTATGTGGAGCAGCGAAGAGATAGAAAGAGCTAAGAAATATGGTTCTCTTACAAGCAACTTACACACCGACCTGCACGAGTGTTTGGGTCATGGGTCGGGTAAATTGCTGCCTGGAGTTGATAGCGATGCACTAAGAGCTTATGGTAGCCCCATTGAAGAGACACGTGCCGACCTTTTTGGATTGTACTACTTGGGCGACCCAAAATTGGTAGAGTTAGGATTGCTTCCAGACAACGAAGCATACAAAGCACAATACTATAGCTACTTGATGAACGGGTCGATGACACAACTCACTCGCATACTGCCTGGCAAAGACATAGAGCAGGCACACATGCGCAACCGTCAGTTCATTGCCACATGGATATTGGAACAGGCTAAAGAGTCGAATGCGGCTGAACTGAAAGAACGCGATGGTAAAACGTATGTAGTAATAAACGACTATGAAAAGATACGTGAATTGTTTGGACAACTATTAGCAGAAATACAACGCATTAAATCGACTGGAGATTTTGAAGCTGCTAAGGACTTCATCGAGACTTATGCAGTAAAGGTAAATCAACCCATTCACACAGAAGTATTGGAGCGCTACGAGGCGTTGAACTTGTCACCTTATCGTGGTTTTGTAAATCCTGTGTACAAATTGGTGAAGAATGATGCAGGCGAAATAACTGATGTGACAGTATCGTATGATGAGGGTTATGTAGAGCAACACTTGCGTTACTCAAGTAAATACTCATCACTACCGAACAACAATTAATTCAAGCAAAAAAAGTTGTCTTAACAGGCAACTTTTTCTGTTTATATAGGTTTAAGTTATAAAGAAACGCCCATTCAATTACCATCAATGAACTACGAAGAAACTGTTGCGTATCTATACAAACAGACACCAGCTTATCAGCGTGTCGGACAATCAGCATACAAAGAAGGACTAGACAATAGCCTGGCTCTTGATGCCCATTTTGGGTATCCCCATAGAAGCTACCGCACCATACATGTGGCTGGAACAAATGGCAAAGGATCTACATCGCATCTATTGGCAGCAGTGTTGAGCGAGGCAGGATATAAAGTTGGGCTATACACTTCGCCCCACCTCATCGATTTTAGGGAGCGCATTCGTGTAAATGGGGAGATGATTGAAAAGCAGTTTGTGGTTGATTTTGTAGAAAATCATCGAAAGGCTTTTGAACCCATCATGCCTTCATTTTTCGAACTGACCATGGAGATGGCTTTTCTCTATTTTCAAACGATGAAAGTGGATGTTGCTATTATTGAAACAGGATTGGGGGGACGACTGGACAGCACCAATATCATTTCGCCCAACCTATCTATTATTACCAACATCGGATATGACCATACACACTATCTTGGCAATACTTTACCAAAAATAGCAGCTGAGAAAGCGGGTATTATTAAACCCGATACGCCTGTGGTGATTGGTGAGATAGAGAACGAGAAGGTAAAAGAGGTGTTCTTGGCAAAAGCAGAAGAGGAGAATGCCCCTATTGTGTTTGCAGAAGAGACAATGGATAACTTCACCTCTGAAATAACGCAAGATGGATGGATGTTGAATAATGACAGTTACCACAACTTGAAAAACGAATTGGGTGGTTGGGTGCAAAACAAGAATGCACGCACTGTGCTCACTGCCATCCACGAGTTGTTGAAGCTGGATTACAAGATTCCCAATCAGGCAGTGTATAGCGGCTTTGCCAATGTGGTTGAGTTAACCGGATTGATGGGACGCTGGCAAACATTGCAGCAAAAACCAAGAGTGGTGTGCGACACGGGACACAACGAGCATGGCATACGATACATCGTGAAACAATTGTCGATGGAGAAATATGAATCATTGCACATTGTTTTTGGCATGGCAAACGATAAGGATGCGTCCACAATACTGTCGATGATGCCTAAGAATGCTGTCTATTATTTCACGCAAGCCTCAATTGAAAGAGCACTTGATGTGAACCTATTGGCAGAGAATGCCGCAAAGTATGAACTGAAAGGAAACAAGTATAGCACCGTAGAAAAGGCAATAGAGGCAGCAAAAGAAAACGCCAACAAAAATGATTTTATCTTCATTGGCGGTAGTTCGTTTGTTGTGGCTGATGCTTTGACGTTAGAGCA
>CAZXGV010000193.1:0-3489 GCA_964640575.1 uncultured Dysgonomonadaceae bacterium
CCTGCAAGGGTTGGGGATAAATTCAATGAATCATTAATTGAGGGCTGAAAGCCTGGCATAGAGAAAGGTGCAGTTAGCTATCAGCAATCAGCTGTGTACCGCTGCTCACGGGCATTTACAATGCGTCTGTCCAGTGGAATAATGCGTTGCATTAAAACCTATGGTTTTATTCCACAGGGTGGATGTCGTGTAGCGATAAGATAGGTCTGTGATCTGTGATCTGTAATCTGTAATCTGTGATCTGTGATCTGTGATCTGTGATCTGTGATCTGTGGTGTTGGGTCTGCATTCCATTGAATTTCATTTCTTAATTGAAGCCACTTCCAAAAACTCTCAACCCAACCAAATTCACCTCTCGATGTAGACGCATCGTTACATCGTATAACCTGAAATGAGATATGTACTAACTCGATTTGTCACGCCCCTCAAAAAAAACAGCACACTTTATTCCATCCACCCTTGAAAGAACGCTAATAAACTTCAAAATGCAATAAATAAACAAGTAATAACACAATATACTTCGTCATTTGCGAAACTATATTTAAGTTTGAGTGTTATATTATTTAAGCTCGCTTAAAAGCGCAATAAAAACTAACACAATAAATGCAGAAAGCACTAAACATTAAAAACTTGCATGTCTCTTATCAAGACACAGAGGCACTTCGCAACATATCATTGTCTATCAATACCGGAAAGATAGTAGGAATCGTGGGTCCTAATGGTGCTGGAAAATCGACTCTAATAAAAGCAATACTTGGCTTAATTCCAATCGATTCGGGCAATGTGGAGATATATGGACAAACACTCGATAGGATGAGGAAAAGAATAGCTTATGTGCCTCAACGTGCCAATATTGATTGGAACTTCCCCATCATTGTAAAGAAAACAGTGCTCTTGGGGACTTATCCTCTATTGGGCATTCTGCGTCGTCCCAAAAGGAAGCACAAGGAGTGGGCAATGGAATGCCTTCGAAAAGTGGGAATGGAACACCATGCTTACAGACAAATAGGAGAACTGTCGGGGGGAGAGCAACAACGTGTCTTTGTAGCCCGCTCTTTGGCACAAAAAGCAGATTGTTATTTTCTCGACGAGCCTTTTATTGGGATTGATGTAACAAGCGAAAATATAATTATTAATATTTTGAGGGAGTTGCGCAACGAGGGAAAAACAATATTTGTGGTACACCACGACTTGACAAAGGTAGAGGGTTTTTTTGACGACATCATTCTTATCAACAAAGAGTTGATTGGATGCGGATCTGTCAATCAAATCTTTGTGCCCAAACTGGTAGAAGCCGCTTATGAAACTCCGCTATCGATGCTTAAAAGTTTGGGAGGAATAGGCTAATGGATTTTTTTCAAGACATATTAGTATATGCTTTTTTGCAAAAAGCCCTTATTACTTCCATAGTAGTAGGAATCATTTGTGGTGTCATTGGTAGTTTCATCATATTGCGTGGAATGGCTCTGATGGGCGATGCCATAGCTCATGCTATACTTCCGGGAGTAGCCATTTCATATATAATGGGTATTAATTATTTTTACGGAGCTGTCGTTGTGGGTATACTCACAGCGCTGGGTATTGGGGTGATTAGTGAAAAAAGCCGTATCAAAAGCGATGCAGCCATCGGGATTGTCTTCTCGGCAGCATTCGCTTTAGGGGTTATTCTCATCACAATGGCAAAGAGTGCCATCGATCTCACTCAGATATTGTTTGGCAATGTGCTCTATGTCAGGACGATGGATATGTGGCTCACCATCATCATCGGAGTCATTTTGTTGTTAGTGGTGATTATCTTTTTCAAGGAGCTACTCATCTCCAGTTTCGACGAAACGATGGCTCAGGTATATGGATTGAAAACTCGCTTTATCCATTATGGCATAATGGTGTTGCTGACATTGGTGACGGTTGCCTCGCTGCAAACAGTGGGTGTGATACTGGTAGTTTCACTATTGATTACTCCTGCATCCACAGCCTACTTGTTGACCAATCGATTGTCTACAATGATAGTGCTTGCCTCCACTTTTGGGGCACTCTCTTCCGTGGTGGGTATATACTTTAGCTATGTCTACAATCTACCTTCTGGACCCGTCATAGCATTAGCAGCAACAGCCATATTTTTAGTGGCACTTATCTTCTCGCCCAAACAGGGATTGCTGTGGAGGAAAGTCAAGAAACAACCAACAAACAGTTGAAAAAAATGAAGTGTTGCATGCTAAACGCAGATAACTCGCATTATACCGCATACAGAGACTCCACCCAATTTTTTATTGGGCAAAAAGAAGGGGATGACACGACGAGATTTTGATCTTGCTTTTTGAGGTCAGATAGACCGGCATATTTCAGCCCAATGGCAACGCCTTGGGATACAAGTTAAATAGTATGACGCGAGGGCAGCAAGCCTAGCACTAAAGCATAAACACCTAAAGAACAATATAGTACAAATTATATCATTGGTAACAAAATAATCAAAAATAAAAAATGAAACGTATTTACACCCTTAGTATTGTGACAATTGTAGCCATGTTGTTGCTATCAGCATGCAAGCAAGGCAATAAAAAAACAGAAGCTTCCTCCAACGATGGAGCACCCCTGAAAGTGGTCACAACATTCACAATACTACAAAATATGGCGCAAGAAATAGGTGGCAAGGATGTGGAGGTTCACAATCTTGTACCAACAGGCACTGCACCCCACGAATATGAACCACTGCCCATAGACATGAAAAAGACGAGCGATGCCGATATTCTGTTCTACAATGGTTTGAACCTCGAAGGGGGAAAAACAGGTTGGTTCTTCAGAATGATTAACTCGGTGGGGCAAAAAGAAGAAAATATATATAGTGTGACAAATCGGGTGAAACCCATGTATTTAAGCAACAGAGAGGGCAAAAAGGAAGAGATCAATCCTCACGCTTTCATCAATCCTGCAGTGGGTATTATAATGGCTGAAGAGATGCGAGATGCCTTTATAGAAAAAGACCCTACACGCAAAGAAAACTACGAAGAGAGAACAGCCCGCTATTTGGAACAATTGCGAGCGGTCGATCAAGAGTATCGTGACAAAATTAATGATATTCCCGAAGAGAGACGCATTCTTGTCACCAGCGAACATGCCTTTCAGTATATGACCAAAGAATATGGCTTGAAAGAGGGATACATCTGGTCTATCGACACCGAAGAGACTGGAACGCCAGAACAGATTAAAGCGTTGATTAGTTTTATAAAGCACCACAATGTACCCGTGCTATTTGTCGAGTCCAATGTGGACAAGCGTCCCATGGAAATGGTGTCACGAGAAACAGGTATTCCAATTTCTAAAAAACCTATCTTCTCTGATGAAATTGAAAAACAGGGTGGGGAAGTGGATACCTACATCAAGTTCTTACAATACAACATCCGCTTAATTCATGATGAGCTAATCAGTGAACAGTAATCTGTGATCTGTAATCTGTGATCTGTAATCTGTGATCTGTAATCTGTGATCTGT
>CAZXGV010000194.1:0-3479 GCA_964640575.1 uncultured Dysgonomonadaceae bacterium
TTCTCTTTCTGCTGTGTCACTAACTTACAACTTATCTTCTTACCACTTACCACTTACCACTTTACCCCTCCTTTATTAATAAAAACATTCCTCCCCTCTTAAATGTTTAATAGATAGAAGTCTAACCCCTCACTAATCAATTATCGCTATGAGACCAATGATAGAATTTAAGAAACTGAAAAAGGGTTACAAGAAACCGAAAAGAAGACACAACAACTCGCCTTTCAACACAATTTTGTTTATAGCACTGGCAATAGTAATGATATATTTGTTGGTGAAAGGATTTATATGGGCGTGGGAAACGTTAGCTGGTTGGGATACACTATAGGAAAGTGAGAATGGTGAAAAGAGAAGAAGTTGAGACAAAAAAAATCACACAACTTCAAATAGTTGCATGATTTTATTCTAAAACCAATATTGGGGTGGAAGACGGGATTCGAACCCGCGACCTCTTGAACCACAATCAAGCGCTCTAACCAACTGAGCTACAACCACCGTGTTATTTAACGGATGCAAATATACAACATTTTTCATATAACAACAAAAAAACAAACAAAACTTACCGCAATCAGCACTATTTTTTGAAAACAATGATTTAAAGTAGTATATTTGATGAAGAAAAAAATAATAAAATGAACCAAAGAGTAAAACTTTCTATTCTAGGAATATCTTTCAGCCAAGTGCAAGCAGGTGCTTATGCTTTGATTTTTGCTGAAAGTGATGGACCCCGAAGGCTTCCTATCGTTATTGGGACACCCGAAGCGCAATCGATTGCAATTGTTATGGAGAAGATAAATCCTCCCCGACCACTATCTCACGATTTGATGGTGTCGACACTAAATGCACTGAACGTGCAATTGCTGGATGTGTTTATCTATAAATTTGAGAATGAAGCTTTCCACGCACAGCTCACCTTGCAACAAGGAGAGAATCAATATAAAATAGACTCGAGAACTTCGGATGGAGTTGCCCTGGCTATTCGCACTGGCTCTCCTATATATACCACCGAGGAGATAATGCGCACCATGTCGGTTGTACTTGATGAAGAAGAAGAGGACAAAACAGAGATGAAGGATTTTTTGTCGAACGAGGATAAAGATTTATCGCAACTAAGTACCGAAGCACTCAACTCGATGTTAGAAGAAGCGCTGAGCAAGGAAGACTTCGAGTCGGCTATCAGTTTGCGTGATGAACTGAACAAACGAAAAGAGTGATTTGACAAAACCTTATGGATACAATCTTCTATTGCCCTGATATACGCTCGAATGCTGAAATGCCTCAAGCTGAATCGCAACATTGTGCAAGGGTGTTGAGAATGAAAGAGGGCGACCAACTATTTATTACAGATGGTAAAGGTTATTTCTATCGTGCATTGTTGCTTCAAGCTAATCCCAAAAGTTGTGTTGTGTCGATTGAAGAAGAGATAGCACAACAGAAAGGATGGAACTATCATTTACAGATTGCCTTTGCTCCTACCAAGAAGTTAGACAGGATGGAATGGTTGGTAGAAAAAGCTACAGAAATAGGAGTAGATACATTCTCCCCGCTCAAATGTAGGTATTCGGAACGAAAAAATATCAATGCTACGCGTTTGGAGAAAATAATGGTATCTGCCATGAAGCAATCTCAAAAAAGCAGACTTCCCCAATTGGATGAGATAATGCAATTTGATGAGTTTATCAAACAACCTTTTGAGGGGCAAAAGTTTGTTGCTCACTGCTACGACTCGATAAAATCGCCACTCACACAAATTTGCAAAAAGGAGACAAACACCCTTATCCTGATTGGTCCCGAAGGAGACTTCAGCGAAGAGGAGGTAGCAAAGAGTATTGAGCATGGTTTCACACCAATATCGTTGGGAGAAAACCGACTTAGAACAGAGACAGCAGCTCTTATTGCCTGTCACACGGTGCATGTTGTCAATCAGTTGTAAAACATCCTGTAACAACTTGCTTATTATAAAAAGCATAGCAACTTTTGCAAATGTAGAAAAAGAGATAGATTATGAGAAAGTTATTATTTAGTGTAGCAATTCTTGCTATTACCACTGCGGTGTTTTATAGTTGTATGGACACTAAAAAAGAGGGCAAAGAATTACCGAGAGTTGCCATTGCAGGATTAGCAATTGAATCGAGCACATTTTCACCTGCAGTTAGCCACGAAAGCGATTTTAGAATACGTACAGGAGAGGACATATTTGGTAACTATCCATTTTTCTCGCAAGACTCTTCTTTAATTCATGAAGCGGTGTGGCTGCCCACTTTGCGTGGAAATGCTATGCCTGGAGGAATCGTAACGCGTGAGGCTTATGAATCAATGGTGCAGCAAACTTTGGATAGACTCGAAAAGGTATTGCCATTGGATGGATTATATTTTGATATACACGGTGCTATGAGTGTGCAAGGATTGGATGATCCGGAAGGCGACTATATCGTTCGTATTAGAGAATTGATAGGTACAAATGTTCTCATCTCCACTTGTATGGATTTGCACGGAAGTGTATCGCCACGATTGGCACAAAACACCGACTTGATTACCTGCTATCGCCTAGCACCCCACGAAGATGCGATAGAATCGAAAAAGAGAGCAGTCACTAATTTGATAACCCGACTAAAAAATGGCAAAGGGAAACCTGCTTATAAAGCATGGATACCTGTTCCTATTTTATTGCCTGGCGAACAAACTAGTACACGCATCGAGCCCGCCAAAAGTCTCTACGGAGCTATCCCTTCTTTGATTGACAAAGACAATGTGATAGATGCATCTATCTGGATGTCATACCCTTGGGCAGACGAACCTCGCAATCATGGTGTGATTGTTACTTATGGCGACAATAAAAAAGCTGTTGGCAGAGCTGCAGAACAATTGGCAGCGCACTATTGGGGTGTAAGAGAGGAGTTTGATTTTGTGGCTCCAACCACCCATTGGGACGAAGCCCTTGAAAAAGCAATTGCCAGCGACAAGAAGCCTTTTATTATTAGCGATATGGGTGATAACCCTACAGCTGGAGGCGCAGGTGACGTTACGTGGACACTGACAGAGATATTGAAACATTCGGAATTTAAGAAAACAAACGGTAAGTCTCTTATTTATGCTTCCATTCCGGGTGAAGACTTTGTGAACAAAGCCATTGAAATAGGTGTAGGGGGCGAGATTGATGCTACAGCAGGGGCGGAGGTTGATGACAGATATGCCCCACCCGTTCGTATAAAAGGAGAGATAACTGCTATAGAACACAGCGAGGCAAGTGGACAAACTGAAGTGGTGGTGAAAACAGGCAATGTGTCGGTGATTGTAACCAAAAAACGGATGGCGTATCACTATGAAAATGCGTTTACTCGTTTGGGTTTAAATCCAAGAGAGGCAGATATTTTGGTTGTAAAAATCGGTTATTTAGTACCCCAGCTATATGATATGCGAGCTGATTGGATTATGGCTTTAACTCCAGGAGGTGTAGATCAAGATTTGATGCGCTTAGA
>CAZXGV010000195.1:0-3473 GCA_964640575.1 uncultured Dysgonomonadaceae bacterium
ATCCCCTCATTCAACACACTATAAAAGCTCCAAATAACAATCCCGCTTGCCACAGAGATATTGAGTGAATGCTTTGTGCCATGCTGTGGTATTTCGATGCATCCGTGCGATGCGTCAATCACCGATTGTTGCACTCCGTGCACTTCATGACCCAATACGATGGCATATTTCTTGTCTGTATCTAACGACAAATCTGACAAAGAGGTGCTGTTTTCCGCTTGCTCGATAGAGAAGACAGTGTAGCCTGCTGCTTTCAACTCACTCACAGCATCAATCGTATCATCGAAATGGCGCCATGCAACCGAATCTTCTGCGCCCAGCGCAGTTTTGTGAATATCTATGTGTGGTGGTGTGGCAGTAATGCCACATAGCAGTAACTCTTCTACTCTAAAAGCATCGCTTGTTCTGAATACAGACCCAATGTTGTTGAGGCTTCTAATATTATCAAGTACTACAGTTAGTCCTATCTTCTTTGCCTCTTTAAACTCTTCAATGTCTATTCTGTTTAGCTCTTCTACTTTTAGCTTTCTTCTCTTTATCATTGCTTTTTACTCTGTTTCTTTTCGGGGTTCAATATTGCCCTCACCACAAACCATGCATGGTGCAGTAGTGTTGATATGTTGCCATAATGTTTAGCCATTATTCGGTAGCGCTCTTTTAGCGATGCTTTGCGGTTGGTAGTGGTGACTCCTTCGTTCAGATACCTTATTAGTGTGAGGTGTGTATGGACAATCGATTTGCTCTTTTTCATCAAACGGATACACCAATCTACGTCGGATGAGAAGCGGTAAGCCAAGTCATACGGCTCGAAGATGCTGCGCTTGATGATAAAAGCTTGATGACAAACAAGCATTCCCTGTTTAAAGCTTTTCCAGTGCAATCTTTCAGGAGCTTTCAATCTGCGATTGTGCAGAAATGTTCCCTCATTGTCCACTATCACTGTTTCTCCGTACAATATGTCGGGGTAATGATATTGTTGTGCAGTTAAAATTAACTTCTCCACTGTCTCTTTCTCATAAAAAGCATCACCTGCATTGAGGTAACAAACATAGTTGCCTTGCGCCATTTCAGTGGCTTTGTTCATAGCATCGTATATGCCATTGTCTTTTTCGCTTATCCATTGGGTGTTTTCCGTTGCGTGTTTTTTTATCAGCTCCACCGTGCCATCGGTAGAGTTTCCATCCATCACAATATGCTCAATGTGTGGATAGGTCTGCTCTTGTACACTCTTGAGTGTTCGCAACAAAGTATCTTGAGCATTGTATGTAACAGTTATTACAGTAAATAGATTCATGGCAAATCACTTTTGATTATAAATGTCAATATATCTTTTTGCAATGGCAGTTTCGGAGTAATTCTTCACCGCTTTGCTGCGTGCATTTTCAGAAAGTATTCCCGTTGAGTCTTCCAATACCCACAATAAGCCATTGGCTAAATCTTGTGCATCTTTGTAGTTGGCTACATATCCATTTTCTTTGTGGTCAATCATTTCGGGGATGCCTCCAATGTCGAATCCAACGCAAGGCGTGCCACACGCCATCGATTCCATAATGGTGTTTGGAAGATTCTCTTGCAACGAAGGCGTAACAAATAGGTCGGCAGCATTGTATAGATTGGGCATATCCGATGAGGCTACATAGCCCGCATTGGCGACAGGAAGAGCTAGTTGCGATACAGTCTCCTCGCTATTGCTACCAGCAATAAGAAACATACAGTTGTTGTTTTTTTGCTCTGCTATAATCTTCGAAGCTTCTATTAAATAGTCAACTCCTTTTCTTTTGTCCGACACTTTTGCGGCAGCAAACAAGATAATCCTCTTGTCGGTGGGCAAGTTCATTGCCTTTCGCACCCTGGTTTTATCTTTTGGCGTGTATAGTTGGGTGTTGAGGGGGTTGGGGATTGCACTCACTTTGTGGTTGCTTGTCAGTTGGCTTTTCATTGCCAACTCTTTCAACCAATTGCTGCAAGCAACAAAATGAATCTTTCCGAGCGAGTAGGCTGCTTGCTTCCGCAAGTAAGTGGAGTGGGAGATGTCGCTTTTGGATGGATTGTTGAGGTAGGGACACATTCCGCAGCCAGTTTCAAAATGACGGCACTCTCGTGCATGGTGACAAATGCCTGTGAAAGCCCACATGTCGTGCATGGTCCACACAATCTTTTTGCCACTTGCCACTATTTTGCCGATTTCTCTTACCGAAAGCATCCCTTGATTTATCCAGTGGAGATGAATTACGTCAGCCTTCTTAAAAGCTGGGTGGTTTGTGATTGATACACCTGTATTGGCAATAGAGATATCAAAAAGATTCTTTTTAGAGAATCCATTTTGAATATATATCGCACCTCGCTCTGCTACAAAACGAGCTTTGTTGAGCAATCTATTTCCTACTTCAACTACATTGGGGTTATCAGATTTCTTATCGCATGTCAACATGCTTGCAGCAACACCATTTTTGTTTAGTGCTTCCAATAATCTGTAAGCTGCAATAGCAGCTCCTCCTTGTTGGTCGTGTGTGCTTACAATTACTACATTCATGTTGTTTTTACTCTTACTTGGTGCTATGAAAAATCGCCTTTTGCCATTCGTTGAAGTCTTCGCTTTGCTTTAGCCCAAAAAGAGTTTGTCCTTCGATAAAACTCTTCAAACTGTTTACGAGCTTCTATGCTCTCATATATCTTGTCGGGCTTTGTAAGTTCTAGCTCCTTATTATATAAATCCATATTGTAGAAGTCTTGTGAGCCACTGTGCTGCCCACTTCCATCAAACCCAATATTGTAGATAAGCGATTTGCCCGTGTTGAGCGATAGCTTATTGTTGAGGAATAGTGATGCATTCCAGCGAATAGCCCATGAGTTGTTTTTGCCCTCTATTTGTTTTTTTAGCATGCGGGTGTAAGGATACTTTCCATTGAAATCGAAACTTTTCGATAGATTCTTCTCTTTTATCTCTGCCAATAGTTTTTCGCCATTGGGTCTGAATAGTTTCCACGAATCACGCCAAGTAGCCCATCCAGTACTACCCACCCATTTTATGAAAAATGTGTCAGGCAGGTCTAATCCTGCATAGCAGAAAGAGTGAATGTGTGCCACTTCATCTACATCTTCGTACATGTCGAGCGCCTTGTTCATAAATGTGAGGAAAGAGGATGCAGTAATCAAATCGTCTTCCAATACAATCACTTTTCCGTACTTCTCAACAATTGTTGAAACTCCATTGATAACATTGGCAGCCAGTCCAAAGTTTACAGGTCGTTTATAAACGGTTACACTCTTAAACCCTGTGGTACTATCCAATATTTCACGTGTTTCGTCAACAAGCTGCTCATCCTCGTAGTCTTTACCACCATCCGAAAATATAAACAGTTCGCTCTGTTCGCTCAATTTATTTTTCTGTAGAGCCCCCAACACTTGTTGCGTGTGCCACGGTCTGTTGTAGGTAAACAGAATGATGGGTGCAAGTTCTTTCTTTTTCATGA
>CAZXGV010000196.1:0-3443 GCA_964640575.1 uncultured Dysgonomonadaceae bacterium
TATGGAGGCGTCTACCCGGGTGCAACTGCCGAAGAGGGTACAGGTATTGTAGATTATACTGGCTGTGTTGCAACAGAAGCAAATATCTACGCTGTGAGTCTTGCTTATGATATTCCCGTCAATTGGGGACCCATTTCAAGCATCAAACCGTATGTAGATTATTCTTATGTTGATAAAGCTAACGAATATTTTTACGATACACAACACCTGATTCCAGGATTTATGGTTACAGCTGGTCCAATCTATGCATACTTCGATTATGCTATGGGTAAAAACCAGCCTTGGTTGACCGATGATTTTGGAAAGGGCTTAGGCTCTGGAGTTGAAGACGCAAGCTGGAATAGCCGCTTCAATATAAATTTAGGTTATTACTTTTAATTACAAATTGTATGGATAACAACAATAGCAAAAATATAAAACTAAAAGTAGAGGATTTAACTCTTATTTTTGGCAAAAGAAAAAGAGAAGCCCTTGCGATGCTCAATAAAGGTGCTTCGAAGGAGGACATTCTCAAGAAAACAAAATGTACTATTGGGGTTAACAAAGCAAATTTCGAAGTACAAGAAGGGGAAATATTTGTAGTGATGGGATTGTCGGGCAGTGGAAAATCAACACTTATTAGGTGTTTGAACAGACTGAACGAACCCACCGCAGGAAAAGTGTTTTTTAAAGATCACGATATTACCCGAGCAAATAACACTGAACTGCTACATACTCGCCGTAACGAAATGAGTATGGTTTTCCAAAACTTTGGACTACTACCTCATCGCACAGTTCTTGATAATGCAACTTTTGGATTAGAGCTTAGAGGCGACTCAAAAGAGAAACGCGAGGAAGTTGGTATGAGAGTGCTCGAAACCGTTGGGCTAAAAGGATATGAATTACAATATCCTGGACAAATGTCGGGCGGTATGCAGCAGCGTATAGGTTTGGCAAGAGCATTGGCAAACGACACAGATGTACTGTTAATGGACGAGGCTTTTTCGGCACTCGATCCATTGATTAAATCTGACATGCAAGATGAACTCCTTCAAATTCAAAACAAATTGCATAAAACAATCGTTTTTATTACGCACGATTTGGATGAAGCATTCAAGATTGGTGATCGAATTGCCATTATGAAGGACGGGGTTATAGAACAAATAGGCACTGCAGAAGAAATTCTTTCTAATCCAGCAAGCGACTATATCAAAGCATTTATCGAAAAAGTAGATCGCAAGACAGTTATCACTGCCGAAACATTGATGTTCCGTAAACCCACAATAGTTCAATTAGGAAAAGATGGTCCTAAAGGTGCCATTCGCAAAATGCGCTCAACAGGAGTGTATGTGCTTCCCGTTGAAAACTCAGAACGTAAGTTTTTGGGCTATGTTGAGTTGACAGATATGATTCAACTCGCACGAGCAAAAGAACGAACTGTTGAAAAAGCATTGCAAACTGATGTTCCAAGTATACATAGAGAATATACAGTGGAGGAAATGATTCCATTGATTTCAGAAAACAGCTACCCGCTTGCAGTAGTTGATAGGAAAAATGGAAGACTGCATGGACTTGTTAGTCAAACTTCAATTGTTATTGAAGCAACCAGTTACGATGATAAAGAAGTGAGTGATCTAATCGATAAAGCTAACGAAATTTAATATGGAAAAAATTATTGATTTAGGAAAATACATCGAAATTGCAATTAATTACTTGCAAGTAACCTTCACTCCCATTTGGGATGCTATGGATGCAGGAATATCTTGGACTGTAGATAATATGACTGCGTTTCTACTCTCTGTCCCTTTTGTTGTGTTTTTGGTAGTCATCACGCTTCTGGCGTATTATGCTAATGCAGGACGAAACTCATTGAAAAAAGAAGGATTAAAAAAAGGTATCGGGTTATCAGTTTTTGTAATCTTTGGTTTTTTATTGATATACGGAATGGGATATTGGAGAGAAGCTATTCAAACAACTACCTTAGTGTTAGTGTCAACTATTATTGCACTGATTATCGGAATTCCGTTTGGAGTTTTGTCAGCAAAAAGTAAAATAGCTGACGCCATTACCAAACCTATTCTAGATTTTATGCAAACCATGCCCGCTTTTGTTTATCTCATTCCTGCCATTTTCTTTTTCAGCGTAGGAAACACTCCAGGTGTGATAGCAACCGTTATATTTTCGGTGCCTCCCGCAGTGCGACTTACAAGTTTAGGAATAAAGAATGTGCAAAAAGATGTGATTGAAGCGGGTAGAGCATTTGGTGCAACAGAAAGCCAAATACTATTCAAAATTGAATTACCTCTAGCAATGCCTACTATTTTAACAGGAGTCAACCAAGTTATTTTGTTGTCGCTCTCTATGGTAGTTATTGCCTCAATGGTAGGTGCCCGTGGTCTTGGAAGCATTGTATATCAAGGAATTCAACAAAATGATGTAGCTAAAGGTTTTGAATCTGGACTTGGAATTGTTATCTTAGCAATTATACTTGATCGGATAACACAAGCATTCGCAAACAAAAATGAAGCAAGCAAACACGAATAAAAAAGTAAAAGTTTAACTATAAATATAATATTAAGTATGAAGAAATTAAGAAGTTTATTAAGTATCGCTCTTATTGTAGGATTGATTGTATCATTCACTGCATGTACAGAGAGTGGAGATGGAAAAGAGAAAGTGAACATTTTATATCCAAATTGGGTAGAGGCAGTTGCCTATTCACATTTATCGAAGGTAGCTCTTGAAGAACAAGGTTACGAAGTAGAGTTAACAAACTTAGATCCAGGATTAATATTCGCTGAATTATCAAAAGAAAACTCTAAAGGTGATGTATTTATGGATGCATGGTTGCCCAATACTCACAAATATTACTGGGAAGATTATGGTGATAAATTAGTAAAACTAGGCGAATCGTTTAGTGAAGGGACAACTGGTTTGGTTGTGCCATCGTATTTACCCATCAATTCTATTGAAGAGTTGAATGATAACAAAGAGAAGTTTGATGGTAAAATCATTGGTATTGATAGTGGAGCGGGTATCCATAGAGACACATACGAAGCTATTGAAGAGTATGGCTTAGAGCTTGAGCAAATAACTTCAAGTGGACCAGCAATGGTTGCAGCGCTTCAAAAAGCAACTAACAACGAAGATTGGATTGTAGTTACAGGATGGAAACCTCATATAAAGTGGACACAGTTTGATCTGAAATTCCTAGAAGATCCAAAAGGAGTATATCCAACAGATGTGTGTGCAATTCTTTCTCGTAGAGGATTTGAAGAAGATATGCCACAAGCTGCAGGATACTTCAAAAACTTTCACTTGACTGATGCTCAATTAAATGACTTAATGAGTATTATTCAGGATAATAGCCCTGAAACTGGTGCACGCATGTGGTACGAAGCTAACAAGGAAATGATTGATGGTTGGTATAACAACTAAACAATTTTAAAATACAGCATTATTTA
>CAZXGV010000197.1:0-3372 GCA_964640575.1 uncultured Dysgonomonadaceae bacterium
ATGATGAACTAATCTTAGATCATTGCACACAATCGTCGTCTCAAATATATATGGATGACCAGTGGGTGACTGCTGAAGTGGAAGTTCGAGGGAGTGAAATTATTAAACACATCATAAATGGTGATACTGTGATGGTATATAGCGAGCCCCAACTGGATGAGCGCGAGCCATATTATGAAAAGCTACTATCACTTAATAATGGTGAGAAATATCTATCCGAAGGGACTATTTCGCTTCAAAGCGAAGGTCATCCTTGCGATTTCAGGAATATGGAAATCAAGATACTTGAAGAGTAGCTTTATGATATATAATGTTAAATTGAATGCGTTTTATTACATTTCAGAATGAAAATTGTATATTTACGCCTAAATATAAATCACACAATCTTACTTCTCTGATTTTAATATGACATCCAATAATTCCAAGGCGAGCAAATCGCACAAGAAACGAGTAAATAAGACTAAGGTCATTTTACTATTAATAGGATCTCTATTTGGTGCAGGTGTTGTGATGGCTCTGTATCAAACTTCCGTTTATTTTTCAACTAACGATTCGTGTGCCATTTGTCATGTGCATCCTCACGCTCATGAGAGTTGGCAATTGTCCACGCATGTGAACAACAAAAGTGGTGTGATGACCAACTGTGTTGACTGTCATTTGCCACCACTCGATGACACTTGGAGTCACTACACTGCAAAACTAAAACTCGGTGCAAGAGATGTATGGGGTTATTTAACAAAAGACACAGCAGATTTTGACTGGGAAATGAAAGGTCAGTTAGAAAATGCCATTAAATACATTCCGAATGAATCGTGTAAGAAATGCCATCAGAATATTTTCCCCCAAGGTATAACAGATGATGGCATTACTGCTCATCTTCATTACGATGAAAACGAAACTAAGCTTAATTTGCAATGTATTAGTTGTCATTTAGATGTAGGACATTACGATCCCAACTACTCACATTCACAAATGGTGGGTATTCCAGGCTATAGTGAGGGAGGTAGTGCTGCTATGGATTCAGCTTCATTCTTTAAGTCTCCGACACATATAACGAGATTTGAGGATTTTACTGAAAAGATACCAGAGACGCCTATATCGTTTAATATGATAGCCATCCCGGGGGGGACATTTAAAATGGGTAGTCCCAAAACAGAGGATTTTCATCGTCCCGATGAGGGACCTGTTCATGATGTGACAATAAGTCCTTTCTTTATGGCAGAAGTAGAGACTACATGGGATCAATTTTGGGCATTTTATGCTAGCACGATGAGCGAAGGACGTACTCCGCCTGAAATAACATACGAAAAAAACTCACAAGCAGTAGATGTGGACGGTATCTCGGGACCAACCCCTCCTTTCGGTTTCCCCGATCAAGGATGGGGTGGTAATGATAGACCTGCTATCACCATGACTCACTATGCGGCAGAGACCTTCTGTTTGTGGTTGTCTAAAAAAACGGGCAAGAACTATCGCTTGCCTACAGAAGCTGAGTGGGAATATGCAGCACGTGCTAACACCGAAACTCCTTACTTCTTTCCTGGCAGACCAAAAGACTTCTCAGAATATGGATTTTGGAGAAGATTTTTCCCAGCTAAAACTGACAATATTACAGCATACGTAATTTACAATAAGAATAGCTATAACCGTTCGCAAGAACCCGACGTGGTTGAAGCAAATCCATTCGGATTAAAAAATATGTTGGGCAACGTGCTAGAGTACACCGCAGATCGATACGATCCTGAAGCTTACTCTAAACGGGCTGATGGTGCAAAAGACCCGATTGTGACCGAAGGTGATGAGTGGGTTATTCGCGGGGGATATTATGCATCGGATGCTTCAGAGGTGCGTGCTGCCGCACGCAGTCATACAGAGCATGACGACTGGATGAGACTCGACCCGCAGCAACCTAAAAGCATTTGGTGGTATTCCGATTTTAAAGGCATTGGCTTTAGGGTGGTGTGCGATGCAAATGAGTTTGTGCTAAGCAATTAATGATAACTTGAATATATAACAACTATAATAGAAAGTGTAAAAAATGAAGAAAGAGAATAACGTTAGCAGAAGAACATTTCTAAAGAGTTCTGCTTTGGCGGGAACAATAGGTGTGATTGGTGGCGGTGGAGCCACAGGTTTATTATCATCTTGCAGTCGTGATAAAAAGAAATCGGGAAACTCTCCCTTGCGTGAGCCTGGGAGTTATTATGTTCCTGATCTTCCCGATATAGCGGATGATGGCAAAGAGTTGAAAGCAGGAGTAATTGGTTGTGGTGGCCGTGGATCAGGCGCAGCCTTCGATTTTTTAAATTCAGCAAACAATGTTACTATTACTGCATTGGGCGATGTGTTCGAGGAAAAGGTGACTGCTCTTGCGGATAATCTTAAAACAGAAAAGAATATTGATATACCGGCAGATAAGCGTTTTGTTGGGCTTGACGCATACAAGCAAGTTATCGATAGTGATGTAGATATTATCATTGAGTGTACACCTCCTTTCTTTCGCCCATTGCACTTTGCGTATGCAATAGAAAAAAACAAGCACTGTTTCCTCGAAAAACCATTTTTTGTGGATGCTGTAGGTTATCGTAAAGTGATGGCTACCGCAAAGCAAGCACAAGCAAAGAAACTGAGTGTTATAACAGGCGCAATTCGTCGTCACCAACGCAGTTATGTAGCTTCTCATCAGCAAATCATGAATGGAGCCATTGGACAAATTACTGGAGGAACAGTACATTATAATGTAGGCAAATCTTGGTCTCGTGAACGTCAACCGGGATGGAGCGATCTTGAATATATGTTGAAAGACTGGACAAATTGGATATGGCTTTCGGGTGATATTATGCTTCAAATACTCTTTCACAACATCGATGCATTCGTTTGGCTTACGGGATTGAAGCCTATAAGCGCATTAGGATTTGGTTCACGTACACGTATTAAGGCTGGAACCCAATATGATAACTTTAGTGTTGATTTCGTTATGGAAAACGATGTCCATATTCATGGTATGACACGAAAAATGGATGGTTGCACTAACGGTGTGAGTAATTATATTCAAGGGACTAAAGGATCTTGGACGGGAATTGGAACAGTAGGGGGGCAAGCGTTTATAAAAGATTTAGAAGGCAATGTGATATGGGAGTTTGATGAGGAAGAAGAAAAGGCGAACTACAAACAAACCAATCCTTTTGTGTTGGAACACGTAAATTTGGTGAATAGCATTCGAAGGAATACTCCTGTTGAACAAGTATCCGAAATATCTGTGGCTAATATGTTTGGTATAATGGGAGCCCAATCGGCATATACAGGACTTGAGACGCATTGGGATACGATGACTTCCTCTTCATTAGATTATACACCTGCCGATTTAAATAT
>CAZXGV010000198.1:0-3363 GCA_964640575.1 uncultured Dysgonomonadaceae bacterium
GATTTCCAAATCGGTGTGCTGCGAAGCAGATTAAAACAGCATTCAGCTATTAGCTATTAGCCAACAGCTGTGCTACAAAGCATAAAAACACATAAAGAATGATTTCGCTGATGCAACACACCGATTGCAAATCAACAAATAAAATAATCATAAAAAAAACAACAAAACCAACATGCAACTAATAGACGGTAGAGCCACATCGGCTGAAATAAAAAAAGAGATTGCCAAAGAGGTGGAACAAATAAACGCTTCGGGGGGCAAAACACCCCATTTAGCTGCAGTTCTTGTGGGACACGATGGGGGAAGCGAAACTTATGTTGCCAACAAGGTGAAGTCGTGCAAAGAAGTTGGCTTCAAATCTACCCTTATCCGTTTCGAGGAGGATGTGACCGAAGAGGAGTTGCTACAGAGTGTAGAAAAACTGAACAACGACCCCGAAATTGATGGGTTTATAGTGCAACTACCGCTACCCCCACACATATCAGAAGACAAAGTAATAGAAGCCATCGACTACCGAAAGGATGTAGATGGTTTCCACCCTGTCAATGTAGGACGCATGTCCTTAGGATTGCCTGGTTTTCTATCTGCCACACCTTCGGGTATTGTAGAGCTACTAAAGCGCTACAAAATAGAAACAAAAGGAAAACATTGTGTCATCTTGGGGCGCAGCAACATTGTGGGCAAACCTGCAGCCATGCTTCTCATGCAAAAGGGATATCCAGGCGATTGCACCGTTACGGTGTGTCACAGTCGCACCAAAAACATCAAAGAGATTTGCCTTCAAGCCGACATCATCATTGCTGCATTGGGAGTACCCGAGTTTCTGAAGGGCGACATGGTGAAAGAGGGAGCCGTGGTAATTGATGTGGGCACCACACGAGTACCCTCCACAGAGAGAAAATCGGGCTTCAAACTGACAGGCGATGTGGCTTTTGACGAGGTAGCACCCAAATGCTCCTACATTACCCCCGTTCCAGGAGGTGTAGGACCCATGACCATTGTGTCGCTTCTCAAAAACACACTGCTGGCAGGTAAACGAGAGGTCTATCCATAACTTTTATTGCCGAAATCTATTTCCAATAAAAAAAAGAGCTTTTCAAAACCAAAATAGTATGTAACCATGCTTAGACATAGCTTGCTTGCTTTGCTTCTTCTCTCTTTTGCAATTTCCACTGCACAAGAAAGAAGAGTAACGCTCTTGTTTGCAGGCGATGCTATGCACCACACCCCACAACTAACGGCTGCAAAAACAGACAGTGGCTATCACTACGACTCAGTATTTGAGTTGGTAAAACATCAAATTGCCGCAGCCGATATTGCCGCAGTCAACTTCGAGACTACACTGGGCGGAGAGCCCTACACGGGCTATCCCCAATTCAGTGCTCCCAACGAATATGCCATTGCATTGAGCGATGCAGGGTTCAACCTCTTCTTCACTGCCAACAATCATGCCCTAGACACTGGCAAAAAAGGGTTGGAACAAACCATCCAAGTAATCAAAAAGACAGGAGCAAAACAGACTGGCACCTTTGCTTCGCCCAAAGAGCGTGCTCTTCACTACCCTCTCATGCTCATCAAAAACGGCATTCGCATCGCCTTCTTCAACTACACTTATGGAACAAACGGACTCAAATCGACAGCACCCACCATTGTAAACCTTATCGACACACTGCTCATCAAAAAAGACATAGAGGCAGCACAACTACTACACCCCGACATAATGATTGCAGTGATGCATTGGGGCGAGGAGTATCACACAAAACCCTCCACACATCAAAAAAAGATAGCCCAGTTTCTTTTCAACCACCACATCCGCATCATCATTGGTCATCATCCTCATGTGGTGCAACCCATACAGAGCCACCGAGACAGCCAAACTATCACTCACGTGGTGTTTTACTCCCTCGGCAATTTCATCTCGAACCAGCGCAAACTACACACAGATGGAGGCATGCTGGCAAAAATAGTGCTCCGTAAAAGTGCAGACCAAGCTCCTGTTGCAATAGAATCGGTCAGCCACTCATTGGTGTGGACTCACAAATTCTTCAAAAACAGAAAACCTCACTACCGACTACTGCCCGCACAAAAGGATACAACGGGCTACAACCTACAACCTTACGAGCAGTGGACAATGGATAGGTTTGTGAAGGGGGCGGAGAGGGTGCTGGGGACTGGACTATAAGTTTTAAAGACCATACAAGAAATTAGCTCTCTACACTTCATACATATCAATAATTGATTCGAATTATTCACGTTTACAGCTTTGTGTAGATGCCAAGAGTCGAACTCTGCAGATATTGGTTTCTAGTTTTAAGCAATTTGCTGGTATAGCAATGCACAACAAACAAAACAAAACAAAGCAACAACAAAACCAATCAATCCCCCTCTCCACAAGTCCGTTTATGCTTATCGAACAAGAAATTGAGCAAAATAAAAAGCCCAATAAAGTAGAGGGGTGCAGTAAGATAATATACATGCATGATGCTGCTTCCGTGTATTACATCAAAAGCCAGGGCTTCGGTTCCTTCGGTTACCTCTCTAAACGCCAAGAGATGGTAGGCTATGTACTCTACTGCGAAAAGCAGCACAATGTATATGAGCCACGGAATGATTATCCCCCAAATGTAATTTAGCTTTTGCTTGAAGTAGCTGAACACAAAAATGATAATCATGCCCGATACACTCCAAGCCGTGAGTGCCCACCAATTGATATGGGGGGAATTGAAAAAGGCTATGCTATACTTGTATCTATAGGAACCTACCCAAATGAAAGCAACAGTGAGGGAGGAGAGGAAAAGTGCAAGCCACATGGAACGTTTTTTGGTATGTTTCCATTTCAAAAAGTAGTACATGAGGTAGCCGCCCAACATCCCAGTCACCACATCATTGAGTATGCCTAACGACCTTTCGGACTTGAACAAATTTAATGATCCGATGGAGAATGAGTTTTCAATGAATGCAAGCACAGTTAGGATTAACAGTAGTTTCAACCATTTTCTTTTTACATTGTAGGCGGATAGGACAACAAAAAATATGACTCCGCTCCAAAGATGAACAAATGACCAAAGATCGTAGTAGAACCATCTGTACTCGATAATAGTAGAATAGAGCCAATCTGAATTATCTCTTAAGCTTTGAAGAAGTGTGTACATGATTAATTATAAAAGAAAAATCTAAAACGTAAAGTTGTGCAACCCAAACTATGAAAAAAGCAGCTGTGGTTGTCGTAAAAAAACACCTCCAATTGAAGCGTGTTTTCTATTTGAGTGCAAACTTACAAATATATCTGCTTTTATTTTGCTTAAAAACAAGATTTTTGTTTAAAATTGTGGAGGGATGTGGTTTTTGATTGGAGGGGGGGGG
>CAZXGV010000199.1:0-3320 GCA_964640575.1 uncultured Dysgonomonadaceae bacterium
CTATAATCGCATAGTCCAACCCCACACCTAATTTTGGCAATCCCTCTTTTTGTGCAGCTACCTCACTCGCTTCACTCGCTTTTATCTTCAAGTCCAATGCATGCAACATCGGATTATTGGTCATGAGAGAATCTCTTCGAAAACTCTCTTGCAAATTTTCTGTAGTGAGAACGCTATCAATAGCTACTTCTTCGGTATCACCTCTGTTGAGCAACTTATTAAAGGTAGTCATCAGTGGTTTTTCTTTCATTCCAAGAATGCTCAGGTTAGTAACCGCATCTTTTAGCATAATCTCCACCCGCAAAACATCTACCATCGGTGCGAGTCCGTTTTTAAACTTTGAGTTAGCAATGGATTTGTACGAATCTAATAGGTCGATGTTCTTCTTCTCAATCTGTTTCAAACGATTCAGTTCGTACAATGGATAATATGCTGCAGCAACTTCGTAATACAATTGGTTTTGCGCATCGAGAAACGACTGATATTGCGCTTCTGCCGTTAGAGCAGCTGCATTGCCTTGCGCTTTCAGAGTTCCAAACCATGGAAACATTTGCGTGAGAGAAACTGAAGCACGTTGCGACATCATCTTAGGGAAGAAATAACTAAAAGAAACTGTCGGGTCGGGCAATGAATTCACCTGAGGTATTTTCTGAAGTGCCGCTTCAAACTCCTTGTACTTTGACTGCAAACCGGGATTGTTTTCGGCTGCTGTTTTAAAGTATTCGTCCAATGTTTGAGCCTGTCCTGCTGTGACTCCTAAAATCATTAGGAGTATGATATTTAGTATATACTTCATGATTGCTTCTTTTTTAGTTTTTGTTCTTCACGCATGCTATATAGCACGGGTACAATAAAATAGGTGATTGCCGCAAAAATCATTCCTCCAAAGGCTGGTATTGCCATGGGAATCATAATATCTGCACCTCGTCCGGTAGAAGTAAGAATGGGCAATAGTGCAATAATAGTTGTTGCAGAGGTCATCACCGCAGGTTTAATTCTACGGGAACCTGCTTCCACCACAGCATTTCTTATTCCGTGTAGGTTATCGGTTTTATTTCGTGCGAAACTTTGATCGAGGTAGGTAGCCATTAAAACTCCATCGTCGGTAGCAATACCAAACAGCGCGATAAAACCTACCCAAACAGCCACACTCAGGTTGATGGTGTCCATTTGAAACAGCTCTCGCATGTGGGTGCCAAAGATGGAAAAATCTACAAACCACCCCTGTCCGTAGAGCCACAGCATCATAAAACCACCGCTAAATGCCATAGCAATACCCGAAAAGACCATAAGAGATGTAGTGACTGACTTAAACTGGAAGTAAAGAATCAGAAACACAATAACTAAAACCAGCGGGACAATGATAGAGAGACGTTTCTCTGCTCTTATTTGATTCTCATAGCTACCCGAAAACTTATAGCTGACTCCTGCTGGAACACTTAAATCACCCGAATCGATGCGAGCTTGTATTGCTCTCTGTGCATCATCCACTACAAGCCCCTCAGAGTAACCATCGCGTTTGTCAAACAACACGTACCCTACCAAAAAAGTCTCCTCACTCTTGATAGCTTGAGGTCCTCTAACATATTCGAAATCGACAATTTGAGAGATGGGTACTTGAGCTCCTGTGGGTGTGGAAATTAAGATATTACCCAACGACTCTGGACTATCACGAAGTTCACGCGGGTAGCGCACCCTCACAGGAAAGCGTTTCCTACCTTCGACAGTAGAAGTAATATCCATTCCTCCAATGGCTGTTTCGATGGTTTGTTGTACATCTTCGATGTTCAATCCATAACGAGAAATTTCATCACGGTTGATATTCAAATGAAGATAGGGTTTTCCTACAATCCGCTCAGCAAATACAGCCTCAGCTTTTACAGAAGGAACTTCTTTCAAAACTCCTTCTAACTGCATCCCAAACTCTTCGATGGTAGCTAAATCAGGACCATACACCTTTATCCCCATTGGAGCACGCATTCCGGTTTGCAACATCACCAAGCGAGTTTCAATCGGCTGCAATTTAGGCGCAGAGGTTACTCCAGGTATCTTCGCCACTCTCACAATTTCATTCCAAATATCATCGGGCGATTTTATTTCTGGTCGCCAATTACGATAATAATTACCCTTCCTATCTGGAATTAACTCATCGTAAGTTATACCACTGTGCAAGGCTTCTTCATTAGTAAGCGTATCTCCGCTATTTAATATAAATCTATCTTCTCTATCTACTTTAAACCTAATACGATGCCCGTTTTCATTGAGCATATATTCAGGGTGATAATTAATCACATTTTCGTACATAGAAATGGGCGCTGGGTCGAGTGCCGACTCTACTCTTCCTAATTTCCCTACTGTTAGTTCCACTTCGGGTATGTTAGTCAACAACATATCCAATTGCCCCAATACCTTTCGGTTGTATTCGAATCCAGAGTGAGGCATAGAGGTAGGCATCAGCAGGAAACTTCCTTCGTTGAGCGAGGGCATAAACTCTTTACCAATTGCGGGGAAAGTATGTGTTAACCCCGACCATACTTTAGTGGTACGAATGTTTACTCCCACCGTGTCGAATCCTTTGGCTACAAAGCCAAACATATTGCTAAACCCCATCCAAGTAGTTACTCCGAAAAGAATTAAGAATGTTGGTATCAAAAGAAATGTCACTTTATGATTTAAGCTCCAACGAAGAATCGATTTATAGTAATACTCGAGAAGGATGAAAAAACCCAAAACAATTATAACAAGCAGCGCAACAAACAACACATTTGTAGTTAAGCTTTTTGCAGCACCAAGTGGGAGCCAATATTTAGCCAACAACCACACAACACCAATCACTACTATTATAACCTCAGCATACTCAAGCGCCCACTGGGCGAATGAGTGCATTCGTTGTTGTAAAGTTGATTTAGAGTTTTCGCCTTTCTCTTCCTTATTCATATCAAAACGCACTACATCAAACTCTTTCACCACACCCACAATACCAAACGCCAATAGAATCAATCCAGCCCAAGTTTGACCCGCAATAAGAATCACAATTCCAATTGGGATAAGAGCAATATTCAACCACTTCCTAATCTTTCCATTTTTAATTTTCACCCCAAAAAACCAATAAGCCAGTGTGGGCATAATTAACAACGAAACGATAAGCGAAGCAATCAGCGCAAATGTTTTGGTAAACGCCAACGGTCCGAACAGTTTGCCTTCGGCAGCCTGCATGGTAAACACAGGAATGAAACTAACAACAGTAGTTGAAACTGCTGTAAGGATTGCCGAACTAACTTCGGAAGCTCCATTATATATGGTTATTTTGAGTTTCTGTC
>CAZXGV010000200.1:0-3273 GCA_964640575.1 uncultured Dysgonomonadaceae bacterium
AATCCGCGCGAGCGAATTTATAAGTGTTATCTCCTATCCTTGTGTGGCAAGACATTGTTTGGGCTTCATCATACAATTTAAAATCATTGATTATCAGAAGATTTACCAAATTGATATGCTGCTTTGCTAATATAAATCAGCAAGTTGTTTTACTTGCGAAAATTCAGTTAATAAGCCTTGCTTCCCGTCACTTCTTCTAAAGAAGTATGCGTTTTCTCAAGAGCACGCCATGCATAAATTATGTATCCCATCACAACGGGTATAAACAGCGACACCCACGCCATTACTTTGAGCGTAAACATACTGGATGAAGAGTTTTGGAGTGTAAGCGAGCTTTGCAAATCAGTTACCGAAGGGTAGAAAGCAGTGTTGTTTACTCCTGTTATAAAAATCAACATTGTAACGGTAAGAACAGCTCCAGGTCCAGCAAACCAAATTCCTTTTCTGTATTTGGGTTTGAGGAGCGATACACCAATACCATAAAGCACTGCTACAACTCCCAATAGGAAAATTACGAATAGAACAGGCATTTGCAGGAAGTTGTTCAGATACTTCATGCTCTCCATATACACCTCGTTTGTCTCAGGATTTACGGCAAAGCCTTTGGATAGGAATGTCCAAATAACAAACACAAGGAAGAACACCACAAACGGAACAGCATTGTATAAAAGAAATTTGTGGCTTCTTTTTTGAAGAACTTCATGATCCAGTCTATTGATAAAGTAGAGCGTAGCCATGGTGCGTGCTAAAAACAGCACTGTAAAGCCCAAACACAAATTGCGCAAATTGAGCAATGCCTCTAAACCATGCCAGGGGTTTTGCCATTGACTGATGATAGGACCCACAGTTCCTACTCCAGCTATGTTCCCCTTGCTCATTGTGAACTCTGAACCTGTGAAAAAAGTAGCCAATGCAACACCTACCAAGAATGTTCCTAAAACACCATTGAGAAACAAAAATGTTTTGTAGGTACTTTTTCCATATATATTGCCTGGCTGCGACTGAAATTCATAGGACACAGCCTGCAGCGTGAAGCAAAACAGGATAGCCATCCACACCCAATAGGCTCCTCCAAAACTCGTTGAATAGAACAGTGGAAATGAAGCAAAGAATGCACCACCAAATACAACAAGCGTTGTAAAAGTGTAATGCCACTTCCGACCAAGTACATTGGTAAGAAGTTTTTTCTCATCTGCTGTTTTAGAAAGAGAAAACAACATGGACTGTCCACCCTGTACAAATAGCAGAAATGCAAATATGCCAGCTATCAACGATATTAAGAACCACCAATAATGTTGCAAAAATGAATATGTAAACATAATTTTATATTTTTATTGAGATAAAGAATAGATTAATAGACTGACTTATCATCAGAGTCCCCTTCCTCTTCAGGTCCCTTCTTTATTTGTTTCACCATAATTGTTACTTCTGCAATTAACAGACCTGTAAACATCAGTAGAAACAACATAAATGTAGTGATTACTGAACCTACCTCCAAACTTGAAATTGCAGCTTGAACGGGAAGTATGTCTTGAATAGCCCATGGTTGTCGTCCTACTTCAGAAACAATCCACCCGGCTTGTCCAGCAATGTATGCCAAAGGCAAGCTCCAGAGGGCAACATGTAAAATCCATCGGTTGTCAAGAAGTTTCTTTTTTCGATCGAAATACCATACTATTCCAAACAGAAGAATATAGTAGAAACCAATGCCAACCATCACTCTAAATGTGTAGAACAACAGGGGTACATTGGGTATTGATTGCTCGGGTTTGTCAAGATATCCATATCCGAAATAATCGAAGTTCTCTTGAAGTGTAGCCTCAAAGCCTGCCAACTCGTCATCGCGACCTTCACTTTTTGCAACTTGGTAGTTGCCCAATGCTTCAATAGCTTTTTCGCCACGCCTCTTCTTCTCTTCAAATGATAGCGCAGTAGTACCATCTTTCAGGGTATAACCTCCATCAATTATATCGTTTATACCAGGAACAAACGCATTTAACTGTCTATAGCCCATAATAGACAACAGCTTTGGCAATTCAATTTTAAAGAGGAAAGCATCTCCTTTGTCATAGTTTGATTTGTCTGCTTTTTCAGGATTTACCACACCTATTGCTACCAATCCTGCGCCTTCTTTGCCTTCGTAGAGCGCCTCCATAGCAGCTATCTTCATGGGTTGTTTTTGTGCTACTTCATATCCCGATCCATCACCCGTAACTGCAAGAAGCACAAATGAAATAAGACCAAATATAGCTCCTATCTTTATGCTCTTAAAAGCAAAATCTTGATTCCGCTTTCTTATTAAAAACCACGAACTAATGGCTACTACAAATGCAGCACCAGTAGCCCATCCCGACAGGACTGCGTGAAAAAACTTGTTGATTGCAACAGGCGAAAGGGCGATTGCCCAAAAGTCTACCATCTCATTTCGAACTGTTTCGGGATTAAACTCCATGCCAATTGGATGTTGCATCCATGCATTGGCAATTAAAATCCAAAGTGCAGAAATAGTGGCTCCAAATGTAACTAACCAAGTGGCAGTTAGATGAGCTTTTTTGCCCACTTTGTTCCATCCAAAAAACATGATAGAGATAAAAGTGGCTTCTAAAAAGAAAGCTAATATTCCCTCTATTGCCAGTGGTGCACCAAAGATGTCGCCTACAAACCAACTATAGTTGGACCAATTGGTGCCAAATTGAAACTCAAGAATTATCCCTGTAGCCACTCCAATAGCAAAGTTGATTCCGAATATTTTCATCCAAAACTTTGCAGCACGTTTCCACTCTTCTTTTCCAGTTCGCACATATATTGTCTCCATGACGGACATTATTACTGCGAGTCCCAATGTTAATGGTACAAAAAGCCAATGATACCCTGCTGTCATTGCAAACTGCAATCGTGACCAATCTACTACTGATGAAAAATCAAATAAATCCATGTGTTATAAATTATTTACAGTTTATCTATTTTTTATTTAAAAGCGTATTGTGTTACGGCTTATCAATTAGTTCTTTGCGAACATGATCTGCCTTATCTTCTTTGTTATCGAAATTCTTATTCAAATAGTTTGGGAAAAAAATAGGTTTCATAATGAAAAACATAAAGATGAGCTTTATGATTACAATTACCCATAATGTTTTTCCAAGGGTAGTCATGTTGGTGAACCCTTCCCAAAACATTTTGAACCAATTAAATTTTGTTTTTGTTTCAGTCATTTGTGGTGTGTGGTATGGGGTGTGAGGTGTGAGGTGTGAGGTGTGAGACATGTCTCCTGTC
>CAZXGV010000201.1:0-3237 GCA_964640575.1 uncultured Dysgonomonadaceae bacterium
GGATTGCTAGATATCTCATCTCTCGAAGCTGGAAGCTTCGAGTACATTAGCGCACTGCCGAACTGGAAATCGCGAGAGCGAGTAGCACACTACTCCTCGCCCTACTCCATCTCCACCACCGTGATGCCAGCTCCGCCAAACTGCACGTGCTCGTCTTGGTAATGGCTCACTCCATTTACTGTGCCCAAATATTGACGAATAACTTGGCGCAACGCTCCAGTGCCCGTTCCGTGCAATATGCGCACACGATTTGCTCCCACCTGAATGGCATCGTCAATAAAATACATCACCGCCTGCAATGCTTCATCGCCTCGCATGCCCCGCACATCAATCTCTTGCTTAAATTCGAGCTTCTTATTGTACAATATCTCCGATGCAGCATGGTGGGAAAAGCGACGGTTGGGGTCTTCCTTTTTCAATTGATTCTGGCTGACGCGTTCCAACTTGTTGCTATCAACAGTTGTTTTAAGTGTTCCAAATGCCACAGTTGCCTTTTTGCCCTGCAATTGCAACACTTCTCCAGGAGCTGTTTGTCCTTTCAAGCGCACTGCGTCGCCAGGTTGCAATGGAGTTTTGTGTGCAAGGGGTTGCTTAGTCGATTTTACACGCTTCTTTCTAACTTTGCGTGTCTTTTGTTCTTTTTCCACCACGTTGGTTTTGAATTCGGTCAACGATTTGCGCGCTTTTTGGGTACGCTCTCGGTCGGCTTGCGATTCCCTAATTTCACGAATGGTATTCTCAATGCGTGCATTGCTATCGGCAAGCAATCGGGTGGCTTCTTGCTTGGCATTCGATAAGATTTCCTTCTTCTTTTTGTTTACATCGTCAAGGTTGGCTTCGTAGTCCGATGTCATCTGTTTCAATCTATTACTTTCGCGCCTAATTTCGTCTCGCTTGCGCGCCCAGTAACGCTTGTCGCGTGCAATTTCTTGCAAGTATTTATCCATATTGATGTAGTCGCTACCCACTTTTTCAGAGGCATTCGCAATTACCTCTTCGGGCAATCCAATCTTGCGTGCAATCTCTACTGCAAACGAACTACCAGGATTTCCGATGGAGAGTCTAAAGAGAGGTTGCATCAAATGACGGTCGTAGAGCATGGCTCCATTGACAACCCCTTCGTTTTCGTTGGCAAAATGTTTCAGATTTTGATAGTGTGTGGTGATTACACCAAAAGATTTTTGGTGGTTGAACCTCTCCAACAATGCCTCGGCAATAGCTGCACCAATTTCGGGTTCAGTTCCACTTCCAAACTCATCAATCAAGAGCAACGATTTAGGGTTGCAGTGCTTCTCAAAGTATTTCATGTTTTGAAGGTGTGAACTATAGGTAGAGAGGTCGTTCTCGATGGACTGCTCGTCGCCAATATCGATAAAAATGTCATCAAAAATACCCACATTGGAGTTCTCTTTCAATGGAATCATCAATCCACACTGCACCATATATTGAAGCAGCCCCACAGTCTTTAAACATACCGATTTCCCCCCAGCATTCGGACCCGATATAATCAATATTCTGTCCTCATTTTGCAAGGTAATGTCTAAGGGGATAACCTTTCTGTTTTGTCTGGTGAGTGCCATTTCGAGCAACGGATGATAGGCATGCACCCAATCTATCCGTTGTTCGTTGCTGATGGATGGTTTGATAGCATTGATGCTCAAACCAAACTTGGCTTTTGCACGGATAAAATCGATTTGCGCAAGAAAATCGTATGACTCTAACAAATCGGGTAAATAAGGACGTAAATAATCGCTGAATGCTGACAATATTTTGATGATTTCTCTACGTTCGTCGTTCTCCAATTCTCTTACTCGGTTGTTAGCCTCTACCACTTCACTTGGCTCGATAAATACTGTCTTACCCGAAGCCGATTCGTCGTGTACAATTCCTTTAATTTTACGCTTATAGGATGGATTCACAGGAATCACCAATCGCCCATCGCGCATCGAGGGCGATACATCCTTATCGACATACCCTTCGGCTTGCGCTTTGCGCAAAATAGAGTTCATGCTTCTGGAGATACTGGTGAGGGCGCTTGCCAATTGGCGACGAATGTCAGCCAAACCAGGCGATGCATTGTCTTTTATTTGTCCATAAGCATCTATGATTGCATTAATACGTTTCGTAATTTCGGGATATACCACCACATTATCGGTCAACGATAAGAGATGGGGATAAACGGGATTAGAGTCATCCTCTTTTTTGAGAAACGAAACAATTGCATTAATTGTCTGCAACGAACGTTTCAATTGATACATGGTATCGGTATCTATCCACGAACCTATCATACGAATACGTTTCAACATGGGACGTACATCATAGAAATTGTCGGATGGAAAAGAGTCTTCTTCTTGCAAGATATGAACAAACTCGTCCACCCGATTCAAGCGCAGCTCAATTTCATCAAACGATGTAGAAAATTGCATCTCATCTACCTTCTCTTTGCCAAGGGTGCTGAGGCAGCTTGCTGCAATGAGCTCTCTGATTCGGAAAAACTCTATCTTATATTCGAAATTATCTGGGTAAATCACGATATGTATGGGGTTCTTTTATAATGGTTGTAGGTGCAAAAGTACACTAAATAATTGGAATGGGGAAAAGGGAAGAAGGGATAAGTAATAAGTTGTAAGTGATAAGTTGTAAGTAACAAAAACAATTCACACCTCAACTACTTATATTTAAATTGAAGTAATTGTTCTATTTTTGATAAAATATGTATCTTAGCGGAATACTTGTGGTTTTCAAATAAAACAAAAGATGTGTAACAAGGAGATATATGTTGTCGGTCATATTTTATAGATTAGATGCAATATGAAGATAAGGAAATTCGAGGACTTAATTGCATGGCAAAAAGGACAAGATTTAGCTGTAGCAATATATCAGGCTTTCAAGCCCTCTAAAGATTATGGTTTTAGAGATCAAATACAAAGAGCAGCAGTTTCAATATCTAATAACATTGCTGAAGGATTTGACAGAGGGAGTCAGAAAGAGTTCATTAGATTTTTACACATATCCATTTCGTCATGCAGTGAAGTAAAATCAATGCTACACTTATCTCCTCGACTCAACCATTTGAATAGTGAGCAATCAAAACAATTAATCATACAATCAGAAGAAGTAAGTAGAATAATACGAGGGTTAATAAAAGCAATATATGCAAAACATACAAGCGATAAGCAACAAATAGTGTAGTGACACTTACCACTTACCACTTACCACTTACCACTTATCACTTAT
>CAZXGV010000202.1:0-3230 GCA_964640575.1 uncultured Dysgonomonadaceae bacterium
GTACACTGCTCACTTCATCAAATATCCAAACTCCTTAGGTCGCTCCATGCTCTCTCTCGACACATTTCCAAACCTATCGGTTACTTTTATATCGAGGGTTGAGGTTGGGCTCGATGCTTTGACCTTGAACATGTGATTGGAATAGTTGGAGACAAAAGAGGACGTTGGTTTCGAGCCCACATTGAGTCTGAATGCTTCGTAAGAGACAATGTGGAGAGGGTCTTTCATCGAAACACGCTCTACCTGAAGAGGTTTCCCATTTTCTGTAACCTCAATTTCCCACTTACTATCGTATCCCCACACATTTATCAACACTTCGTTATTGTGGTTGGGTGTGCCATAGACGTTTGTAAATTTCGAAAAATCCTTTTCTGTCGATTTGGGTGCATATTTCTCTGCAGTAAGGTGTATTGTGTTTAAGTCGTAAGCCCTAAACTGATACTCTTTGTCGTATCCCATGCTTTTATAGTACCATTGCATGGAGTTGCCGTCGTTCTCCCACACACCGTATCCACCCGGACTACCATCCTTGCAGATGTGATTGCCGGCATATCCATTTTTGCCTGTCCACCACCAAGTAGCGCATACAGCGGCAGTATTGTGCTCCATGATGGAGGGGGAGTGTTCGACCGTAAAGTTGATATGAGTATGTCCAGTTATCACCCTCACTTGCTCAAAATCTTGTAGCAGAGACAGCAACTCTTCTCCATTTTTGAGCCTCACGCTGTTTGTTTGTTCCCCATTGCTATCCAGTCGGGGGAAACCAAACAGAGGGATGTGCATGGCTATCACAATGGGAGTGCTCTTGTTGGTAATGGTTGCCAAATCTTTTTCCAACCACTCCATCTGCTCCTTTACAATGACGCCATTGTAGTTGCCCTTGCCAGCCTTCCCTTCGGATGCGCCTGTGTTGATATATTCGACATTGTCTAAGACTACATAGTGAATGTTGCCCAAATTGAACGAGTAATAGTTGGGGGCTACAATCTCTTTGTAGGGCAGTGCTGCATCCCAATCGCCTTCGGCATGAGTATCGTTGTCGTGATTGCCCATTACATTGAATATGGGGCAATTTATTTTATTCATATACTCAAGATAATCGGGCAGTGCAAAGTTGTTGCTATACCAAAAGGAGTCCCACGCCAAGTCGCCCAATGTGAGTCCATATACTTTCACACCCTTTGCTTCATATTCGGCAATGGTGGCATTCACATCGGGTAGAAAGCCATTGGTAAACTGCTCTAAATCGTTGTTGCGTTTAGCCAAATGCCAGTCAGCCATGGTCAATACGACATGTTTTGTATTGTCGGTTTTGGTCAGGGTAAAATCTTTTTGCTCTACTTTGTTGCCACCCTCCAGCCTTTTGAAAAACTGGGGTAGTCGCTCGTCATTTTCCACTTCGTAGTTTCCTGGCACGGAGATGAAAACATATCCATTCTTTTTCTTCGAAGGCAGATAATAGACACCCTTGCCATTTGTAGTGGTCACTTCATATCCATCCGATACCACTACACCCTCGAGACCTTTGCCATGGGCAGAAACGACTCCTTTTAGGGTCATTCCCTCCTTGTCTGCGATGGACGAGTGAGTGTGAGGGTAAGGCGAGCTTGTGGGGGTGCTCAGTTGTTGTCTTTGTTGCGAAGCGCTGTCGCTTTTTTTAATGCTATGACATGCGCCAAGGAGCATAAAAACAAGGACTAACGATAGTAACGTAGCGTTGTTGCTAAAAATCGTGTGTCGGAAGTTGTATTTTAATTTCATTGTACTGTTTTTTTTAGAGGTTGCTATCTGCTTTTTTTTTGAAAGTTGAGTCTGTTTCGAAAACCCTCAAATGCTGGTTGTTAATCTTTTTTTGCCCTTTGTCCATTGAGGGAAACAGCCTAACAATCAACACGCTACTAAAGTCCCCTTTAGGAAATTTTGCGGCGGGAATGAGTGGAGTTAACTTTTCGGAATAGACTCACGGTTTAAAATTAAGATTAATTCGGAGGAAAACAAAATAAAAAAACGCAAAGAGCACCTTCTTGTTTGGGGTCTTTGCGTTTTTGCTGTATCTGTTTTTTGTGGTCTAAAGTCCTTTTTCTACTAAGTATTCTGCAATTTGCACTGCATTGAGTGCTGCACCTTTTATTAATTGATCGGATACGCTCCAGAATGTCAAGCCGTTTTCGTTTGTCAAATCTTTTCGCACTCGTCCCACAAACACTTCGTCTTTGCCCTCTAAGAAGAGAGGCATGGGATATTCCAATTTTTCGGTATCGTCCATTAATACTACTCCAGGCGTGTTGGCAAAAGCCTTCTTAGCCTCTTCCACCGATATCGGTTTTTCGGTTTCCACCCAAATTGACTCGGAGTGTGCACGCAACACAGGAACACGCACACAGGTAGCACTCACCTTGATGTCGGAGTGCATTATTTTGCGTGTCTCGTTATACATTTTTAGTTCCTCTTTGGTATATCCATTTTCGGTAAATTGGTCTACTTGAGGGATGAGGTTGTATGCCAATTGATAGGCAAACTTATCGACCGTCGGTTCTTCTCCACGTTCGATTTGTGCGTACTGCTCTTCCAACTCGTCCATGCCCGAAGCACCTGCACCCGATGCCGACTGATAGGTAGACACGTGCACTTTGGTGATGTGCGATATCTTTTCGATTGCTTTGAGCGACACTACCAGCTGTGTGGTGGTGCAATTGGGGTTGGCTATAATATTGCGAGGGCGATTGAGTGCGTCCTCTGCATTCAGTTCGGGCACTACCAAGGGCACATCGTCATCCATGCGAAATGCGCTTGAATTGTCGATCATAACAGCACCATGCTTGGTGATGGTGTCGGCATATTCGATAGAGATGCTACCACCTGCTGATACAAATGCTATGTCTATCCCTTTGAAGTCGTCGTTGTGTTGAAGTTCTAACACTTTTATCTGTTCACCTTTAAAAGTATATATTTTGCCAGCGCTTCGTGATGATCCGAATAGTTTTAAACTATCCACCGGAAAATTTCTTTCTGACAATATGCTCAAGAGCTCTTGTCCCACCGCACCGCTGATACCTACAATTGCTATTTTCATTTTTATTGTTTTTTTTATTGGGTTGTTGAATAGTTTTATTGAGTATAAGACTACAAAAATAGAAACTTTTTGGGCAATAATTAAATAAATGAGCACTTATGTTGGGGGTTGTGTGTCAATTTATCATTTATTTAGGAGAATGGGGCGCTAAATGATA
>CAZXGV010000203.1:0-3191 GCA_964640575.1 uncultured Dysgonomonadaceae bacterium
ACACCGATTTGCTTCATCTATTTATATCCATCGGGCAGCTTGAGTTGTAAAGCGGGGGTTGAGGCATACAAAACTACATTGAATGAATTGGGTGAGACTTATTTCAAACCATTGACCATGGAAAAGATGGTGGAAGCAATAAAGAGTTATTGCTCTGACAAATGGATTGGGGGGCTTTGAAGATAGGTATTTGGATTTTGGGAAGATAGAAAGAAACAGTACACGCTTTAGTATCGGAAAAGAATAGGGCTAAAAGGGAAAAGCAAACAGATAATAGTGGTAAAATATATTGTATGTTTTTAGAGTTAACGGTAAATAATATGACTTACAGTTTGTGTAAGCTAAATAATTTAATACCTTTGTAGTGGAAATAATATTTAGCAGTAAAAAACTGAGAAAGATAGCAAACGACGATCGGAAAATGCTGAGAGAGTTAGGCTCAATAAGGGCAAAACTCTTTCGCAGACGTTTGTCGCAATTGAGAGCAGCAGAATCATTGGAAGATGTGAGAGCTTTACCCGGAAACTATCACGAACTTACAGAAAACAGAAAAGGTGAATGGGCTTGTGATTTAGATCAACCCTACCGTCTTATTTTCACACCTCAAGAGAGGCCAATACCAACAAATAATGATGGTAGGTATTGTTGGCTCGAAATAAAAGGTGTTGAGATAATTGAAATTACCAACTACCACAAAAACAAATAACCATGGCTAATAAAAATCAATACTTTCCACAAACTGTTTCTCATCCAGGCGAGACCTTAGAGGAGAAGCTGGAAGAGATGAATATGGGACCCAAAGAGTTTGCCGTGAGAACTGCTAAACCCGAAAAAACTATTATTGCTATTATTAAAGGCGAAAGTAGCATTACTGCCGATATGGCTGTGCAGTTTGAGAGTGTAACCAAAATACCTGCTCACTTTTGGTTAAATAGTCAGCGTGTATATGATGAATATGTAGCACGCAATAAACGGGACGAGATGCTTGCTGAATCTGCTGAGTGGGCAAGGCAGTTTCCGTTGACTAGTATGATGAAAGAAGGTTGGTTGGCTACTTCTTCTTCTAACATTAAAGAAAGAACTGCTGCTTTGCTCTCTTTCTTTAGCATTAGCACCCCTGAGGCTTGGGAAAACTACTATTTTAAACAGGTGTTGAAAGTTGAATTTCGTATTTCTCTAAAAAACACTAAAGCACCTTATGCTATATCAGCTTGGTTAAGAAAAGGAGAGCTACAAGCAGCAGAAATAGAAGCTCCTATATACTCTGAAAAAACATTTAAAGAGGTTTTGCCCAAGATTAAATCTGTGATGGCAACCCAACCTTCTAACTTTTTTAATCAACTACAAATGCTTTGTCTGGAAGCTGGTGTGAAAGTGGTGTTTACCCCTTGTTTACCTAAAGCACCTATAAATGGCTCAACAAGATGGCTTAATGATACTCCTCTTATTCAATTGACAGATAGATACAAGAGAAACGATGTTTTTTGGTTTACTTTCTTTCACGAGGCTGGTCATATATTACTACATGGCAAAAAAGATATATTTCTTGAAAACATTGATTATCCAGACAGATTGACAAAGAAAGAACTTGAAGCAGACAACTTTGCCATAAGGTGGACTTTTTCGGAAGAGGAAGAAAAAGAGGTGATGGAAGCAGGACCTCTGGATATTGATATGATTGGCAGTTTTGCTGAAAAATTTGATACACACCCTGCTATTATATTGGGTCGTTTTCAGCACAAGAAATTATTACCTTACTCTGTAGGTAGGGAATTAATTGTGCCAATAGGAATTGACACCAAATAGAAAATAAATAATCATGCCCCTCCGACTCCTCCAATGGAACATATCGAATAGATGCAAAATAGATAAGATTGCCGATTTTATAGTATCTAATATTGATGGGCACACAATAGTCTGTTTGCAAGAGGTGCTTGCCATGCACAAAGACAGATTGATAGAGCGCCTTGCACCAAGCGACTATGCGTATAGTTTGGATTATAGAGAGCCAGGTAGGTTTGATGGGAATAATAGAAAGATGGGTGTGTTGACCTTGCTGTTTGGGGGTAAAGTGGAAGAGGCAAATGTGCTGGATAGGAGTCTGCTTCCAGACAGAACGCTTTATACTAAAATGAGGATAGGGGAGGAGTCTGTTTCTATTCTCAACTTTCATTCGATAACTGGAGTGAGCTATAAAGTGGCTAAGGGGAGCAACTTTGCTTCAATTGCTGAATTCCTTTATGAGAAGAAGGAGTTGGACTTTTTTTGTTGCGATGCGAATGAGCCTGATGTGGATTCATTGGATGTGAATGAAGTAAGGTTTTGGAATCCTAATGGTAATGGTATGAAAGCAAGCTTCATATTTGGGAAGGGCAGGGTGCATCATTTGAGCGACCCTGTACAGAGTGTTGAATTAGGGCTTGAAGCTCTTCCATTTTCATATATGACAGGGAAGACTCCGAGGAGATATGATTTTATATACAAATCGGATAGGTGGATAACGAAGAGTCTCAACTACTATTACAATGAGTCGGTAGAGGCATCGAGCGATCATGCTATGGTGGTGGGTGTGTTTAGAAGAGCAGGTGTTGCCCTTCGCTGATACGTTATTTCGTTACGCTTTATTAAAAGTGTGCGAGCGGGTAGATTAGAAAAACAGCGTAATTTATGAGGAGTAAAGAGTTTTATTTGCAGCAACTCAAGTATTACAACGGAGAGGATGAGTCTCCGTTTGACGATAATAATAAGTCGATGCTTTGGTTTTACGAGAGTGTGTGGTTTAACATTATGACAACTGAAAACAAGGGTCTGTTGGACGAATATATATCAGATTTTAAGTTTGCAGAACTATCCGATTTGCCTGGCAATATGCCGCTTGGGTATAAAGCCCTTCTGTTTAATAGATATAGGAAAGGAAGTATGACTTCCATGTTAGATACTGCAAAGCAATTTAGAGAGTTTTTTGCTAAGTATTATTAATAACTCTCGCTTTACAATCGGTGTGCTGCTTAGCAGAAAGAATTTTATGCCCTAACTAACATTTCAGCAAAGGCACTGGTTGGGAGACCATCACCCAATGTCATTTAGTGAAGTGATTCTATAATGCATCTTCGCAGTTTCGCGCTACCAGCCAGAAATTACTATTGATGGATATTTGTGAATATAAATTAGTTCTGGTTGATAATATTACT
>CAZXGV010000204.1:0-3181 GCA_964640575.1 uncultured Dysgonomonadaceae bacterium
TGTGATAAATTTATACCTTTCATAAGTGTTTTATTTTATTTCTTATTTTATTCTTTTTCTATTCTTAATATATAGGTTGATCTTCACCTATCACTTTCTCAAGTTCCGATTTTGCAGACACATAATCGTAAATAGCATTGTTGTATTGCAAACCTGTATTGGTAACTCCTAATGCTGCTTGATTTACATCCACAATTGTTCCCATACCTGTTTCATAGCGTTTCAGCGCAATCTCGTATCCTTTTTCTGCTTGTTTTCTGGCACTCTTCAATGAGTTAACTTGTTCAATACTTTTTGCAATTTGGTTTATTTGGTTTTGCAACATCAATTTTATTTGACGCTCTGCGTCTTCTCGTTGCATCTTAACTTGATCTACTGTCAGTTTTGCTTCTTTAATGTCGTTGTGTTTTTTACCACCGTCAAAAATTGGAATTGCCAGTGTTATACCAGCAGTAGCATAGGGGTCCCATCGGTAATCGCTAAATCTGAAATCATTATTCTGACTCATATATTGATAGTTTAAATTAGCAGTTAGAGTAGGTAGGTATTGCGAAGTACGCAATTCATACACTTTCTTCAATTGCTCTATTTGCAAATCAATTTGGCGTAAGTCACTGTTATTTATCAACGATAAATCGGCATCTAATAAGTCTGCATACATTTCATTTTCGTAGTTTTCTAACGACCCTACAATGCCCAGTGGTATTTCTAAGTCAAGCCCCATTAAAGCTTTCAACTGCAGGACAGCAAGCTGAACTGCATTTTTGGTTTGTAGCATCTCGGGTATAATGTTTTGTAATCTTACACTTGCAGTAATTAAATCATACTCAGCAACCAATCCTTGGTCAAATTTATTTTGAATGTCCTTTAGAACTTCTGACTCTGTGTCGAATGTTTTTTTATAAACATTGTATGAGTCCTGTGCTAATAGTGCACCATAAAACGCTTTTTTTACTTGATTGGCTAATTCAATTTTTGAAGATCGAGATTGCTCAATTGCCAACTCTACATCGATACTCGTTAATTGAATGTTTTTCCATAATGCTGGAACAATGATAGGTAGATTTACAACAGCACCTGCAGTCCACATATTAGAACGCCCAAATTGAATTCCTTCTGTCGATTCTTCCTCTACAGGTTCAGAACCACCTAACACTTTTTGTAGCACACCGAGTATTTTCCTCTCTTCTTCATCAAAATCGCCTGGATCAATATCGCCGCCCATCATACCACCAAAACCACCATCTAAATACATGGTCTGTTTCTTAATAGTACGTGTGTACTGACCAACAATATCAATTTGAGGAAAAAGAGCAGCTTGTGTACTTTTTTTTGTATATTCCTTTTTCTCAATCTCCATGTCTGCTACTTTTATTGTAGGACTTTCGTTCATTGCAATAGAGAGAGCTGTCTCAATATCTATAATCAAACTATCGCCTACAGCTTGATCAGCTTCTTGTGATTCGACAGCTATGCTCATAGGCTCTTGAGCATACATTGTTGCTGAAAACAAGAACAACCCCATCGATAGGGATATTGCTCGTATTGTTTTGTTTAGCTTTACTTTCATAATCATTCTATCTTGTTTTATTTTTTATGCGTTTGTGTCTGAATATTGCTTTGCGAGAAATTTATCAACAATTTCTATGCCATTTTTCGTAGAAATGCCACGAATAAAGTTAATCATTGTTGTAAAAAAGAGCTCCCAGTTTGAAAAAGACTTATCTGTTAAGTTTACAGTATTCATTAAAGTGCGATTGCTGTCTTGCAATAAAAATGCAACTATATCAATGTTTAAATCTTTTCTAATCACATCTTGTCTCATTCCTTCTTTCAAAAACAGTTTAATCTTAGTAATTCCTCTGTTTTGTTGATCTATCAACTCCCGATTAGCTTTAGGATAGTATTTTTTGACATCATCAATAAAAGTAATATTTATGAAGTCAAACTCTTTATGCATTTCTATTAATTTTAGAAAGACATGCACTACAGTCTCTACATTCTTTGATAAATCTTTAATCGATTCAGTTTTCAGAAACTCCATCTGTCTTATATAGTGCAATAGAAGATCCTCTTTGTCTTTAAAGTTCTGATATATTGTTCGTTTTGAGATACCCAACCTTGAAGCAATTTCATCCATTGATATTCTTTTGATACCATGCTTTATAAAAAGTTTGCCAGCTTCTTGAATTATTCTATCTTTCAATTCCATTTCGTTCCATTCCATTCGTTAGTTTTTTAATGAGGGGACAAAGGTAATAAGAAAACTCGAAACACATAATTAGTTTCCTTAGTTTTAACTATCTTTACAATTAGAACTTAGTCAAGCTATACGCAATTGTTTAATTAAATGAGAGTGATTTATAATTAACTGACATATAGACGTGAAGACAAAATGTCAAAGCTAGGCTAATATGGAACACTGTATGTATTGAACAAAAACTGCTACCTCTTAGTTCTAACAAATGAATGCAAGGTTGAATATTCACAATAGAAGATATGTGGTTAAATATGAGTTGTTAAAATGGAAACCATAAGATTCCAAACAGAATGTTTGTCACAAATTTTAAAATATAGAGATAGAGAGTTGTTCTACTTCTTACTTTAAAGTTTTTTATGTAAGTTTGCCCTTTAAAATTGAAAATATGATTTGTTTTCCGAACGCAAAAATAAACTTAGGTCTTAATATTGTTTCAAAAAGAGACGATGGCTATCATAATATTGAGACCGTTTTCTATCCAATTGGATTGAAAGATGCTCTTGAAGTATTGCCCAGCAAAAGCAAAAAGATCTATAGACTGTTTTCGACAGGTATAGAAGTGGGTGCTAATTCTGAAAGTAACTTAGTGATAAAGGCACTGAAATTGATGGCTGCAGAAAAGCACATCCCAAACATAGATATTCATTTATTAAAAAGAATACCTATCGGTTCGGGGTTGGGTGGAGGGTCATCCGATGGAGCTTTCATGCTTAATCTTCTAAATAAAACATTTTCATTTGGCTATAGTGACGATGAGTTACATCAATTTGCAGTGAGACTTGGTGCAGATTGTGCATTCTTTTTGAAAAACACTCCTGCTTTTGCTTCTGGAATTGGCGATAAATTGGAGCATGTTGAGCTATCACTTGACCACTATTATATAATAGTGGTGAAACCTAATGTGTCTGTTTCTACCAAAGA
>CAZXGV010000205.1:0-3175 GCA_964640575.1 uncultured Dysgonomonadaceae bacterium
TATGACTATTCAACATTATGCCATCGGCATCGATCTCGGCGGAACATTCGTAAAATACACATTAGTATCAAATTCAGGCGAAATACTATTTGAAGGGAAATTACCTATAGGTGGTGATGCAACCCGTGAAGATACGTTAGGAGCCATTCAAGAAGCGATTCAACAAGTAGTGAATGAAGCAACTAAAAAGGGAATAGAGCTGAAAGGAATTGGTATTGGTACACCTGGTGTAGTAGACGATGGGATTGTTTTGGGCGGTGCAGACAACCTCGATCGTTGGGAAAATCTTGATCTTGGCACAATCTATTCAGAGAAATTTGGTATGCCTGTATTCGTCGACAATGATGCAAATGTGATGGGCTTGGGAGAAACAGCTTTTGGCGCAGCGAAAGATTGTTCTGATGTAATTTTCATTACTGTTGGGACAGGTATTGGCGGTGCCATTGTGATAAATAGCCAATTGTATGGTGGCTATAAAAATCGTGGTGGTGAATTAGGACATTTGACCATCCAGCATGATGGAATTGATTGTAGTTGTGGTGGTCGTGGTTGTTTGGAAGCTTATGCATCAACTTCAGCACTTATTCAGCAGTATGCTGATAAAACAGGCAAAGATATAAAAGGAATAGACGGGTACTATATCATTAAAAAGTTTAAAGAGAATGAACCAGAAGCTGTAGCATGTCTGAAAGCTCATACTGACTATTTAGGTCATGGAATTGCTGGATTTATAAATACTTTTGCACCGCAAAAGGTGGTTATTGGTGGGGGTATTTCAGAGGCTGGTCAGTTTTATATTGATATGATTAAAGATTCTGCTTTTCGATATGCTATGCCCGATTGTTCCACCAATACTGATATAGTAGCAGCCTCATTAGGTAACAACGCAGGTTGTTTAGGAGCTGCATCGCTTGTTTTTAAACATTCATAATTATCAAACAAAATATTTATGACTAAGTATAACTACTTTTTATTAATAATAGCAGCTGTAACTTTTTTCACTGGATGTAAACAAACTAAAGCAACAGAAAAAAGACTTCCTACCGTAAGAGAAACTACTACCTACACTGGAGAACTTACAGGTATAACAAAACAAATTCTAGAAGCGGATTGGACTACAACCAAAGTTTCAGATGGCATTCTTTATAGATATCATCAATTTAGCAATCTTTTTGACTCTCACCAAAGCATCACTATTATCGATGTGGATCTAAACAAAAAAGTGAAAGTGGATATGCCTTACGTTACGTCAGGTTTTTTAAAAACAAGTGATGCCGCTTCAAACACAAATGCTAGTGCAGCCATTAATGGAAGTTTTTTTGATACTTCAACAGGTGGCTCTACCGTTTTTTTTAAAAATGGTGGTGAAGTTATTAATAAGACAAGAGATAAATTTACTCCTTTCAGAGAAAATGCCGGATTTGTTATAGGTGCTTCAGGAGAGGTTTCAGTCATTGAAAAGCCAAGTTCAGGTTGGAATACTGTAGATGCGCATGGTTTGCTTGCATCTGGTCCTTTATTACTTTTAGATGACGAAAAAGTAGATCAACTCAATCAGAAGTTCAATACTAACAGACATCCCAGAACGGCGGTTGGAGTAACATCCAATAATCATTTGATTGCGATAGTTGTTGACGGAAGAAATGCTAAAGCACAAGGGATGAGTATAGAAGAGTTGACACAAGTGATGGAAGCCTTTGGCTGCAAAGATGCCATGAATCTTGATGGTGGAGGTTCGTCTACAGCGTGGATAAAATCTCGTGGTGTTGTTAATTATCCTTCGGACAATAAGAAGTTTGATCACGAAGGAGCGCGCGGAGTTGCTACTGTGATTACTTTTACATCGAAATAGCAATGTGTTACTTTGTCAAACATAAGTATCAAATTATAAGAATATTAAAAAATACATTATTATGAGACTTAATAAGCTAATTGTTTTAATTCTACTTTTTAATTGGGGATGGTCATCATATGGATATACAAAAAGCAACATTTCAGAGAAATCGAATGATGATCAAGTAATAAAAATACTCGCTATTGGTAATAGCTTTTCCCAAGATGCAATTGAAACTTATCTTTTCGAACTTGCACAATCGGAGAACATACAAGTTGTTATTGGTAACCTATACATTGGTGGTGCATCATTAGATTTGCACTGGAATAATGCAAAAGATGATAAAGCTGCTTATCAGTATCGGAAAATTGATGTGACTGGGAATAAAACCAATACCCCTGAAACATCCATAGCTACTGCGTTAGCAGACGAAGATTGGGATTATATCAGTTTCCAACAAGTTAGTGGCTACTCTGGTATATTTTATACTTATATAAACCCCCTACCCTTGCTGTATGATTATGTAGAGCCAAAAGCAACCAATCCTGATGTTAAATTCATTTTACATCAAACGTGGGCTTATTCACAAGACTCTACTCATAAAAGATTTGTTAGCTACAACAATGATCAATTAACTATGTACAAATCCATAGTAGATGCGGTATGGCGTGCAAGACACCTCGCCCCTATTGATATCATAGTGCCAGCCGGAACCGCTATTCAGAATGGACGTACCAGCTCTCTTGGCGATACTTTTTGTAAAGATGGTTATCACTTGGAAGTCAATTATGGTAGATATACCGCTGCATGTACTTGGTTTGAAACTCTATTCAATAAAAGTGTTATAGGAAACTCATTCAAACCAGAAACAATATCTGATTACGAAGCCGAAATTGCCCAAAAAGCAGCTCATTATGCAGTATTACGACCCAAAGAAGTGACCGATTTGAAAGATTTGCTTCCTGATGTAGCTATCTTATCAAATATTGCCTTTTTCTCTGAGTTGATAGCTAAATTGCCAGTTTTAGATTTAGAGAAAGAGTAATTAATGAATTAAGAACTAATTATCCATTCGACTATTTAGTTATTTAATATAATCCTGAGTTCGACTTATATTTAGGTATAATCGAACTCAGGTTAATAACCTCGCTTTTTTCAGCTGCAAGTTTATTTATTTAGTCGCTCCACTACTCTTTTCACTCTTATTATAGTCATTTGTCAATTCATTGTACTCCTTTTCTGTATTATCTTTCGGTCGCTTCATTCACTTCTCATATTATTCACTCTCCTAAATGAAATTTCATACTTTGTTTTAATTTTACGCATCATTAAAACCTACTA
>CAZXGV010000206.1:0-3175 GCA_964640575.1 uncultured Dysgonomonadaceae bacterium
TTGAAGAGCCTGTTAAAACAAGTGATATTCAAGATGCATTAGTTCCGTCATTTGGGGAAAATGTAAGAGTAATTACAATTGGCTCAAGCAATCAAGTACGCATATCCACCAACTACATGATTGATAGTGATGACCCAAATATTGAAGATGAAATTAGAGTTCTTTTAGCTGATGGACTTAAAGAGTACACAGCTCCAGGAGTTTCCATAGAAGAATACATACAAAGTTCACAAACTGTAGGACCAAGTGTTGCTAAAGACATAGTGCAGGGTGCTTTCTGGGCATTGCTTATTGCACTCGTCTTTATGGGATTGTATATATTATTACGATTCCGAAACTGGACATTCTCTGCGGGAACTATTGCAGCTATATCTATTGACGCATTTTCGGTGATTGCGCTCTACTCGTTGCTCTACAAGATTATGCCATTCTCAATGGAGATTGACCAAACGTTTGTTGCGGCAATTCTTACTGTGATTGGTTACTCGGTGAATGATAAGGTGGTAGTATTTGACCGTGTGAGGGAATATAGAAACCTATATCCAAAACGAAATCTATTCAAGCTCATCAACGATGCATTGAATGCTACACTGGCTAGAACCATCAACACCAGTGTGAGTACAATACTTGTTATTCTTATGATTCTCTTCTTTGGTGGAGAAGCTATCAGAAGCTTCGTATTTGCAATGTTGATTGGTATTGTTGTGGGAACATTCACTAGTTTGTTTATTGCAGCACCCATTGCATACAACCTGATGACAAGAAAAGAAGAACAGGAAGTAGAAGTTGTGAGACCTAGAAAGAAAAGATAATATCTTTACACAACTACGACTTTCGTATAAATAGAAAATTAGAAACGGATTGCAATTAAAGTATTGCAGTCCGTTTTTTTATTGCTTTTGTTATCCTCCATTTATGAGAGTATATTGAAAATTGAACTGATCCGTTTTGCACTCCAAAAACATATAAAGGAATAATGTTAAATGAAAACCTATAGTCGGTTATCGTGATTTTTATAGGTGACCCCTCTAATAATTTTAAAACTCTCACTATTTTATAATTGTCTACCTGTCTCAATTCATTGTAATACTCTCTCTTTAGGCTTGAATGCGGGCTTTTATCAAAACTTTACAATACTCCTAGTGTTGAATAACGCAAAGAAGATATATTAATTTTTAAACAATTTTTTAATTATGAGAAAATATTTATTTGTTATTACAATGACAGTTCTCTCTTTTAGTTTTATAGTCGCCACTCCATCCTGCGCTGATGATAGCCCAGAAGTTGTGGTAGGTGATAGAGGAGAAAAGGGAGACAAAGGAGAAAAGGGAGACAAAGGAGAAAAGGGAGACAAAGGAGACAAGGGTGACAAAGGAGACAAGGGTGATAAAGGAGCTGATGGTGCTAAAGGAGACAAAGGCGATAGAGGTCAATCAGGAGAAAGAGGAGCCACCGGATCAAAAGGGGATAAAGGTGACAAGGGAGAGAAAGGAGATCAAGGAGTAACTGGTGCTACTGGACCTCGAGGAGCTACAGGTGCAACAGGACCAAGAGGTGACAAAGGAGATACGGGAAATGCAAATGTAAGAAAATTCACTTTTGAAGTTGAAGCCTCACAATGGGAATCTGCACATTTTGGTGCAAGTAACAGTCATAGTTACTTTGAAGTTAAACCTGAATTAACAGGTGGTATACGTTTGTCAGATATTAATTATGTTCCCTTGGTCTATGCCAGACCTTCTGAGATATACCGAGAATATAAACAAATACCATATCGATTCAATGTAGAGAATAATTATGCTATTCTTTTAGAAATGAGTCTAAGCCGTCATTACTTGATTATGACGAAATCTACCAATGGTATCACCACTTTGAGCGTTCCTTTATCTGAAAGACCATCTAAAATTCAATATACGATAATAATGATAGAAGTAGGAGCTGTAAACGCTACTAAAGGGAAAGTGAATTTTGATAACTATAATGAGATATCTTCTTATTTCAAATTGAATTGATGAAATAAACCTGAGAATAAAATTATGACTCTATAAAAAATCATTTCAGGTTATAAGATTAATCTTGATAATAATATGTATGAAAATGGAAGGTTGAATTATCTTCCATTTTTTTTTATACTTCTACTGCATTACCTATAATACTGCAAAGCACCAGTGTTGATGAGGTGTTAAAAATAACGCAGTCATAACACTATAGGATACGAGCCCGACTCTAGCTTGCGGCTATTAGAGTAGTAGCGTGAAGTTTGATGTGAAAAGAAGCTCAAATTTCACTTTCCAATAAGTCATGATGCATATCTTATACCCCTTTCTACATGAATCTTTACTCATTCTCACAATCTGTTTACTTCTTTTGCTCATATTTCTAGCCATTATCGATGCGTGATAACTTAAATTGCTTGATAATTTAATCATTACCGGCTCTCAACAACTACAAACGCATAAGAATATTATGATGACCATTATTTCACCACTCAAATTAAAGTAGGTTTTAATCATTACCAATGTGTGACTACTGTTTTTGCTCCAAAATTTATTCATCAACGACAACATTTTACTATTATTGCGCAACGGGAATCGTCTATTGGTGGACTTGGATGTATGATTCCCATTTTGGAATCGTTTACAAGTGAACTCAGAAGGACGATTCCCATTCGGGAAACGTCTATTAGTGAACTCAGGAGAACGATTCCCAAGTGGAAATTGTCTATCAGTGAAGTCAGAATAATGATTCCCATTTGGGAATCGTCTATTAGTGAACTCGGAAGAACGAATCCCATTTAGGAATCGTCTATCTGAGTGCAAGGATATACGATTCCCATCGCAAAATTATAGTGAAAGCACACTGAAATAGACAATTGTGTGATGCAATAACAGTGATATGCATCCGATATAGATAATTGTGATGTTAAATTTGAGTATGGTTACAACGAGAGGTAGGTTTGTTGTGTGCTATTCGAGTTCAGCGTCAGCTGTAATAACCTTTGTGAGGTGAAATTTTAGACATGTACAATCATTAAAAGATATTGCCCAAAGTATATTTGAGAAACGGAGAGAACGAAGCTCCTAAATATAAAAGCAGATACTTACTCACATAAATAACAATTAATTAAGCATTTATACTTCTATGTCAAATGTTTTGATTATCATTGTAATCATCT
>CAZXGV010000207.1:0-3147 GCA_964640575.1 uncultured Dysgonomonadaceae bacterium
TCTCTCCATGTCTCTTTTATACTGTTTATCTTGGCACGGTTGGCAAGTGAGTCTGGCTCTTCGGCTTGCACTAATCTCACCTCCTGATTGGGAATGAAAGTGTACACACACACTTGCCCTTCTGGTTGATATCTGTCACTAGCAAACCATCCCACTCCTTTTTGTTCATCAATCACCAACATATAATCATTGAACGGAGAGTTGAACGGCATATTCATTTGATTGGGGGTGAGGTATGTATTTGAATTCAGGTTGTAGCGCGATACATACAAGTCATACCCTCCAATTGATTCATGTCCTTTGCTAGCAAAATAGATTGTCAACCCGTCCGACATAATAAAAGGATATGCTTGATCCTTATTGTCGCTAATGGGAGCAGAAAGCATCTGTTCGTTGCCAAAATTGTCCAACATCTTTTCCATGGTATATAGCGTACTACCTCGCTCGGAGGCAGGACGAGAAAAATAGACTTTAGTCTTTCGCTCATTCATATACACCACCGAGTGCTCACCGTTCCACGAGTCGCCAAAAAAATCGTGTGCCCATTGCAATGAGCCATCATTTGCACTTAGGTTATAAGCACGTAGAAAATCATTCTTCGATACAACTACACTGTCAATTATCTGAATATCTTCGGTGCGATTCACCATCCGTTGCAATCGATCGGCATATTCACGCTCCACTTCTAACATCTCCAATGCTTCTTCGTCTCGTCTCTTCAATCTTTGATAAGCAGCAAACTCTTTTTCTGCAGCTTCAAATCTGTATTGTAGGGCGTAGAGTCTACCCAAATAAAGCGTAGCATCTTGAACTCGCTTATTTTTTGCAAACGTCAATGCCTGCTCTGCAGTCTCCACATCGCCCACATGCATAGCTGCCATTCCAAGCAAATAGTTCACGGTGGTGTTAGTAGGAGCTTCCTCAAAATCTTTTTCTAGAGCCAACTTTGCTTGGCTATAGTTTCCTTCATCATATAGTTTTTGTGCCTCTTCCGAAACTTGGCTAAAGAGCAAAGTTGGGAAAAACAAAAACATCAAAACAGTTATTCGATATAATTTCATTGTTGTTCTATACACTAATTCTAATTATAAATCCTCTCTGAAAACCTCGATTACTGATTATTAGTTTTTTCTACCCTTAACTCCTAAAGGGAGAAACCTAATAAACAGCACTCAACCAAAGTCCCTTTTCGGGGATTTAGGGGCAGAAAATAGGCGAGTTGACTTATTCCGAGTCTACTCTGATTCTCAAAGATAATAATATCCTTATTATATAGCATTATAAATCGCATAAATATACTATAAATTATACGCTAAGGGGTTTCATCAGAAACATTTTAGAGTGCAAGCAGTATCCACTATAATTAATTAGTCTGCTTTGTTCAATTTATTGAGTGATACAAAAAATAGGAGCACAAAGCATTGCTGTGCTACATTGCACTCTGCAAATCTCCAAAAGACTTTGTTAGCTTATAAACAATCTTGATTACAAAGTTTCTTATGGACTCGCAACTATATCGGCGAAGTTTGTCGCCTCAGCATCTACGCAAAGCTAAAAACGTGAACAATACAGGTTACATCCCTTTTTTTATTTATATTTGCACTCTCAAAAAAACAGCAAAACTATGGACGAAAAAATAATTATTCTCGATTTCGGTTCTCCCACCACACAACTTATTGGACGTAGAGTACGTGAACTGAACACCTACTGCGAAATAGTGCCTTACAATAAATTTCCGCATAGAGACCAAACTGTCAAAGGAGTTATCCTATCAGATGGTCCGTTTTCAGTAAATAGCGACCATGCTTTTAAAACTGATTTATCAGCAATCAGAAAGGAATATCCGCTACTTGGCATTGGTTATGGAGCGCAGCTCATTGCGCAGCAAGAAGGTGCTGATGTAAGTGACTCAGATACTAAAGAGGGTGAGAAAGCCGAGTTAATTGTTTCAGTCAAAGATGATTTGATGAAAGGTGTATCCGATACTTCTACTGTGTGGATGTCACACGGAGACACCATCTCCAACCTTCCAAATAGCTTGCAGCTTATTGCATCAACAGCCGACATAGAAATAGCTGCTTATCGCATTAAAAATGAACCAACGTGGGGAGTTCAGTTCCATCCCGAAGTCACTTACACCAAAGAGGGAACAAAGCTACTCTCCAACTTCTTAACTATTTGTGGGTGTAAAAGAGATTGGACTCCAGCCGCGTTTGTTGCCTCAACTGTGCGCAATTTGAAAAAAGAACTGGGCAACGATAAAGTTATTTTAGCACTTTCAGGGGGTGTTGACTCTTCAGTGGCTGCTGTATTACTGCACCGAGCCATTGGCAAAAACCTCACGTGTGTATTTGTCGATCACGGTCTGCTTCGCAAAAACGAATTTGAGAACGTACTCAAAGATTACGAACACTTGGGTCTGAACGTTATTGGCGTAAACGCCAAGAATCGTTTCTATAAAGAATTGGCAGGGGTAACTGACCCTGAAGAGAAAAGAAAAATCATTGGCAAAGGTTTTATTGATGTATTCGATGCAGAAGCTCATAAATTGCAAGACATTAAATGGTTAGCACAAGGAACCATCTACCCCGACATTATTGAGTCACTCTCCATCACAGGCACTGTCATCAAGAGTCATCATAATGTGGGAGGATTACCCGAAAAGATGAATCTGAAGCTTTGCGAACCGTTGAAACTACTCTTCAAAGACGAGGTGAGGAAAATTGGTCTCGAAATGGGTATGAAACCACACCTAATCGATCGTCATCCATTCCCAGGACCTGGGTTAGGTATCAGAATATTGGGAGATATTACACCCGAGAAGGTACGTATTGCTCAAGAAGCAGACGATATTTACATCTCTAACCTGCGTAGTGCAGGCTTGTACAACGAAGTATGGCAAGCAGGAGCAATACTTCTCCCCGTTCAGTCAGTGGGTGTGATGGGAGATGAGCGCACCTACGAGAACACAATCGCATTGCGCGCTGTCACTTCGGTAGATGCCATGACAGCCGACTGGTCGAAACTCCCTTATGAGTTTCTAGCCAAAGTGTCAAACGAAATCATTAATAAAGTACACGGAGTGAATCGAGTAGTGTATGATATTTCGTCGAAACCACCAGCGACGATTGAGTGGGAATAACCCCT
>CAZXGV010000208.1:0-3146 GCA_964640575.1 uncultured Dysgonomonadaceae bacterium
ATCGATCAGAACACAGATTTGCAAGATGAGGTGGCTGAAAAGATTGCAGACATATACAATGTGGGGTTTAAATCGCTCTATTTCGATGGGTCGGAGGGAGTGAACGACCCATTCTGGTTTCATGTAGCATCGGCACAACATAAAGTATTTAAACGATTGCACACTGAACCACTATTTACCGAAGGCGCAGCAAAGACGCACTTCAGCTGGCACATGTTGAGTGGTGGCAATGCCTTTGATGTGTTTCCACCTGAAACATTGAAAGACGAAACACGCAAATGGCCCGCCGAAGAAGCACCTCGCATGCAAGAAGACTTCACGCGCATCAATTTTGGTTGGATGGGCTATGTTAGTCCCAATGAAAACTCGATTGGCACACAGCCCGATATGTGGGAGTTTGTGACAAGCAGAGCTGCTGCTTGGGATTGCCCTGTTTCTGTTCAATCGAATCTGCAACAGTTTAAAGACCATCCACGAACAGCAGACAACCTTGAGGTGTTGCGCCGTTGGGAAGAGGTGAGAGTGCAAAACTGGTTGAGCGACGCACAAAAACTAATGTTGCAAGATTTGGAGCAAGAGCATATCTTGTTGCTCAACGAGCACAACCAATTCGAATTGCAACCCTATCAGCAAATAGAGGAGGTAGCCAAAGGAAATCCTGCTGTCCGAGCCTTTGTGTTTGAACGAAATGGGGATGTGTATGTGGTCTATTGGCACACTACAGGGAGTGGGCAAATGAAATTGGCACTGAATGCGCCCCACGTTCATCTACTTGAGGAGCTGGGTGAAGCACCCACTATTGTTTCGCGAGAGAAGGGGAGTGTTGTGATACCCGTTTCGGACCGTCGCTATCTGAAAGCACCCAACATGACCCGCGCACAACTCACAAAAGCTTTTGCAAACGCCGAAATAATTGATTAATTTTAGGGCTTATATGCGCTGACGTATAACGAAAAGTGGCTTGTTTTACTAAAAGACGATAACAACTTATTCAATTATCAAATAAATATTTACGACTATGAAGTTGAAACTGTACTTTACCAACCTGTTTTTTTTCTTATCGCTATTGCTTGTAGCCCAAAACATTAAAATAACCCACGGACCCTACTTACAAGCGATGACAGAAGAGGGCGTAACCATTGTGTGGACTACCAACAAAGAGTCGATATCGTGGGTAGAAATTGCGCCTGATGGAACAGATAGTTTCTATGCCAAGGAGCGCACCCCATTTTATGACACTATGCATGGCACCAGAGTGATAGACTCGTTGCACCGAGTGAGAGTGGAGGGATTGAAACCTGGAACGACCTATCGCTACCGTATTTTCTCGAAAGAGGTGCTGGGAAATCAAGGACATCGCATCCTATATGGCAACATTGCATCGACCGATGTCTATCGCACAAAACCTTTGAGCTTCACCACGCTCGACGAAAACAAACCTGAAATTAATTTCAAGATGGTAAACGACATCCACAACCGTGCCGACATGATTAGCGATATGTTGCGCCATGTAACGCGCGACAACACCGACTTGGTGCTCTTCAATGGCGATATGGTTTCGACTGTGACCAACGAGAATGTCATTTTCGAAGGCTTTATGGATAGCGTTATCACGCTGTTTGCAAAAGAAGTTCCCATTTTTTATGCTCGAGGCAATCACGAAACACGTGGACCCTTCAGTGTGCGCTTTGCAGACTATTTCCCTACCACTACCCACAATCTCTACTATACTTTCAGGCAAGGTCCGGTGCTGTTTATTATGCTGGATGGGGGAGAGGACAAGCCCGATTCGGACATCGAATACTCTGAATTGTCGCAATACGATGCTTATCGAACCCAGCAACAACAATGGTTGGAAAAGGTGGTGGAAACTCCCGAGTACAAAGAGGCGCTCTATCGCGTGGCGGTGATTCATATACCTCCACTGGGGTCGACATGGCACGGAACACAAGATTTGCAACGCAAGTTTTTGCCCATTCTCAACAATGCCGATGTGGACATTATGCTGTGTGGACACAACCACCGACACCAATATATTGAACCCAATAAAGATGTCGCTTTTCCCATCCTTATCAACGACAACGAGGCGTATCTCGACGTAAATGCCAATCAGCAACAGATGAAACTGTTGGTGAGAGACCGCGAGGGGAAAGAGTTGCATCAATTTACTATCAAGAAATAGCAGTATACTCTAACTCCGCATTGTAACATAACGAGAGACTAAAGAAGTGTGAGTCTTGTAAAGATTGCTGTGAGCATTTATATTCAAAGGTTGCTTGCTTATAAACGAGATAAACCTTAAATTTGAATTTCACCAAAAAGATGCTTCATGAAATCAAGACTCACACTTCTTTTGCTCCTTATCGCATTTGTTGCACATTCACAATACGATTACTATTATGATGGTCCCATGGTTGGGATTGGGCTTGGATACAATTTCACATCCATTGTGGGCGACGATGTGCGCCCCATCGAGGTCTCGTTTCGATACCGTGTCAACAACAAAAGTTTGTTGCAACTCTATGTGCCTCTTTTGATGCAAGACGACTCTTTTGACTCGAAGGGACATCCCGATATGGAGCTAGTCAACACATCGGTAAACAGCAAGAAGCGGCTGTATGGCATTGGGTTGGACTATGACTATGCGCTGCAATCTTTCTCTTCGCTCGACTTTGTTATCGGGCTGCGTGGCGAGTATCAGTACTATCGCTACAAAACTAACCTGACTAACCGCCATGCCTCTGGAACCAGTATGAATGTCACAGAGCTTACCTATAGCAACAAGAGGAATAACAATTACATTGTGAGTCCCAATGCGGGATTCAGGCTCAATTTGTACCGTTTTGCAGTCGATGCCAAGTTCCTATTGTCCATGCTATCCATCAAGGGGGATGTGGACAACCGTGTTGAGAGACGAAGGGGTGTAAAACCAAACATAACCACTACCACCAAGGAGTGGTCTGATGAAATATCGAACAACTTTAAGTTGAAACCAGCTATTATGGTGTCGATGTCTTACTTTTTTTGATGGGGAATAGCGGTCAGCCTTTGGCTTTTAGCGGTGAACAGTTAACAGTGAGTCGCTCGCGCCGATTTCCGAATCGGTGTGCTGCGAAGCAGAAAGATAAACAATCCCAGGCTGGCGC
>CAZXGV010000209.1:0-3095 GCA_964640575.1 uncultured Dysgonomonadaceae bacterium
CAAGACGCAAAGCATTGCGTCTCTCTACGTCAGCTATCCGTTACGCATCACTAGCTAGATACCACTCATACATCCTTCTCACCCCCTCTTCAATCTCCACCCGATGCCTCCACCCCAACGCATTTAGCTTCGACACATCCGTCAATTTGCGCATCGTACCATCCGGCTTCGACGAATCGAACGTGATAGTACCCTTGTAATCAACCGTATCTTTTATCAACATCGCCAAATCCTTAATGCTAATCTCCTTGCCTGTTCCAATATTGATATGACAATTGCGCACCTCTTTGCTATCACCTTTCAGGTCATCAAAATCCACTTTCTCCATTACAAACACACACGCATCTGCCATCTCCTCGCTCCAGAGGAATTCGCGCATCGGTTGACCAGTTCCCCACAACTCTACCTTGTCGGCTGTCACTCCATATTTCATCAAGATGGCTTTCATCTCATCGTGCGTATTATTACCAGTCACATCTTCAACAGGACGCTCGTTCAAATCATTTTTAAGAGCACCCCAGTTTTTCTCCATCAAGCATTTTGCCAAATGAATCTTGCGCACCATGGCAGGCAACACATGGCTACGCTCCAGGTGAAAGTTGTCGTTCGGACCATACAAGTTGGTAGGCATCACCGCAATATAGTTGGTGCCATACTGCAAATTGAAACTCTCGCACATCTTCAAGCCCGCAATCTTAGCAATCGCATACGGCTCATTGGTATATTCCAAGGGCGATGTCAGTAGCGTATCCTCCTTCATTGGCTGTGGTGCTTCTTTGGGATAGACACACGTGCTACCCAAAAAGAGCAATTTCTTCACATTGTGTGCATAGCTCTGCCCAATCACATTGTTTTGTATCTGCAAATTGCGATAGATAAAATCAGCCCGATACACATTGTTTGCAATAATTCCCCCCACATGGGCAGCAGCCAAAAACACATATTCAGGTTTCTCTTCCGAAAAGAATTTTGCTGTCGCAACTCCATCCATCAAGTCCAACTCTTTCGATGTACGACCAATCAAATTGGTGTACCCTTTTTGTTGCAGGTTGTTCCAAATAGCAGAACCTACCAATCCACGGTGACCTGCTATGTATATTTTTGAATCTTTGTTCATTAATTTTTTTGTTGTTTTGTAATTTTGTTGTTTGATCGTTTTTTTTATTTCTAGCAAAGGTTTTAGTGGTAAGTTGCAAGTAATAAGTGGTAAGTGCAACGAGCATAATTCAAAACTCATTAATCACATTTTGCTACGCAACACACGGATTCGGAAATCCGCGCAAGCGGGTTTTTTAGTTGTAAGACGTAAGTAGTAAGTAGTAAGTAGTAAGTAGTAAGTTGTTATCATTCCGATATGTTTCTGGGGGCGTTTACCCTGTGGAATAACGCTTCGCTTTAAAATCTCTGATTTTATTCCATAGGGTGAAGCGTTTGTAAGGCATAATTAAATCCCTGTTCCTCGCAATAAATAAGATTGTGTGTAGCAGGAGCTACACACGTCCCAGCAGGCTAAACACGTCCCAAAATCTACATACCACCCAGAAATATCAATACACAAATCCTTCCCATCTGCAATGTCTGTCAGTGTGCTTAATCTATTAAGTTAAGAGACGCAAATCATTGCGTCTCTACGCACCCAAAACATAATACCTACTCCCTCCTTGTCTCTTGTCTCTTGTCTCTTGTCTCTTGTCTCTTGTTCCTGGTCTCTAATCTCTAGTTCCTAGTTCCTAGTTCCTAGTTCCTAGTTTCGAGTCCCTAGTCCTCACCCCTCACGCTTTACCAACTCCATATCATGCCTCACCATTATCCTCACCAGCTCCTCAAACGATGTTTTTGTAGGATTCCACCCCAACAAAGTCTTCGCTTTCGTCGGATCGCCCATTAGTTGCTCCACTTCCGCAGGACGGAAATAGTTGGGATTCACCTCCACCAATACCTTATTGGTCTTTGTGCAAATACCCTTTTCATCAATTCCCTCTCCTTCCCATCGCAATGTGATACCTGCTTCGGCAAAAGCCACCGTGCAAAACTCCCGCACACTGTGCATCTCGCCCGTAGCAATCACAAAGTCCTCGGGTGTGTCGTGCTGCAACATCAACCACATACATTCCACATAGTCTTTGGCATAGCCCCAATCGCGCTTCGCACTCAGATTTCCCAAATACAACGTATCTTGCAATCCATGCGCAATGCGAGCCGCCGCCAATGTTATCTTGCGTGTCACAAATGTCTCGCCACGGCGCTCACTCTCATGATTAAACAAAATACCATTCACCGCATACATCCCATACGACTCCCGGTAGTTTTTCGTAATCCAATAGCCATACAATTTGGCTACGCCATACGGACTACGTGGATAGAAAGGAGTAGTCTCTTTTTGAGGCACCTCTTGCACCAATCCAAACAGCTCCGAAGTAGAAGCCTGATAGATGCGCGTCTTCTTCTCCATCTCCAATATACGCACCGCTTCCAATAGGCGCAACGTACCCACTCCATCCGTCTCTGCAGTATATTCGGGCACATCAAAACTCACCTTCACATGACTTTGTGCCGCCAAATTATATATCTCATCGGGCTTAATGCTCTGTATCACCCGAATCAACGAACTCGAGTCCGTCATATCCGCATAATGCAAATTCACTGCACGCTCCTTTTTCATATCGCGCACCCACTCTTCGAGATACAAATGCTCAATTCGCCCCGTATTAAACGACGACGAACGACGCAACAATCCGTGCACCTCATAGTTTTTCTCAATCAATAGTTCGGCTAGGAATGAACCATCTTGGCCAGTAATACCAGTAATTAATGCGATTTTCCTTTTCATTTCTATAATCTATTTATGTTCTTTTTATATAGTTATTTGCAATTAGCTTTTAGCATTTAGCGGTCAGCTATCAGTTATAAGCGGTAAAAATGAGTATCACTCCGATACTGGGGGACGTGGAGCTCCTGCTCCGCACACTCCTCCTCGTTTGCAACGAGGGGGCGATGGTTTTTTTAATCAAACATGTACCCTCTCAATACAATTCAGAAGCCTGAAAACAGCTTCCTGCTTCTCCCTTTCTCTCAAACAAATGCATTTATCCGCA
>CAZXGV010000210.1:0-3061 GCA_964640575.1 uncultured Dysgonomonadaceae bacterium
CATCACTCCACATCCAACCCATACTTATACAACAACCCTTGTAGCTGAAAACTGTTGAACTTAGCACCCTTCATTTTATTGTACTCGGGGTCGATGGCAAGGTTGGTGGCACTTCTAAAATTTGTTTTCTCCAGATTGGTGTTAGCGAAAAGAGTTCCTGTCAAATCGGACTCGGAAAAATTGGCGGATGATAGGTTTGCCTCTGTAAAGTCAACTTCTCTAAGGGAGCATTTTTTGAACAGTGTTTTATCAAGTTTAGTACCAAAGAAGGTGCAATAGTCCATTATGCAGTTGTCAAAATGGAATGTGAACATCAATCTATTGCATTGCGAAAAATCGATTCCTAATAATTTACAGCCTGTGAATTGTATGTCTCTAAAACTTGCACCATTTACTACTGTCATCGAAAAGTTGCACTCTTCGAAAACACACTCTTCGAAGCTGTTTCCTATTAGGTCGCTTTCGGTGAAGTTGCAACTGATGAATTTGCATTTATAGAACTCTCGGTTTCTCAATGTTTTGCCCGAGTAATCGATGTTCTCAAATTCCTTTAATTCGTGAAATACCGTCTTGTTAGCCATTTATCTCTCTGTTTTCTTAGATGTTAATTGTACTGTTTTTGTGTTTATCATTCAAATATAGAAATCATTCTTCATTTTATGTCTAGGTATCCAACAATTGTTTCAAAGAGACAACGGGCTCACACCTAATGTGAGTATCGTGAAAGCGAAAAATACTTTTTTCTTTTTTATTTTGCAAACACACCGATTTGGTCTGGCGCGAGTGTGGGTGTACTATTGTTTGTGGCACTCCTAATGTTCTTATTACCAATTTAGAATACCAAGCTACAAAGATTATACTCCTATCGGAGCAACAGTCAGCTTGAACTATAACAGGTGTAAATGAAACGCAGAATGTGAAACAAAGCAGCAAATACCGATGTGGATGACACCTTTGTGAAGGAGGGAAATATGAACAACTATTGGTAGTGGTTATGAAATTGATCGCTCTTGTGAAGCACTTTGTGTGTAGCTCAATTAAACATGATTTCTGCTGTTCTATGAATAGTGTGCGTTAACGCACACTGATATAGATAGAAATAATTAGGGCAGACCCTAAAGTCTGCCCTAAAAATGATATCTGTTTTGTATTTTTACAAGCTATCGCCAAAATCTTCTTTAAACTTAGCCATCAGTTGTTCTGGCCAGTCGTTCACTGGTGCAAGTCCTCCCATAAAGAAACGGAGCACTGGTGGTTCATACACAAACTTCAATCCGCCAATTAGGTGGCGGTTGTCGTACAACCAATGCATCCTGTCTTCCACATATTTGATTTGCGAAAGAGTGAAAACACGTCGTGGAACCGCCAAGCGAAGCAACTCCATGTCTGAATATGTTTCGTTGCCATACTCATCACGCTGATTAGAAACAGAACCGCGCTCCATGCCACGAACACCCGAAATAAGAAACAGCGCTGCTGCTAACGCTCCCGCTGGATATTGTGATTGTGGAATGTGATCGCATACTTGCATTGCATCCACATGAGCCCCCAATACGCCTGCAGGTTTGATGACAGGAATGCCTTTTGCATCGAGTCCATCCACAAGGTGTTTAATAAACGCGGGGCTTTGACTAATCATTGTTTCGTCCAGTGTTTCGTATAGTCCCACAGCCATGGCTTCTACTTCGCGGATGGACATGCCTCCATAAGTTAAGAACCCTTCGTATAAAGGAATGAAAGCTTCCAGCTCTCTGAAAATCTCTACGCTATCGGTACATATTCCACCCCCGCGTGATGAGCTTAATTTGCGAGCCGAGAAATAACACAAATCGGCCAAACCTGTCATGGTATGAATAATGGTTTTCATGTCAGAGTCTTTAAACTCTTCTTCGCGTTTCTTTACCAAGTAGGCATTTTCGCCCAACAGACTGCCATCCAATATGAGGCGAATGTTGTATTTGTCGGCTAATGCTCGAACATCGCGTAGGTTTTGAATCGAAAAGGGTTGCCCACCAATCAAGTTGGTAGATGCTTCCATGCGAATAAAGGGAATGTTTTTTGGTCCGTGATAGTTAATCACCTCTTCCAATTTTTCAATATTCATATTCCCTTTGAAAGGATGGTCGGAGTTGATAACATAAGCTTCATCATAGAGCAACTCGGCTATTTGTCCCCCCTTGTCGGTAATGTGTGCCATGGCAGTCGTGAAATGGTAGTTCATAGGAACAAGGCTACCTTTTCTGACATAAGCAACAGAAAGAATGTTTTCGGCAGCGCGACCTTGATGCACTGGTAAGAGATGCTTTTTGCCGAGTACATCTTCTACTGCTTTTTGTAATCTAACAAAGCTTTGAGAGCCAGCATAAGCATCGTCAGCTTGCATCATTGCTGCCAGTTGATTGTCGCTCATAGCATTGGTGCCCGAGTCTGTGAGCATGTCCAAGAAAACATCGTTGGTGCTTAGTCTAAAGGTGTTGAAGCCACCTTCGTGCAAAGCTTGTAAACGACGTTCGATGGGTACTAAATGGAGTTTTTGTACGATGCGCACTTTGTGCAGTTCCAGTGGGATGTTTTCACCACTATAAAATTTAATTTCTTGCATTTGATTACTGTATATATATTGAACGTTTCTATGATTGATTGTGATAACTTATATTTAATTGCCTGACAGAAAACCATTTGTTTTTATGTCTTGCAGATACTATTTATCAAAAAAGATAATATAATCACACAAAGATAAACAAATAGATAAATATAGTATAAGTTTTGTGACAAAATGTAATGGTTTCAGTCTTGTTAGTTGAGAATGAATGAGAAAACTGGGGTGATTGATTGATATTTATTTCTCCACTGGAAAATCGAAAAGGCTTTCTTTATATTGAAATGAGGCTTCAAATCGCTCTGCAAGTGAAGTTAGTTCTTGAATTACTACAGGAAGCTGATCGGCAAGATTGAAGTTTTCTCCAGGGTCTTCGTTCGTATCATATAATAGAGGGATGGGATGCTCTACTATTTTTTTGCGCGGATAGGCAATTGCTGATGAGAAATGCATTTTATACTG
>CAZXGV010000211.1:0-3053 GCA_964640575.1 uncultured Dysgonomonadaceae bacterium
CTTGCAACTAAAAGATAAATATAAACTGCTTTTAGTTGTAGGTATCTACAAGCCTTTGTATCTTTAGGCAATTAATTCTAAAAAACGAACATTCAAAGCATAAAAAATGAAAAAGATTAGGCTACTTACAGCATCTCTTGCACTCCTTCTTGTCTTGTTTAGCTCTTGCACTTCTAGTCAATCCAAAGAGCCTATCCATATAATGAGCTACAACATACACATAGCTACCCCAGGTTCTATTAGCGATTTTAATATTACAGACTTAGAGGCGGTTGGAGATGTCATCAACAGAGAAAAGCCAGACGTAGTAATGCTACAAGAGGTGGATAAACACACAGTACGCTCTGGTAAAGACTCTCACCAAGCAAAGGATTTGGCAGAACAAACGGGAATGTATTATCATTTTGCTGGTGCATCTTATAAATCAGATGGAGAACAAGGACAAGCAATTTTATCAAAGTATCCCATCAAAGATTCTGAAAGTTTTAAATTGCCTACTCCAGAAGGGTCTAATGGCGAAACACGTTCATTGGCTGTCGTTGTTGTCGAAGTAGAAGGAGTAGATATTGCACTTATGACCGTTCATTTGGACCATAGAACTGATGCAGATAGAAAATATCAAATTGAGCAAATGTTAGTGCATACACAGAAGTATGATGAATACCCTATTATATTCGGAGGTGATTTCAATATGAAGCCCGACAATGTCAATTTTAGTTTAATTGAAAAGCAATTTACAATGGTGACGGACGATCATCCTTTTACCTTTCCACAAATTAATCCAACAGTAACAATTGACTTTATTCTTTTAAATAAAAAAGCAACTGAACTATTTGATGTAGTGGATTACTATACCGTGGATGAGAGGTATGCATCGGATCATTTGCCAGTGGTGGTGGAGCTGAAGATGAAAAAGTAGATAGGGTTAAATTAAATGAATAAATTCGTTTAGTACAACAGACTGTGTATCTATTCCATCTTTTGAATCAGCAAAACTTATTTTGCTCAAAGAGTTTGGATTATTAGTTCAATTTGAAGCTTTCTATCTATCTGAGCTTAATATCCCCACCATCTACCATAAGCGTCTGACCAGTTATATAGCGACTATCTTCGCTTAAAAGAAAAACAACTACTGGAGCAATATCCTTTTGAGGATCACCAAAACGCTTCATAGGTATATTATCAGCTACTTGTTTGTATTCATTAGGACTAGTTATTTTCCATTCAGCCAAACCTTCAGTCAATGCCAATGGAGAAACAATATTCACCTGAATCTCATCTTGCGCCCATTCGTTGGCTGCTACACGGCTTAGGCCACGAATAGCTTCTTTGGCAGCAGCATAACTTGCTTGTCCTATATTCCCTCTGATGGCAGCGCCAGACCCGAAATTAACGACGGCACCTTTAGTTTTTTTCAACTCAGGATAGGCGGCTTTCATAAAATAAAGCGTAGCATAAAAACCTGCGTCGATTGATAGTGCCCAATCGTCATCTGTGTGCTCCATAATCGTTTTCTCTACAGAAGGATGTGCATTGTTAACTAAACCAGTAAGCTTACCGAATTTTGAAATCGCTATTGCTACAGCTTCTTTTGCTACAGCTTCTTTGGAGACATCTCCTTTTAAAAAAGCTATTTTGTCAGGGTTCTCCTTTACTATTTTCTCTCCAGCCTTTTCATCAACATCTACAGCTACAACAGACGCACCGCGTTGTGTTAACACGCTAGTTAATGCTCCACCAATACCAGATGCTCCACCTGTTACGATTACTACTTGACCTTTTAAATTTTCCATTATTCTTTTTTTTTATTCTAAATCTAACTTTATAAAACGTTGGCTGAGTGAAACAGTTGCTCTTTATTTGTGCAAGTAAATTATCTACTTGTGATGTAAAGGTATTGTTAATTGGTGAAGATACACAATAGCTCATCTATACTTTGGGTATGTTTTTGGTAAATTAAGCAATTGAAACAACTTGATTTTTAAACACATATAATAATGTACTAAGTGTATGTAACTGCAAAATATTGCCCTTAAAAACAACTTAAACACCTCATTACTTCATATTAAATCCTATACTTTATTTCTTTAATTTGCATTATTCACATTTTCATTTCTACGTATAATGCGAAGCATTAAACTACTAGGCTAAGAAAACAAACCCTTAAGACAGTTGCTTGTAACTGACAAGTTTATTACCTTTATACAGAAACATTCAAAAAACTCAAGTTATGAAAATAGTTACCCTTGTTGACAACCGAACCCAGTCAGAAGATTTAAAAACAGAACATGGTCTCTCGCTATACATCGAAACAGACAGCAATCAGAAAATACTGTACGACACTGGCCAGTCCGATCTTTTTATGCACAATGCACAAAAGCTTGGCGTAGACTTGAACGAAATCGATACCGTAGTTATTTCTCATGGACACTACGACCATATAGGTGGATTGATAGCTTTTCTGAAAGTAAATAAAACTGCAAAAGTGTATATGAACGCTACCCTCTTCGATTACGAATATTTCTCGGTGAAGAAAGGTGTGAAAAAGCTAAATGGTTTTTCTCCTGAACTGATGAAGTATAGCGATAGATTTGTTCTTTTGGATAAGAATACTCATTTTGATAATCTTTGGTTAATAACTCATATCGATAAGACGTATGACATGCCCAAAGGCAATACTATATTGTACAGACAGAGGAATGATGTAGAAGAGTTAGACCAATTTGAACACGAACTTATTTTGGCGTTAGATACTGCGCAGGGTTTATGCGTTTTCACGGGTTGTGCACACAATGGAGTGCTCAATATAGTTGCTACCGTACAATCGGTTATACCATTAAAGCAAATACATTGTCTGTATGGTGGCTTTCACCTGATAGATGGTAAAGAATATGTAGAAGTTGAAACAACCGATGAGTTAACCAGCATTGCTCGTGAACTTACCCGACTATTGCCTACGGCACATTTCTATACAGGGCACTGCACGGGTGAAAAGGCTATTAAGGTGTTAAGCAAAAACATAAAGGGGAAGTTGGAGTCATTTTATGTGGGAA
>CAZXGV010000212.1:0-3051 GCA_964640575.1 uncultured Dysgonomonadaceae bacterium
AATTGTTAATTGTTAATGATGAATGGTGATTAACTGTTCAATGTTCAGTGGGGCTAGTGCTAGTCTCCTGATCAGTGCCTTTGCTGAAATATTAGAGAGTACAAAAATATTTCTGCTTCGCTACACGCCTAGCGGGCACGGATGAATGTCCGCGCTAACCTGTGAAGTAATATTGTTGACCAAGGACAAGTCGCGACCTGTTCATACAATCTATAAATCAACATGTTCATTGTTCACCATTCACTGCTGATTGCTGATCGCTCACTGCTAATAGCAGCTAACAGCTAACAGCTAATTGCTAACTGTTTACCGCTAACGGTTCAAAAGCCCTTCAAACTTTCCCATCTCAATTAAATAAAGTCCGATATATTTTATTATTTTTGTATTTAACTAAAAAAGCACAATGTATGAATAAGAAAATAAGAGCAGCCATCATTGGCTACGGAAATATAGGGAAATATGTTATCGATACCATTCGGCACACTACTGATGTGGAAGTGGCGGGAATAGTGCGTCGCAATGTGGAGGAGATACCCACTGAACTAAAAGAGTTTGAAGTGGTCGATTCCATTGAGAAACTATCGGGGGTGGATGTTGCTATTTTGTGTTTGCCCAGTCGTTTGCTCAAGACAGCTGCAAAGGAGATACTTGCAATGGGTATCAATACGGTAGATAGCTTTGATATTCACGCCGAGATAGTAGCCCTAAAAACATCGCTCGATGGAGTAGCCAAAACACACAATGCAGTTTCTATTGTGTCAGCAGGATGGGATCCGGGAAGCGACTCTGTGGTGCGAACACTGATGCAAGCAATGGCTCCGAGGGGCATCACTTATACCAATTTTGGTCCTGGAATGAGCATGGGACACTCGGTGGCAGCAAAAACCATTGAGGGGGTGACGGAGGCATTGTCTGTCACTATCCCTACTGGAACAGGCATTCATCGTCGCATGGTCTATATTGAATTGGAAGGGGGCTATCGCTTGGAGGATGTGACTGAAGCCATAAAGAGGGATGCCTATTTTGTGAATGATGAAACACATGTGTTTCAGGTGGACGATATCAACGAACTGAAAGATATGGGGCATGGTGTGGAGATGGAGCGAAAGGGAGCTTCGGGTAGTACACAAAATCAGCTGTTTATGTATGGTATGCGTGTAAACAATCCTGCACTAACAGCACAGATGTTGGTGAATGCGGCTCGTGCATCGATTAAACAGCAACCAGGAGCATATACACTTATCGAAATTCCTGTGGTTGACTTGTTGGGTGGGGATAGGGATGAGTGGGTGGGGAGGTTGGTGTAGAGAGCAATTGTTAATTGTTAATTGTTAATTATGAATGGTGAATTGTGAATGGTTAATACATCCTTGTCATACTTAACGCAGTGAAATATCTGTTTAATGTTAGCAGAATATTCTGATAAATTCTTCGTTTCACTCAGAGTGACACTCGCCATGTCGCTAATTGCTAAGGACTAACCACTAACCGCCAACCGCTTTCTGCTTCGTAGCACACCAATTACAAATTGGCGCGAGCGGCTAAAAACATGAATAATACAGGTTAAATACTGAAAAATTAAGTATCTTTGTTCTACTAACTAATCAATAAAATAACAGCAGTATGCTAATGTATGTAACATGGGATGTGGATCCTGAACTATTCACAATTTTTGGTAGAGAAATCAGGTGGTATGGCTTGCTTTGGGTGATAGGGCTGATAGTGGCAGTTTACATTGTTCAAGCAATCTTCAACAAAGAAAAATTGCCACAAAAGTGGTTCGACTCCTTGTTTGTGTATATGATGCTGGGCATCATTGTGGGTGCGCGACTTGGGCATTGTCTTTTTTACGAGCCCGCTTATTATCTTGCCAATCCTATTAAAATATTGCATATATGGGAGGGCGGACTGGCAAGTCACGGAGGTGTAATAGGCATTATTATTGCTGTGTGGCTCTATTCGAAAAAGGTGACAAAAAAGAGCATGCTGTGGACTTTCGATAGGGTGATAGTGCCCACTGGCTTTACGGCAGCTTGTATTCGTTTGGGCAACTTGATGAATCACGAGATATATGGCGATGTAACCTCGCAACCATGGGGATTTCGTTTTATTGAAAACATACCTCACTGGAAAGCGGGTGTTGCCGAACCCATTTTTTCGGACCCCTCTCATCCCACCCAAATTTACGAAGCACTAATCTATTTTCTTGTCTTTGCCATCACGATGTATCTCTATTGGAAGACAGACGCCAAAGATAAGCAAGGATTGCTGATAGGAATAGGCATGATTATTATTTTTACATCGCGCTTTTTTATCGAATACATAAAACAGGTGCAAGTAGATTCAGAAATAATAATGCGTGAGAACACAGGACTTATTCTTGGGCAGTGGTTGAGTATTCCATTTGTATTGTGGGGTGTGTGGTTGGTGTGGAATGCATTCAGACAGAGCAAGCCCCAAGAGAAGATAGTGGAAGAGGAGGAAGAAATTGATTCTAATTTTATTACAAAATAAAAAACTATAAATCTAAAAGACCAAATGTCATAAGTTTGGTCTTTTATTAATAATAAATTAATATATGTACAATCCGGTTGAAATTAATAAAGACCTTTTTTATGTGGGTGTAAATGACAGAACAACAGAACTGTTTGAGAACTTATGGCCGCTTCCAAAGGGGGTTTCATACAACTCTTATCTTATTCGTGACGAAAAAATAGCGCTAATCGATACTGTTGATATTGCTTTTACAGATGTGTTTCTGAAGAAATTGGATATTGTATTGGGCGATAGACCAATAGACTATCTCATTATCAATCACATGGAGCCCGACCACACTGGTGCATTGATGTTTCTGTTGAGTAAGTATCCACACATTCAGTTGGTGGGTAGTGCGCGCATTGCGGATATGCTTGAAGGCTTTTATGGTATTACCGACAATGTGACCATTGTAAAAGAGGGAGAAGAGCTTAGTTTGGGTAAAAACACCTTGCAGTTTTTTATGACCCCGATGGTGCACTGGCCCGAAACGATGATGACGTATATACAAGAGTC
>CAZXGV010000213.1:0-3041 GCA_964640575.1 uncultured Dysgonomonadaceae bacterium
AGATATCTGCAAACATACGAGGCCTCTGTGCACATAACTAATCAATACCCAAGGCCTCACCTTGGGCTGAATTATATCGGGACCTCCAGCCCTAATCCATACTTCATATCGTATACCACAGTGTTTGTCATGCAAGTTCAAAATGTTTCGACTTGTGTCTCCTATGCGAGCGGACAATGTTTATGTCATTGGTAGAAAAAATCCAATTTTACATTGAATAAAAAGAAGAGAATGACATTTTAATAGAAATGCTAAGTGTTTGCATATTACTATTTTATTAAAAAGATCATAGTTTATTTATTTACAGGCCGCACCTATGGTGCTTGTTTTGGTGTGTTTGCATGTTTACTACAGACTGTGCTGCACCTACGGTGCGCTAGATTGTAATAGCTTGAACCTTCGCTTAATATAAATAATACTGGTGGTTGGTTGCTTAAAATTAGCAGGAGCTACACATCTCCCAGTTTCGAGTCTCCACTGGTGCAAGTCTCCCAACTTGTGTCTTCTTACTCAATGTGTTAGTAAGCACCCGTGTGTCTGCCATGATTATTATAGTAAGCTAAAAAAGTGAATAATGTGAGTTGTTTTAAACTGTCATTTATTGCATTTTTGTGTTATCTTTGCACATAGCCAATTTTCTATAACTGACAAGGTGCGGCGAAAGCTTCTGCTACGTACTTAGATTTAAAACTTCTCAAAAATGAACCAATTAAAATACTTCATGCATCAATCTACACTCATTTTTATGATGTGCCTTGTTTTTAGTTCAGTCAACCCGATTCAAGCACAAACAGTCAACTCTGACGAAGAAGTAAAGCTCGGCTTAGTGTTGAGTGGAGGTGGAGCAAAAGGATTTGCTCACATTGGTGTGTTGAAAGTGCTTGAAGAAGAGAATGTACCCATCACTATTATTTCGGGCAATAGTATTGGCACAATTGTAGGTGCACTCTATTCTGTGGGATACTCTGCACAAGATATTGAGGATTTTGTGAGAGAGCAAGATTGGGAAATGCTGCTTTTGGACAGAGTTCCCCGAAAGCTTAAAACGCCCTTCAAGCAAAAATATGAACACAAGTATCTTTTGCAATTCGACCTGAACACAAAAGAGAGGAAGCTATCGCTACCCTCTGGCTATGTGCGAGGCAACAATATATTGAATCTCTTTAGTGGGGTCACTGCCAATATCCCCGATAGCGTTAATTTTTCTGATCTACCCATACCTTTTGCTTGTGTTGCCTACAACCTAGAAACTGGAAAAGAAGAAGTGTTGAGTCATGGACATTTGCCCACAGCAATGTTGTCGAGCATGGCATTTCCAGGCGTGTTTTCGCCTGTCAATTTTAATGATATGCACCTAGTGGATGGTGGCGTTATCAATAACTTTCCTGTAGATGTGGCAAAAGATATGGGAGCCGATATAATAATAGGGGTTGACTTGCAACAGGAAAAAGACGAAAGTTCGCAATTTGGATCTATCACTTCCATTTTGATGGGAATTGTAAATCAGATAGAAGTCGAAAAACACAATGAGAACATTGAGTTGGCAGATGTGGTGATCAATCCCAAGCTCAAAGGTGTCACCACATTTGGCTTCAGTGCTGATGTTGTAGATAGTATTATGAAGCAGGGCGAAATAGCTGCACGCGAACAACTTCCCAAAATTAGGGAGTTAGTTGCTGGTCGCAATATCAAGCGAAATAACAAAGATTTGGCGTACAACCACAATGATGAGTGGCTAATAAAAGAGGTGATAATAGAGGATGAGTTCAAGAATGACTTTAAAATTTTAAATTCGATATTAGATATTACCCCTGACAGAGTTTACACCACAAGGGAGATAGACCAAGCCATTAAAAGAGTATATGCCTATGGGAATTATGAGATGGTGAACTATAAATTGCAGTCAACTAGCAATGGACACAACCTTCAATTGATAATAAAAGACAAAGAAGAGTCTAAGCTGATGCTGGGAGCTGGGCTCAATACAGTAGATTTAGCTACAATCTATGCCAACTACTCACGACAAAATTACTCCACTTTCTTCAATCTTGTGACAGTGGACACCAAAATAGCCGTCAATCCCCAAATGAAATTTAAGATGGAAACCAACCGTATGCTTTTAGCAACCATTGGCTTAGAAGCTGATGCTCGCTACAACAGGCTCAATCTGTATGAGCATGGTAGCAGATCGGGCAAAATGGATGTTGTGAATGCTGGAGTTTCGCTCTATTCAAACAAACGAATTCAAAATTCAATTGATTTTGGTTTAGGATTGAGCCAACGCTACTTTAATAACAACTCATACCGCCGCAATGCATCCGATACTGGTAATTTGCTCGACGCGGAAGCTGATGGTTTTTATTCCACTCTGTTTGGTCAATTCACTATAGATAGCAGAGATGATGTATATCTTCCCCAAAAGGGGATTTATTTAAACACGCGACTCTCTTTTCTTGTAAACAAAGGCGAGTTCTCTAATATTGTTCCTATCTATTACTTAAATTTACGTTCTGTGGTATCGCTCAACGACAATCTCTCTTTGTTGGGCGATTTTTATCATCGAGCGGTGCTTAATACTAAGGATATAACTTCTGCTTACATCAATTATGCTGCCAATACATACAATTCCTATTCGTTTTACTCTTTCCCTGTATTAGGACAGCGAGGTGTCAGCTTCTTGGCTCCTATTAGTACAATGGGAGAGCTGGGTTTGAGAGTAAAGTTAGATAATAAAAACTTTCTAACTCCACGAGTTCAAGCCTTGTGGCAATTTGAAGAGTGGGAAAACATTGTTTTTGACAATTTAAATTGGAGTGCTGGCATCACTTATCAAACCACTACACGATTTGGACCCATTGATTTTACCCTTGGGTATAAAAATGAATTTAGCGACTTCAATTTCTTTGGAGGAGTAGGCTATCAATTTTAACGCGCATTATTCATCACACATTTATTGAAACTGGAAATGTGGCTAAAGCCAACTCCTTTTTCTTAAACCTTTTATCCGTTGGTTGAAACCAACGGCAATGTAACATCTTTTT
>CAZXGV010000214.1:0-3029 GCA_964640575.1 uncultured Dysgonomonadaceae bacterium
ATATTGAAAACACTATTGCTATTAAAAAAGCCGACACCGCTGTCTTCCTTAAATAGGGGTCGAGCTCTTTGCCTTCTTTTTTCACTATTTGTGTGAGTAGCACACACTGGAATAGATATACAATTATGTAAGCAAACCGATACCATGGAGTGGGGGCATACATAAAGCTATAAATCAAAAAGCAAGCATGCATAACAATCATCATTATGGTGTGATACACTTTAGCATGTTTCAATCCTATCCTCACAGCTATGGTTAGTTTGTTCGATTGAGCGTCGTTTTCGATGTCACGCATGTTGTTTACATTCAAAATCATGGCACTTAGCAACCCCATCCCTATGCTGGGAAGGATTGGTGGGAGATCAATTGCTTGTGCTTGCAGGTAGTAAGTGCCTATTACAGCAATTGGACCAAAGAAAAGAAATGCAAAGAAATCGCCCCAACCTTTATATCCATACGGTCGCTCACCCAATGTGTAGAATAGGGCAGCAAGGAGGGAGAAGAATCCTACAATTAGGAATACTACAATCACCACCAACCCGATGATGTGGAACAGGCGCAACAGCAACACCAATCCCGAAAACATCGTTATTAGTGTGGTAATACCAATGCCTACCCTCATTTGATGAGGGGTTATCTTGCCACTTTGCACACCACGCACAGGACCAACACGACCTCCAGTTCGGTCGGTTCCTTTGTCGTAGTCGCCCAAGTCGTTTGCCAAGTTTGAGAGTAGTTGCAGCAGTAGGGCTGTGGTTAGGGTGAGCAGAGCAGTGGTTAAGTCGAACTTGCCCACATGCATAGCCAGTCCGCTGCCCAAGACAACTCCAGCCGCCGCCAAAAAAAGTGTGCGGGGTCGGAAAGCTGATATCCATGCTTGAATCAGTTCTCTATTGATTTTGGGGGAGTTTTCTATGCTTTGATTATATGATGAGTTCACTACTTTGTTTTAATAAACTATAGTAATGCAGCAGTTGTTATTGTGTCGATTTTAATTTAGTATGCTCTTGCAAATACAACTCGTTGCGCCGAAGGCTTCCCAGTAACCATACATTTACCCGGAGTTTTGTCGCCTTCCAACGGAATGCAACGGATGGTAGCTTTAGTCTCGTTTTTGATGAGTTCTTCTGTTTCGTCAGTGCCATCCCAATGACACATCAAGAAGCCCCCTTTTTCAATCTCCACTTTAAATTCTTCGTAGCTGTCCACATTGCGTGTTGAAGAGGTTCGGAAATCCAATGCTTTTTGGTAGATGTTTTGTTGCATCTCTTCCAATAGCGCTTTGATGTGTTCTTCTATCCCTTCTTGCGGTAGCGTTTCTTTGGTGAGTGTGTCGCGACGAGCAATTTCGATAGTTCCATTTTTTAAGTCGCGTGCACCAATTGCCAAACGTACTGGTACACCTTTCAACTCATATTCAGAGAATTTCCATCCTGGTTTTCTGTTGTCCGAATTGTCGTATTTCACACTTACGCCTAGGGCTTTCAACCTTTTGGTAATTTCTGCTACTTTTTCGTTTATCTCGTCTAGTTGCTCATTGTTGCGATAGATGGGCACAATCACTACCTGATAAGGAGCCAGTAGGGGAGGGAGCACCAATCCGTTGTCATCGGAGTGTGCCATAATCAATGCTCCAATCAATCGAGTGGAAACACCCCACGAACTTGCCCACACATATTTGCGCTCTCCATCTTTGTCAGCAAACATTACATCAAATGCTTTAGCAAAGTTTTGACCCAAAAAGTGCGATGTGCCCGACTGCAATGCTCTTCCATCTTGCATCAATGCCTCGATGGTGTAGGTATCTAATGCACCAGCGAAACGCTCGGATGCCGATTTTACACCTTTCACTACGGGCATTGCCATGTATGTTTCGGCAAATTCAGCATATACATCCAACATTTTGCGTGTCTCTTCCAGTGCTTCTTCTTTTGTAGCGTGAGCTGTGTGTCCTTCTTGCCACAGAAACTCTGCAGTACGTAAAAACAGGCGAGTACGCATTTCCCATCTCACCACATTTGCCCATTGATTGATGAGGATGGGTAGGTCGCGATACGATTGTATCCAATTGCGATAGGTGCTCCATATAATAGTTTCGGAAGTAGGGCGAACAATCAGCTCTTCCTCTAGTTTAGCATCTGGGTCTACAATAATGCCATTCCCTTCAGGGTCGTTCTTCAAGCGATAGTGAGTCACCACAGCACACTCTTTGGCAAATCCTTCTACGTGGTCGGCTTCTTTGCTGAGGAATGATTTGGGGATAAAAAGTGGGAAGTAGGCATTCTCATGACCAGTTTCCTTAAACATATCGTCCAATTGACGTTGCATTTTTTCCCAAATAGCATATCCATACGGTTTGATAACCATGCAACCACGTACAGCAGAGTTCTCTGCCAAATTGGCTTTAATTACCAAGTCTAAATACCATTGAGAATAATCTTTGCTGCGTGGAGTTAAATCCTTCAATTCCTTTGCCATAATATATGATGTAATGTGTTGTAAGTTATATCTTTTTGTTTCGAGGTGCAAAGATAAGAAAAGGAATTATGAATTTAGAGTTAACAAGTAAGAATCGAGAGTTAACAGTTGAAAGTTAACAGTTAAAATCGAAATGCTAAGGTGCTTAGACGTGAGTTGTAATATTTTTGCTTTTCTATCACTTTTGCAATTCAAATTGAATTATTCTACATGAGATTCAATCCTTTTTGAAACCTACTATATAACTAAACCTTATTCTACTGTATATGAGTACTTTTCGAAAACGAGTTTAAAGTTATTTCTTTTGATGTTCGTTTGAAAAACGTGGTGGACTTATTAGCTTATTCATTGGCGTTGTAAACACTTTGAATGAAAATTAATCTGAATTATATAATTGAATCCCGTCAGGATTCCAACTAACATTACTATTCAACGACCCCGCATTTTATGCGGGGCTATTCATCTTTGACCCTTTTCAGGGTCGGTAATACTATTTAACTCTGTGAAATTTATTTGAATCTATTTCACAGGGCAAGCCAATTCGGAAATCA
>CAZXGV010000215.1:0-3020 GCA_964640575.1 uncultured Dysgonomonadaceae bacterium
TTCTCTCTTCACTCTTCACCTCTTACCACTTATCACTTACCTCTTACCACTTATCTTAATATAAAAAACCCACCTTCCTCCTCAAATATCCCAAAAAAGCTGTATATTTACGCCATCCATTTACAAATCAAAACTTACTACTATCAAAAACAACTCACAACAAAAAGCACAAGGACTAAACACCTTCGGTGGTGTTTTCACTCCCTCCATCCTCACTGTAGTGGGAGTAATCATGTATCTGCGCTTCGGATGGGTTGTGGGCAATGTGGGGCTTATTGGCACACTTATTATTGTTACGCTGGGCACCTCTATCACCTTTCTCACTGCACTCTCCATTGCCTCCATTGCTACCAATACACCTGTCAAAGCAGGAGGAGCCTATTTCTTGATTAGTAGATCTTTGGGTGTAGAGATTGGCGGTGCCATTGGCATCCCCCTGTTTTTGGCACAAACTTTTTCAGTGGCACTCTACATAATGGGCTTCTCCGAAAGTATGGTGGCAATATTTCCAGTGTTAGATATCAAGGTGGTGGGTGTTGTCACCACCGTTCTTTTAAGTCTTCTTGCTCTGTTTTCAACCAAAGCAGCCATTCGTGCTCAGTTTGTTATTTTAGCCGTTATCGCCTTCTCACTTATCTCCTTCCTTTTCGGGTCACCCCTTGGAGGCGAAGGGCACGAACTATTTAAAGGTCCTATAGAAAACCCTGAAAACTTTTGGGTAGTTTTTGCAGTGTTCTTCCCAGCAGTCACTGGTATTATGGCGGGAGTAAACATGTCGGGCGATTTGAAAGACCCCGCCAAATCCATCCCCAAAGGAACATTCCTTGCAGTTGGGGTGGGTTATATCATCTACATGATTGTTCCATTCTTCTTTGCTTACAGGGCTGATGCAGTAACACTCGTAAGCGACAATATGATTATGCAGCGCCTTGCCTATTGGGGTGTAGCTATTCTGTTGGGTATATGGGGAGCCACGCTATCCAGTGCTGTGGGTAGTCTGCTTGGTGCACCACGTGTGTTGCAGGCTCTTGTGTTAGACAAAGTGCTGCCCGCCAAACTCTCCTTCCTATCAAAAGGTTCGGGAGTAGAAAAAATACCACGTGCTGCCACCCTCTTCACCTCTGCTATTGCACTGGTGTTGATTATTGTGGGCGACTTAAATATGATTGCCCCCATTTTAACCATGTTTTTTCTTACTACTTATGGCACACTCAATCTCACCTCGGGGATAGAGACAATGTTGCAGAGTCCCTCTTTTAGACCCAAATTCAAGGTCCATTGGATATTCTCCTTTTTGGGCACAATAGGGTGTATTGCTGTCATGTTTCTTATCAATGCAGTTGCCACCATCATTGCCATTGTGTTTATAGCGGGTGTGTATGTATTATTGCGCCGTAGAAGACTCAAAACCACCTTTGGCGATGTCACTCGTGGCATGTTGCTTCAAGTAGTCCGTTATGCTTTGTTGAGGCTCGACCTAAAGGATAGTGATGCAAAAAACTGGCGCCCCAATATTTTAGTATTTTCGGGCATGCCCACCAAGCGATGGCATCTCATCGATTTCGCTTATGGAGTGGCACAAGAAAAAGGTTTGATAACTGTGGCAACGATACTTCCCGAAAAGGGAATAACACAGGAGCGTGTAGCCAAACATGCACAAAACATCTCATCGTATTTAAGAGAAAAAAACATCAAAACCCTTGTACGAGTAACCAAAGCCGAAGATCCATTTGTGGGGTCACAACAGTTGGTCAACTCCTATGGATTGGGTAGTTTAGTCCCCAACACAGTCTTGTTGGGCGACACAGAAGACAACAGCCATCACAACTCCTATTGCCAAATGATAACTCATTTCTATCAATCGACCCGTAATGTAATTATTCTTCAAAACGATTTTAAACTTGATTTTGCAGGCGAAAAGAAGATAGACCTTTGGTGGGGTGGTCTCAAAGGGAACGGTGGCTTTATGATGATTATTGCACACCTTATCAAAACAAGCCCCCGTTGGGACAACATTGATGTGTGTGTGAAAATGGTGGTGGGCTCGGAAGAAGCTGCCAAAGGTACTCGAGAAAATCTAAAAAATATTTTAGAGAAAATGAGAGTCGACTTCGACTACGATATCATTGTTTCGGGAGGAAGGCAATTTTGGGATATTTTGGCAGAAGAGTCGCGCCACAGCACCATGGTGATGATGGGGTTGAAAGTGCCCGATGAGGATTTTGCAACCTACTACAAGCAACTGAAGCAAAACACCACTGCCCTCACCAACAAGGTCTTCTTCTTGGCTTCAGAGCAGATTGAGTTTAAGGATGTGTTGAATTGAGGGGGGAGCTATCAGCTTTCAGCGAGCAATCAGCCATCAGATAATCCAAACAAACTACTACTAAATCTCATCTTTATGGACACTTTAACAACCGTGCTCTCTTTCACCTATCCACATGAAGCCCACCTTGCCAAAGGGAAACTTGAATCGGAGGGCATCGAGGTTTTCTTGAAAGACGAGCTGACAACTCAAGTAAATAATTTTTATTCCCACGCAATAGGGGGAGTAAAACTGCAAGTGAGAAGCGATCAAATTGATACTGCTCATCGTCTTTTAGTTCAATCGGGATACATAGAAGAACAAACACACCAGCCAAACAAATTATTAATCAAATTAGAGAAACTAACCTCCACACTGCCTCTTATTGGCAGACTATCAGTCCAGTTGAGGTTGCTAATTGCTGTTGCTTTGGTAGCGACGGTGATAGTGGTGGCGATAATGATAGTGGCGTGGGTTTAGACAGTTTATGCACTTCAAATGAAGCTCCGCTGGCGCAGACATTTGTCTGTGTCTTTTACTAGTGTTACCGTCAATGGCACGGATGAATATCCGCGCCAGCATGACAGCGGGCAGAACAATTACAAATCGCAACGAGTGAAGTATTAGCGTTAACCAAGGACAGGTCGCGACCTATCCCTACAATCTGCAAATCAAAAGGTTACCTACTCACTTACTACTTACCACTTACTACTTA
>CAZXGV010000216.1:0-2793 GCA_964640575.1 uncultured Dysgonomonadaceae bacterium
GTAAGTGGTAAGTGGTAAGTTTCTCACACCACATACCTCATACCACACACCTCATACCCCCCCCAACACTAAAATCGCAAACAATACAGTTTAATAAATTGTTGTTCTTATATTTTATGCATAGATTTGTAGTGTGATTCTTATACTACTAAACAGATGGTTGACTCTTTGATTCAGCCTGTTTTTTTACAAAAAACTACTCTAATATATTTATAGATTATGACAATAGGAATTCCTAAAGAGATTATGGCAGGTGAAGCTCGTGTAGCAGCAAGCCCCGAAACGGTGAAAAAGTTTATTGAAGATGGGCAAAAAGTGCTTATCGAAAAAGATGCTGGGGTTAACTCGCTCTATCACGACGAAGAGTATGTGGCAATGGGTGCCGAAATAGTTGCCTCGCCGATTGAGGTTTACAAAAGATCGGATTTGATATTGAAAGTGAAAGAACCCCTTTTGAACGAAGCAGAAAATATGCACGAAGTGGATATGATGCACAGAGGGCAGTATCTGATTACCTTTATTCATCCTGCATCGCCCGTCAATCACACGATGGTGAAAAAACTTGCCGATGCTGGAGTGATAAGTCTCACATTGGATGGAGTTCCTCGCATATCGCGTGCACAAAATATGGATGCGCTCACCTCGATGAGCACTTGTGCGGGATACAAAGGTATCTTGATGGCTGCCAATGATTTGTCTATCTTTATGCCTCAAATGTTTACTGCAGTTGGTATGTTGAAGCCAGCCAAAGTGTTGGTAATTGGGGTGGGGGTTGCAGGCTTGCAAGCACTTGCTACGGCAAGAAGATTGGGCGCAATAACTTATGCCCTCGATATTCGGCCTGCCGCTGTAGAACAATCGCAGAGTTTAGGAGCTAAAGTTATCGAGTTTGATATACCTGCAGAAGTGGCAGTGGCAGAGGGTGGATATGCCAATAAGCTTTCGGATGAGTGGTTGGAAAAAGAACGTAAAGTACTTTCGGAGGTGATTCCCGAAATGGACATAATTTTCTGTAGTGCTTTGATTCCTGGCAAGGTTGCTCCTGTTGTATTGACCGAAGAGATGGTGAAAACAATGAAGAAAGGCTCTGTTATTGTGGACATATCCATTGACCAAGGAGGCAACTGCGAAATTACAACACCCGGAGAGAAAGAGGTGAAACATGGTGTGATGATTCAAGGAATAAAAAACATACCAGGACTGCTTCCCACCAGCTCTACGTGGATGTTTGCCAACAATGTCTATAACTTAGTGAAGTATCTCACCAAAGAGGGAGGCTTGAAATTGGACACTCACGATGAAATTGTTCGTTCCATTTTAGTTACTTACGATGGAGAAATCGTGCACGAAGGTACAAAAGAAGCAATGGGTCTCAACTAACTGAAACAGTTTGTTTTTATAAGTCATATAGCTGTTTTGATGATTGAACTGATTATTGGAACAGCTTTTTTTTATTACAAATCAACATACACTATGAATCCTTTTATCTTAGTTCTCATTTTTATACTCTCTACTGTGGTCGGCTATTTCATTATAAGACAAGTGCCCAGCCTTCTTCACACTCCGCTCATGTCGGGTATGAATGCACTGTCGGGCATCTCCATTTTAGGGGCAATGGTGGCAGTGGGTATAGCTTTTATAAATGGCGAGTCTGTCATTGGTCAAATTGTGGGAGGAATAGCTATTATTTTAGCTGCAATCAATGTGATGGGTGGTTTTGGAGTCACACACAGAATGCTTCGCATGTTTAACAAGAAAAAAACGACTGGGAAATGAGTCTAAACCTATATTATATAATTTGTGCGGTATTGGCTGTGTTAGTGATTGCTGGTATCTCGATGATGAGTAAAGTGAAAACAGCAGCGAGTGGTAATTTGCTCAGTGCGTTTAGTATACTTGCTGGGGTTGTGGTCACGTTAGTGTATTACGAGATAGTGGGTGTAACCTCCATCTATGTTTTTATGGCTATCGGTTTGCTCATTGGCTTTGTTATGTATAGCCGAGTGAAGATGATTCAAATGCCTCAAATGGTTGCCTTGCTCAATGGAGTGGGGGGCGCAGCATCAGCAATAGTGGGAGCACTCTCTTTGTTGGGTGTTGGTAATGCTCAAACGGAATACTTTATGTTTTCGAATGTTACTGCCTCTTTGGCGTTGGTGATTGGGTTGATTACATTGGTGGGTAGTTTGATTGCTGCAGGCAAGTTGCACCGAATATTACCACAGAAACCGATTGTTTGGAAAAACCATGGTGCTGTTACCAAGTTTACGCTTTTAGGCTCGGTAGTGGCTGTTTTGTTAGCCCTTTTTATAGGAACGACAGTTCCCATTATATCCAATCCCTATTTTATTCTGCTTTTTGCCATACTCTTTAGTGCCTCTTTTGGATATGTGTTTGCCATCAGAGTGGGGGGTGCAGATATGCCCATCACTATCTCGTTGCTCAACTCCCTTAGTGGAGTGGCGGGTGCAGTGGCAGGAATGGCTATCGGACACATCTTGTTGGTGGCAGTGGGTGGAATTGTGGGCGCTTCGGGATTGCTACTCACACAAATAATGTGTAGGGCGATGAATCGAAACTTAATCGATATTTTGACAGGAAAAACCTCCGCAAAAAAACAGAAAGTAGAAACAAAAGAGCAAACTGCACCCTCTGAAGTGAAAGCTGAAAAAACAGATCCATCTATAACAAAGAAAAAAACAGCAGCAGATGTGTTGGCTTCCGCCAAATCGGTAATAATTGTGCCTGGTTATGGAATGGCGCTGGCTCAAGCGCAGCATTTGGTGAAGCAAT
>CAZXGV010000217.1:0-2791 GCA_964640575.1 uncultured Dysgonomonadaceae bacterium
CCTACAAAAGTCCCAATATCTTTTATTTGTACTTTCGTATCCTACAAAAGTTCTAATATTTTTTATTGATAGGTGATTTGGCTCTTTTGGCTCAAATGCTTTTTATTTAGATGGATGTTGTGTTTGGATGGAGGAATAAAAAATGAGGGAGAGGAAGTTTGGTTAGCTGAAGGAGTTGTTTTTTAAAGGAGATTGTATTGATATTTTTTGAAAAAGAGGTTGGCGTTAGAAGGATTTAGCGTGTGTTAAGTTGAAAAACATCCCGTAAAAGTATGGTTGTACAAAGAGGAGGATTTGTATTAGTTAAAGTTTTTGTATATTTAGTGGTTAGATAGTTCGTGAATTGAAATAGTAAATAGCCAACAAAAATATGATAGACCTTATTGGAGATATTCATGGGCATGCAGACAAGCTGGAAGAGCTTCTTCTGAAATTGGGGTATGCAAAAAAGAACGGAGTATATGCTCATCCAACTCGTAAAGTTTTGTTTGTAGGCGATTACATTGATAGAGGACCTAAAATTAGGAAAACACTTCAAATTGTTAAGGCAATGGTGGACAGCGACAATGCTATTGCTCTGATGGGTAATCACGAATACAATGCACTCTGCTTTCACTTCCAAGAAACGGAGGGTGGACATCTGAGGAAACATCTCATCAATAATATCATTCAGCACTATGAAACTCTTCGGCAATTTCAAAACCGACAAAGTGAGTATGAAGAATACCTGGATTGGTTTAAAACTTTACCTCTTTATTATGAAACAAACTTTTTTAGAGCTGTTCATGCTTGTTGGGACGACAAAAACATTGACTATTTAAAGCAAACATTGATCAACAACAAATTGACTGACGATTTGATTTTCGAATCGGTCGAGAAAGGTTCAAAATTGAATAAGGCGATAGATGAAACGCTGAAAGGGAAAGAGATGAAAATGCCCGAAAGGCTCTTCTTTACTGATAAAGACGGAACAGAAAGAACGGAATTTAGGATAAAATGGTGGGAAAATCCAGCTGAGATGACGTACAAGTCTATAAGTGTGGATCCGATTGATACTTTACCCAATCATCCGATTGAACTGTCAGAATTAGAATCGCAAGATTTTTATAAAGATACGAGCAAAAATGTATTCTTTGGGCATTATTGGCGAGAAGGAGAACCAACACTTTACAAGAGAAATATTTGTTGTTTAGATTACAGCGTAGCAAAAGGCGGAAAGCTTGTTGCTTATCGAATGGATGGAGAAAAAAGATTGAAAAACAGTAAATTTATGTATGTTTGAGTGAATTGCGTTGCCTTGTATTTACCAATTACAATCTAACATGAAATGTACTCTTTGTGATACTGTTTTAGATAAAATGGCAGATGAATATTACTTCATTTGTAACACGTGTGGTGCCTATGTGAAAGATGAAAAGTATTATCTAAATAGGAAGGAAGAGAAGGAGAGGTATAAAGAGCATGATAACGATGTTTTTGATGAAGGATATCAAAACTTTACTTCACCAATAACCAATTCAATTTTGGAAAACCACAATGCAGAGCAGCTAGGGTTAGACTATGGTAGTGGAACGGGACCTGTAATATCGAAACAACTGAAAGACCAAGGGTATCAAGTAAAACTATACGATCCTTATTTTCATCCCGACGAAGATTACCTCAATTATTCTTACGATTATATTTTTTGTTGTGAAGTGTTTGAGCATTTTTATGAACCAAAGCAAGAAATAGAAAAATTGTTACATCTTTTGAAACCTGGAGGAAGACTCTATATAATGACTCATCTGTACAACAAGAAAATAGATTTTACTGATTGGTACTATAGGAACGACCCAACGCACGTTTTTATTTATACCCAGAAAACAATAGAGTTTATTGCAAAAAGATATGCGTTGACGATAGAAGAGCTAACGGATCGATTAATTATTATGAAGAATACTGCCAGCGATAAAGTGTAAAGCGTATGATGCTTTATGTGTTATACGAGCACATGGCGATTAACAAAGGCGGTGCTATCATTGAGAATAAGCTCCGAATCACAACTTTTGTCTTGATTCATCTTTAACCAACAAGCAGCAACTTAACTGCATATTCTACTATCAAGATAAATTCTCTCACTATACTTATCACTTTCTTATGTTCGTTGTTTATACAGTAACCTATTGACATGAGGGTATATTTCACATGCAACACAAAACCCAAATGCTGTTTCTAGGAATGAAAAGAGTGCTAATATTCCAGCTAAAATTAGTGTTGAACTATTCAGTCCAATAAGCGTAAAAATAAAAATTGCGGCACTAACTACCAGACCAATACGTGCAGCAAATATCTTGGGACCTGCGTTAATAAGCTTTTTCTTTATCGAAAATGATTGTGCAATTCTGCGCGATAAAAAACTAAGCGGACTCATCTTTGAAAGATTGGTGCCGCGCATCAGAAAATCGAATGTCAAAAAAGCTGGAATATACCATAGGCGTGTAATTATAAAAAGTGTCACTAACAAAAAGGTGAAAAATCCGTTTAGTCGTGCTATTTGTTCATCTATTCTTTTGTTTGATATGGGGCATGATGGAAATGTATCCATTGTTCTTATTATTTAAATTGCTTTTCTAATTTAGGTGTATGGTCTATCTGTTTTTGGCAAAGACAAATCATTTTATTGATGGTGTTTTTCAACACTTTTTCAAAGTCACCACACTGATAACAGTGTGCTATAAATATAGTTCAATAAGCTATAGAACTACTTTATGCAACAAAGTATTGATATCAAGACGTTTTTTTCATTGTTTTA
>CAZXGV010000218.1:0-2782 GCA_964640575.1 uncultured Dysgonomonadaceae bacterium
TTTTTGAGTAATATTATCAACCAGAACTAATTTATATTCACAAATATCCATCAATAGTAATCTCTGGCTGATAGCGTGAAACAGCGGAGATGCAGTATAGAATTAGTTAACTTAATGACATTGGGCTTGCGCCAGCTGAACAAATTTTCCGAATCCTAGTTAAACAAAAAACAAAAGACGAGACCACCCTTTACAGATAGCCTCGCCAGTGGGAGTGTTTGTCTCATTTTCATGAGAGTTGCACCCGTTATTTCAAAATAATCAGATAATTACTCTTTATCACTCTTCTTGCTTTCATCAGAGTCTGAGTCTTTTTTCTTTGTGGGGCGCTTACGTGCAATAAAAACTTTGTTTACTCTTCGCTCTGCACCGCGACCTTTGCTAAGGTCTTCACTTTTTCTCTTCTTTAAGTCGAAAAGCTTTTCTTTTGGTTGCTCATCCGCATCCCTCTTTCTGAATACTGGACGATTGGTAGCATCATCAAATATAACATCCTTGCGGTTGTATGGTCTGTGCTCTCTTCGTGGTCTATCCACTCTATCGCCACCGCCTCTGGATCGGTCTCCACCAAAACTTCTATCTCTCTCCCTAAAACCACCTCTACGGTCAGCACCTCTATCACTGTCCCTACTATCTCTATAACCTCCTCTATCGCGACTTTGACCTCCCTCTCTGCTCCTGAAACTATCTCTATCGCGACTATCTCTGCTTCTATCACTACGTCGAGGAGTAAACTCTTGCTTAAACTCTCGTTTGTTTTCACCAACAGGGCGACTGTCCCGGTCGTATCTTCGGGTAGAAGTGGCATCTTTTGGGCGATCGTCGCGTTTGCCTTCGAATATCTCGTAATGACGCATCTCACATTCCAACGGACCATTGAAAAGGAAAAAGCGTTTGGAAGGCTTCAACCCTATTCCATCGAAATTCTCCTTTTTATAACTGAGTACATAAATGTCGTATCCAGTAAATACATGTTTCAATCGCTCGCCTATCATATTGTACAAGGCTTCAATATCCTTTATCTTTATACGCTCGCCATAAGGAGGATTCATCATCAACACACCTGGAGGCTGTGGTGCCTCGGTATATTGCTGAAATGGTTTCATCTCTAAAGTTATCTCATTTTTTAATCCAGCATTCTTTATATTCCTCTCCGCTATTGCTATGGCTTTTCCTGATATATCTGTGCCAATTATCTTATGGTCGAATGTTTTAGCACCACTATCATCGTTATAGATATCGCTAAACAATTCACTATCGAAGTCGGGCCACTTTTCAAAAGCAAAGCCCTCTTTGTGAATGCCTGGTGGTATGTTGAGGGCAATCATTGCAGCCTCAATAAGCAACGTGCCCGAGCCACACATTGGGTCGATGAAATTACTCTCGCCCCGCCAACCTGATTTAAGAATCATCCCCGCAGCCAACACCTCATTCAGGGGCGCATCAGTTTGACCAATACGATACCCTCGCATGTGCAACGACTCGCCCGAACTATCGAGAGAGAGCGTGCACTTATTGTGTGCTATGTGAATATTTAAAACAATATCGGGATTGGTAACACTAACGGATGGGCGCTTTCCATATTTCTCTGAAAAGTAATCTGCAATTCCATCCTTCACACGATAGGAGACAAATTTGGAGTGCCGGAATATGTGTGAAAAAACAACTGAATCAATCAAAAATGTTTTGTCGAGGGTTAAGTATTTGTCCCAGTTTATTTTTTTAATCTCTTCATACACTTCATCAGCATTGTTAGCCACAAAGGTATGAATGGGTTTTAAAATGCGCAGTGCTGTGCGACAATGCAAATTGGCTTTGTAAAGCAGGGCGTTGTCTCCTGTGAAAGAGACCATGCGGTTACCCTTCTCCACATCTTGAGCACCTAATTCTATTAACTCTTCGGCAAGTACATCTTCAAGTTCGGCCATCGTTTTGGCCACCATTTGAAAATTGTTTGTTGTATTCATCAATTGATTCCTCTTATTTTTATGGTGCAAAGATAATGATTCTCTGATTATAAGCACAGAGTTTTTGATATTTTGCGAAACTCTCTCTATTCCTTATCTTTGTAGAAGACTAAATAATATAAAAACATGAGCAAAATTAAAAACATCATCTTCGATTTCGGGGGCGTTCTAGTTGATTGGAATCCCGTCTACCTATACAGAAAAGAGTTTGAAAGTGAAAAAGAGATGAATCATTTTCTTGACAACATCTGCTCTGCCGAATGGAATATCCAACAGGATGCAGGTCGTTCATTGGCTGAGGGCACAGAGTTGTTGCAAAAGAAACATCCAGAATACAAAGAGCTTATTGGATATTATTATGGCAGATGGGAGGAAATGCTGAATGGTGTTATCAAGCAAAGCGAACGAGTTTTGGAAATGCTGAAACTACATTATCCTATATACGGTTTGACCAATTGGTCGGCAGAGACTATTACGATTGCCTATGAAAAATATGATTTCTTTAAGCTCCTAGATGGTATAGTAGTGTCGGGTGATGAGAAATTGATTAAACCCGACCCCAAATTATACCAAGTACTCTTGGACAGATATAACCTAAAAGCCAACGAGTCGTTGTTTATAGACGACAACATCCATAACATTGAAAGTGCTCGTAAAATGGGATTCCATACTATTCATTTCACCGAAAACATAGATTTGGAGAAGGAAGTGAAGGAGATGGGATTGCTGTAAGACAGGGTAGAGCTATAATAGCAAAGACTGGACTAACAACTCCTCAATAAACTCTTTCTGCTTCGCAGCATTCACCCTGTGAA
>CAZXGV010000219.1:0-2704 GCA_964640575.1 uncultured Dysgonomonadaceae bacterium
TCAACTCCTCGTTAGAGTATATTTTATTCTTCATAGTTTCAAAATCAACACGGTCTTCAAGAAGATTATTTAAAATAACTTCAAATATACAAAACAAAATCCTTCAAATTTCCAAAATACGAATATTTGTTATAAAAAGAGAATAAAAGGAATACTTACTCCCCCTCGTTTCCGAACGAGGGGTATATGGTTCAGTGTTTTTAACGCAAATGAATGTGTATAGAACTGCACCATAGTGGGGAGTTATAGAGCTTATTGTTATAAACAATTGACCACTAACTCCTTGTTGCAAACTAAGGGCAGGATGGTTTTTACCTCCACCCCACCCTCACCCTACATTTCTCCCCCGAAGTTTTCTGCAACAAACATTTGATAACGGCAACTACCAAGAAAGACTGCTTCCCAAACAGTCGTTTTTATCATCTTCCGAATAATATTCGAGAAACATCTGTTGATTTTTGTGCCCAACAGAGAGTATGGAGCACATATTAGTTGAATGTTTCATCCTCTCTATAAAATTGACGCACAAAGAGCTCTTCCTCACACATTAGCAAGAGAGGGGACAGAAAAAGAGACAAAAATCAAATCTTCTGTCGAAGATTGGAGTGTCAAGAGCCGAAAATGGAATCTTCCATTGAAGAAATGTTTAGAAAAGCATAATTCTGCTTTTGTTCGAAGTAAATTCAATTTTAGGGAGATGAATGAACAAAGATTGGATGAAAATTGAACTTATTGCTCTGTTTCGTCTATTTTTCCGCCAAAGATTTGATTTTCTTCTCACTTTTGAGCAATTTTCCAAGGTGGGTTCAAATTTCAGCTCTTGTTTTTCCGAAAAACTGCGGTAGATGCGATTTTCTTCTCTTGTTTGCAAAATCTTCGGTCGAAGATTTCATTTTCAGGCACTGACTCCAAAATCTTCCATGGAAGAAATGTTTGGAAAAAATTTATTGAGCAATTGTGGATGGAAAGATGAATTGAAATGGTCTTTTATAAGGGACTAATAATATAGGTTTTGGGTGTAACAGGGTGTTGACTCCTAGATATAACATGTTTCGCTAACATATACCACTAACAATCAACAAATTACTACACCCACACAGCATAGCTTTCAAATTGTGAAGAAAGTGATGCAAGTTGCCACATTTTAAAGATTACACCGTGTTGATATTAAGGGATGTAGGTGTTGAATAAAAACTTATCTACAAACGAGAAAATTCGTCTAAAACATTGCAGATATCCCAACATAATTTCGTATCTTTACACCATAAATAGGTTAATCAAACCTTATTCTAATTCTTTTTTTATTAACAGTACTTGACTGTCTTTCTAATACCTAACGCATGACGTTGAAACACCTTGAAAAACAAGATAGTACACAAATCAATCAAGTATGGACACATTATTTGGTGAGGGAATAAAAAGAGTTCCCTATTCAAGAATGCTAAAATCTGAAATGGCAGATTATGCCGAGAAGATTATCAGTATTGTACAAGGGTACAGTACAAAATCCACATCAATCGAGAAAATCTTTAATATACTGTTAGCGAAAGAGAATGACATAGAGACTCTTCGCTTAAACTATGGTGTTGACACCCAAAGATTGAAAGTGGATAGGTTGAAAAGCGACATGAAACTAACAATCAGTCTGTTTAAACTTAATGTGAAAATGGTTGCCAATGCTAACCATGAGTTGGACTTGCATGTCATCGAAAATGCTATCAATAAACACCTTCGGTATTTAGACAAATGCAGAAATGACACAGAGTTGAACCAAAAGATAGCTGGGTTTCTCGATTTGCAAGAGAACAACGATGATTTTGTAGATACGCTAAACGAGTTCAATTTGTTGGACGAAATGGCTACTATTCAATTGGCATACAAGAGGTATATTGATGCACAAAAACGAAGAGTAGAGTTGCTTTCGCAACGTTCAAAGACTTCCAGTAAAAGTATCATTAAAAGCCTGTTTACTATTATCGACAATCTTTTTAAGGTGATAGAAGTGGAGCAGTTGATGAGCGCGATTTCTAACGCTGATTTGGCAGAAGATAATGCAGAAAGTGGTATTGACTTCGCGCCATTGATTGACAACTTGAATCAACTCTCCAAGATGTATCAAAGGTCGATTTATGTGAGAGAAGCCAACAGCAAGAAAAAGTCAGCCGACAAACAGGAGGAAACAGTTAGTGAGCAGGATGAGAGTGAAGTTGAAAACGTTGCAGAAAGCAGTAACAATGAGCATTACCCAACAGAAGAGGAATATACAACTACTGTCAAGAAGAAGAGAGATGCTCCACTTGCTCCTACTTGTAGTGTTGTGCTGCAAAACAATTTATACAAAAAAAACAATAAACTATTGGATCCTGAAGAAGTGCTGCAACAAGAGCAAATAACATTGTAAGGATTTGTATCGGTGGAGGCACTGATCGGGAGACCAGCGCCAGCCCCAAACTGTGCCACTCCTAACGGAGTTCATATTACCAATAAGATAAACCAAGCTACAAAGATTATGCTCCTATCGGAGCAAAAGAGCACAGTATATATACTGCTATAAAACCGCGCACACTGGCGCGGATATCCAGCCGCTCGGCCGATTTCCAAATCGGTGTGCTGCGAAGCAGAAGAATTAGCAATAAGTATATTAGAAAGATATGCTACAATAAAAAAGAATGATTTCGCTAACGCAACATTCACCCAGTGGAAT
>CAZXGV010000220.1:0-2694 GCA_964640575.1 uncultured Dysgonomonadaceae bacterium
TCATTAGCATCGGTTGGCAATATCATATTGATTAATCCCGTTGCAATGCGATATTTCCACAAGAAACTGCCATCAGTAGCACTGTATGCATAAATCAAGCCTTTGTCGGTAGGTGCATATACCACACCATTCTTCTCAACCACTGGAGTGGGGGCAAGTTCATAGCCCATATCTTCGCCCGACGATATCCATTTTATCTTCCGTTCGTTCACGGTAGCATCAATTGCTAGGATGTCGCCATCCATTGTTTTCGCATACACTGTGTTTCCATCTTCCGACACACCGATTGATTCACGTACACGATTCTCTAAATCGTTGTGTCGCCAAATCACTGCTCCTGTCTCTTCGTCCAACACAGTCATATAGCGATCGGGCGAAGCTAAGAATACTTTGTTATGAGTAATGATGGGGACTACTTGTGCGGGCGAAAACATGCGATTGTTTTGTCCGTTATACCATTTCCATTTCAAGTTGCCTGTCTTTGTATTGAGGGCGTAGAACTCATTTCCCCAACTGCCAAAGAATACAATTCCATCTTTTACCAAGGGACGAGTGAGCGTGAAGTTCTCTATCTCGTCGAACTGCCACACCTCTTGTCCACTTTTACGATTCCACGCTTTGCACTTGCCATCTGTGCCTGGAACTATCACCAAGTTGTTGTCGCAAACAGGCGATGCCACCACAGACCGTTCATTCGGTAGAGAGAAGAGAGGCTTACCATTCTTCAATCGCAAACCATACAAGTTCTTATCAGTCGATGACACCCACACAACCTTGTTGCACACTGTGGGTGTTGAGTATATTTTGCCATTCGTTTGGTAGCTCCATCTGTTTTTGCCTGTTCGGGCATCCACTTTTTTCACCTCTCCTTTGGTGGTGGTGTAAATCAAATCGTTTTTGATGAGTGCCATGCCGCCACCCATATCGCCATTTTCTTGTACTGCCCAAACTTCTTTCACGTGAGCATGATTGTCGTTGATGCTGTAGTCTGGTCGTGGAGGATTCTCGTCCCATTGTGGGCGACCCTCTGTAGAATAGCTGAGCCATGGAGCAAGAGTCTTGCCCGACACAACTCGTTCTTGAAATAGGATTGAATCTTGCGTAATAGACACAACATTATAACCTCCATACTCCTCTTTTGCCCGTAAATTGGAGCGCAACATGGCGGCATTGATTCCCTCGAAGTTATAAGCACGGTTATTATGACCATGTCCGCACAACATTGCTTTCACGTTATAAGGCTTCAGCGCATCCATCACCTCAAACCAATTGTTGAGGCTATTGTCCATGGGATAATGATTTACAAATATAATTGGGGTTTCCTTGTCTGTTTGCTCCAATTGTTCGTTGAACCATGTGATTCCTTCCCTTGGAATCTGTCCAGGGCTCATGCGCATGTTAGGACCCGATGGCAAACCGAAAAACTTATATCCATTGTGCTCAAACCCGAAAGTTTCTGTGCCAAATATTGTCAAGAAACTATTTGTACCACTTTCCGACCAATTGGAGTCGTGATTGCCAGGAATGACGTAAGTGGGTACATTCAGTTGGTCTAAAATGTTTTTGGCAATAGTCAATTCTTTGTCCGATCCAAACTCGGTTACGTCGCCCGATACGATTGCAAACTCAATTTCGGGCATGTTTTGGTTGATGTCATCCACCGTTCGCTGCAAATCTTCGTTGTTGTTGGGGCTGCCGATGTGTGTGTCGGTTATCAATGCAAACTTAAATGGCTTTACATTCGTCTGTCCCACTAATAGCAGTGTCACGAACAGGGCAACGGTTGTAAAAAATGTTCTTTTTATCATTGTTCAAGTGATTTATTAAAGTAATCGGCAAAAAACAGGGAGTGATACTTCACAGATGTCTTCCAGAAGTCCCAATTGTGTTTGCCCGGTCTCGAAATAAAAGTGTGGGGAATGTTGCGATAGGTCATCTCCTCGTGCAGTCGCACATTCACGTCGTAGAAAAAATCATCTACACCACAATCGATACTAATTTCCAGTGCATCGGGTGTGAGTAGGTGCAACAAATTTAGCACAGTGTGTTTGTTCCAATTGTCGGGATGCTCTTTTTGCTCGCCCAAATGTTTTTTTATCTCCCATCGTTCGGGAAATGGACGAATGTCCACACCACCGCTCATGCTTCCACAAGCACCATATACATCTTGATTGCGGAATGCCAAATAGAGTGCACCGTGACCACCCATGCTCAGTCCGCTGATGGCTCGTGCTTCACGTTGTGCAATGGTTTTGTAGTTTTTGTCGGTCCATGCTACCAACTCTTTGGCGACAAATGTCTCGAAGCGCGATGTGCTGTCCATGGGGCTGTCGAAATACCAACTTGAGTAGTCTCCATCGGGACATACAATGATGAAATCGTATTGATCAGCCATCATTTTTGCATCGTCCGACCCTCCCCAGTTACTATAGTTTCCACTATATCCATGCAGAAGATACACCACAGGAAGTTGGGTTTGATTGTTGTATGACTCAGGGGTGATTACTATCACAGGGATTTCTTTGTTCATCGATGGACTGTGAACATTGAGTGTGTCAACTTTTGCAGCGAATATGCTCGCCGATGTTGTGTAGGTTAGCAGTAGAGCTAAAAGAATGTTTTTTTTCATTTGTGGATATTATTTTTATAATTAGTTAATAGTAAAATAAGTGGTAAGTCAATAAGTGATAAGTG
>CAZXGV010000221.1:0-2686 GCA_964640575.1 uncultured Dysgonomonadaceae bacterium
TAAATGGCTAATTTATAAATCACGGGCAAGACTTTCCTCTTGTTTCGATTGTGATTAATGTATGTTTTTGATAAATAGCAAACATATAGTGTGATAATTCTATAAAAAATAACACTTTTAGCTTTGATATGTCTCAAAAAATGTATATCTTTAGCTACTGATGTGAAATAGTTGCATCAGTTATAGAATAACATAACCCTATAATTTAAAAATGATATGAAAAAAATAGTCGTAAGCCTCTGTTTTATCATTAGCATGGTAATGTGTGGTGCATTAGTTGCCCAAGACAATGATACCAAGATTATAAAACCAACCGACAGACCTATATTATTACAGAAATTAGATACTGTTAGAACTCCAGATTGGGTGAATCCTATAGAGCGATTTGTAGGGGTGTGGTCTCTGGAGAGAACCATTGTGGATGCTGATGGGAAAGAGAAGAAAGTTTATCCTGGAACTTTTATGGTAGTGAGTCCCAATGCGTCTTACACTATATTTGTAGCCACGGATGTAGGCGCCGTAATTACCAGTCAGGGAGTTGTTATAATAGATTCGCCAGACGTATTGGTTGAGGTTATTTCGCACCATGTGAATAGTTCACTTGTTGGCGTTTCCAATAGAATAGACTATACCATAGATTTTAATTATTTACATAAGTCGTTTTGGATTGAAAAAGATAAGTATGGTGACGACTATGAGAGACAGGTAAACGAAACATGGAAGCGCGGGAAGATGCCAATTCCAGGTGAATTTGATAATGGCGAGGGTTTCCCCATTTAATATCAGATAAAATATTTGATGTGAGAGCGCACTACAACTTGTATCGCCACAGGGTGCAACAAGCATTTCGCTCTCATGTGTAATAAATGTGTTGCTAAAGCGCACACCAGCGGAAAAGAATTTATCTGCACAACTGCATATTGTCTGCAATAGGTAGGCATGAAGCGATGCAAGGACACACTTTGTCGACAGGAAGTCGCTTGCATTCTAAAATGGGTGCTTTTCGTTTAAAATAATCCCTCTTGCTATTATATTTGATTGATTACTCTATCCAAAAACAATCACTACGTTTCATACAATCATCCATCCATCACATATCCAATCATTCAACCACAAATACTACATATCCACTTCTGTACTTGTGTTTGTCCCTTATTTTGAGTATATTAAGAGTCGGTACTGTGAATGTAACTAACAATAACATTACGATCAATCACAATCATACCGAAGTAGTTCTTTTCGCCATTTGGATAAGAACAATGATACGTTGATACTTGTTGTAGTGGTATCATAGTATGTATTTATTGTCATCGGACAAATGCATCATAAGAACTGCGTTTTATATTGCAGACTTGTAACAGGAGGGACAAGAACGATAAGGAAAATTCATTTCTACCCTTCCCTTACATCAGAACCATACATAGAGGTAATAATGCCGTAAAACTTTCATGTTCTAACAACACATTAACTTAGATAAATTCAAAAGAGATGTGTTTGACGAATAAGAATAAACTTAACAACATTATATGACAACATTCAATAGAACGAAATTTGAAACACTTTCAGAAGTACATAGTGATTACGCTGTTTCTATTTATATTCCTACCCAACAGGCAGGCGACAATAGAAACAAAAGCATGGTGAGATTGAAGAATCATGTGCAAGAGACAGAGAAAGAACTTGAAGCACTGGGCTTGAAACCGCGCGAAATAGAAGACTTCTTGAAACCAATTAATGGTATGTTGGAGGATTCAACGCTATTCAGAAATTTGCGGGAATCATTGGCTATTTTTAGATGTAAATCGAGTTTCGAATATTATACCTTGCCAATTGAGGTGGAAGAGTTTTCAATTGTCTCCCATATATTTCATCTTTTGCCCTTGCTTCAGTTTTTCAATAAGAAGGATTCGTTCTATATCTTCACACTTAGTCAGAACAAGAACAGACTTTTTGAAGCTACACAGCAAGAAATTACTGAAGTAGATACTGGCGATGACTTTCCTTCTTCTTTTAAAGATTTATTAGGGAAGGATACAAAATCGCAGACCGTAAATATCCGCAGTGTGGGAAGTAGAGGAATAGGTGGAGAAGCGTATTCGTATGGAAAAGGCGAAGCTGACATCGAAGATAAAGAGTGGAGACTTTATTTGGAAGATATTAACAGGGCTCTCACCAACACTATTGGACTCGATGGAGAACCGCTTGTGATAGCATCCGTTGAATCTACTTTTGGGCACTTCAAAGAATATTCGTCTTACAAAAACATATATCCAGAGTTTCTATCAGGTAATTTCGAGAAAGAGACACCCAAAGTTTTACACGAGCGAGCAAAGGAGCTATTGCAACCTTATTTCGATGAAGTGAAGTTGGATAAGAAAGAGGCTTTGATTGATGGCAACATCCCGCAAGTTTCGGATTTGAAAGAGACGGTTATAGCAGCTGATCATGGAAGGATAAGCACCCTGTTTGTTTCAAGAGGAGAACATGTGTGGGGAACCTATACACCCGAAAAAGCGGAGGTGGAGAGACACGAAACTAAAAAAACTATGGATGTTTGTTTGTTAGACATGGCTGCGCGCAAAACATTTCTAAAGGGTGGTAAAGTGTTCTTAGTAGAGCAAGAAAACTTACCTAACAAAGAAACGAAGCTAAATGCTGCATTGAGATTCTAATGCGCATACTGTTT
>CAZXGV010000222.1:0-2679 GCA_964640575.1 uncultured Dysgonomonadaceae bacterium
GGAGTAGTGGCACCATGATGAAATGATTAAAAATGAAGGGAGCTTGGCTGATTAAAAAGAGACGCCCTATTCAAGCGTCTCCTTTTATAATAACTTGTATTTAATAAAATCTTATTTAATTACTACCAATCTCTCTTCCAATGACACATGCTCTTTTTCAACTGGCTTGCCCGCTGGTTCTCCAAAAGGCATTTGAGCAACCAACTCCCAATCTTGGCTTAGATTCCACTCTTTTTTTACAGCTTCGTCAATTAAAGGATTGTAGTGTTGAAGCGATGCACCAAAGCCCACGCTCTCCAACCCTATCCAAGTTAATATTTGAACAATACCAGAAGAGTGCTCGCTCCATTGCGTAAACTTTTCTGCCATAGTAGGAAAATCACTTTGCAGGTTTTTTATTACTGCTTTGTCTTCAAAAAATAGAATTGTTCCGTATCCTGAAGCAAAAGATGAATTTACTTTCTCTTCGGTTACTTTAAATCCTTCTTCAGATTTGCTCACCTTCTTCAGTTCCTCTTTTGTAATCTCCCACATTTTTATGTGATTATCTCCGAGCAAAAGGACCATTCGTGCAGATTGTGAATTGAATGCTGAGGGAGCATAAAGTAATATATGCTCGATGATTGATTGTATCTCCTTGTCAGAAACTGGTGAAGTGTTTTGTAGTTGATAATAGGTGCGTCTATCTTTAATTGCATCCCTTAAACTTTTTTTCATTTTTTGTTTTATATTTTTTGTTTTACAAATATTCAATTGTATTTTTACTTGCAACAACTCAATTATAGAGCCATTGGCACTTCCATCAAAAGTACACGAGCATTTTCTGATGCTTTCACACTAATGGCGTCTGTATCCCAAATACCCATCCCGTCTCGCTTGTATAGTTTTTCATCATTTATCTCTACCTCTCCATCAATAACAAAAGCATACACGCCATTTCCCTCTTTCCTGATTTTGTAGTTGTCAGATTTTCCTTGTTCGAAGTTTCCTAAATGAAACCAAGCATCTTGATGAATCCACACACCTTGTTCTCCTTTGTAAGGCGATAGTATTTGATAAAACTCATTCTCTTTTGAGATGTTTTTCAAGGAAATCTGATCGTATCTGGGTGTTACACTTCTTTTATTTGGAAATACCCAAATCTGAAGAAACTTAACTAATCTATCTTTGTTTTTATTGTATTCCGAATGTGTAATACCTGTTCCAGCACTCATTACTTGTACATCTCCTTCTTTAATTACGGCTACATTGCCCATGCTGTCTTTATGTTCTAAATCGCCCTCCAAGGGGATGGATATGATTTCCATATTGTCGTGTGGATGAGTTCCAAAACCCATTCCTGCCTCTACTGTATCGTCATTCAATACGCGCAATACACCAAAGTTCATTCTTTCTCTGTCGTAATAGTTAGCGAAGCTAAATGTATGGTGCGAATTTAACCAACCATGATTGGCGTGACCTCTTGTTTCTGCTCTGTGAATTATTGTTTTCATTGTTCTCTCCTTAATTTTGATAAATTATATTCTCCTATTTATTGATTCAAAGTATTGTTTGCTTTTTCTGTAAATTTACTATCTGTTGGCTTCATTGTTTTGGCAACAATTACACCTATAACTCCTGCGAAGTTGTGTGTATATAATAAATTTTCTAGCGTCCCTATACTTTGCTTAAAAAGTATGGTGCAAAGATATGACCATTAAAAGGAGTGTGGAATATGAAAAAGGGGAGTAAGCGTATGAAAATCCGACATTCATTGTTGAATCTCGTTTTTCTTGAAGTGTAAAGGTGATGATTGTGTGTGTCTTTTGAAAAAAGCACTGAAGTTGGCAGGCTCACTAAAGCCCAATTCGTAAGCAATTTCTTTGTTTGTTGAATTGGAAAAGTAGAGCAATCTTTTTGCTTCGGTTATTATTCTTGATTGAATATACTCTTTTGCAGTTTTACCAGTTTTTGCTTTAAATGTGCGGTTCAGATGGTCGGGCGAAACGTAGAGTATATTGGCATAATAGGTGGTGGAGTGTTCTTTCTTGTAATCTTTCTCGACTGCTTTCTTAAAAGCTCTTATTAGATTGTAACCAGTAGTATCTACATCCATTTCAATGGGGTTGATGCAGCAAACATTGTTACACTCTATAAGCAGAAGTTTTAAAAACGCACTGATAGACAAACATCTCATGTTTGCATTGCTGATATTGAGTTCAAAAATTTGGTTGGCATAGTGTTCTATGGTTTCAAATTGTTGTTTATTTGGCATTATTGGTGGACTTTGTCCATAGTTTTGAAATAGGTTCAGATTATCTATAAACGATAATGGAATTGAATTTTTGACTAAAAACTGATTTGAAAAGGTCATTGCAAAACCGGTAGGTTTCTCGGTTGTATTCACTTGATGCACTTGGCCGGGAGCTACAAAAAATATCTGCTTGTTTGAAAACTCGTAGATGTTGAAGTCTATTTTGTGCACACCTTTTGCTTTCTTCACAATTAAAACCGTATAGTAGTCGTGTCTGTGTGGTTCATCAGGCTCTCCGTTTTGTTCAAGGTAAATGTCTTCCATCCTGAAAATCCCGAAACTAACGTTGCCCTCTTCTGAGTAAACTTCTTGATATATTTTTACAGCTTTCATTTTTAATTATCTACAACATTTTATGCAATGAATTACAACCCGATTGGTTATAA
>CAZXGV010000223.1:0-2678 GCA_964640575.1 uncultured Dysgonomonadaceae bacterium
ACAAAAATAAAGCCGAAAATGCGCTTAATGATAATGAAGTTGTCGAAGACGACGAAGTTGTTGTTGAGGGCGATCCTGAAGAGCCTTCAGAGTCTACTTACACTACAGAAAGGATTTATCCTATGATGAGTGTTGAGGCAGATGACGAAGATGATTTGGGTCAATTAGATAAAAAAAAGACAGTCGCTGTGTCTACCAAACAAACGCGACTGCCTAATGTATCTAATGAAGCTTAATTTTTCGTGCTGAAATGCACGTTAGCCTCGATGCCTGTTATCGGGGCTTTTTTTATTGCCCGTAGTCTAACAGTGTTGTTAACTATATAACGCCAATACAAGCTATATTGTTCAATAGCAATGGCAGTTACCAGTTGTATCTATACAGAAAATCTGAATTGATTTTGTTGTTGTTGCTCCCTTTTTTTTAGCTTGGTTTCTTTACTCTTGTTCTAAATCGCTAATACAATAGTAAAATAATGAACGGGTGTTCATTTAATCTTCATTTTCATAATTTCTCTTTGGTGGTACAAAAGTAGTACTTTATTTTGTACTAGCAAAATATATTGTCTTATTTGCATTGTGTTTAACGTAATAAATCTAAATAAAAGCTGTTTTGCGACTTGTAATCTATAAAAAAAGGATTTTTGCACTGCGGTAATTATTTTGCGACCGATTTTATTTGATTAATCTTTGTTTCAGGATGGTGCAGTAGTAGAGAAAATTCATGAATTTTCTCGCAAATACACCATCATCCCAAATACATCGACTGCCAAAAAAACCGCCCTCCTTCATAAAAAGAGAGCGGTTCACTAATATCACTTTTTTTATCTATAAAACTACTTCTTACAAATTATTTTCCGAAAGATACCTCTCAGCATCCATTGCTGCTTTACACCCCGTCCCCGCAGATGTAATAGCTTGGCGGTAAATTGAGTCGGCTACGTCGCCAGCTGCATACACCCCTTCGACCGATGTTTTTGTAGTGGGCAACTTAGTGTGTATATATCCTTCTTTGTCCATATCCAACTGACCCTTGAAGATTTCCGTGTTGGGTGTGTGCCCAATAGCCAAGAAGAAACCATCGATTGCTATGTCCACTTTCTCTTCGTCTTCTTCGCCCATCCGCTTCAACAGGTGTGCACCCTCCACACCATTCTCACCAAACAATCCTACTGCATTGTGCTCAAACAAGATTTCGATTTTTGGGTTGCTCTTCACTCTATCTTGCATAATTTGAGAAGCTCTTAAGTAGTCTTTTCTCACAATCATGTATACTTTTGATGCCAATCCAGACAAGTAAGATGCTTCTTCGCAAGCAGTGTCTCCACCACCTACCACTGCTACTGTCTTGTTTCGGTAGAAGAATCCATCGCATGTAGCACATGCCGATACACCCATGCCCGAGTATTTTGTTTCGTCGGGGAGACCCAGGTATTTTGCTGTTGCACCCGTGCTAATGATTATTGTGTCGGCTTCAACTTCATACTCATTGTCGATAGTTACCTTCTTGGGGCTAACCGAGAGGTCGGCTGCTGTCACTCTTCCTCTCACCACTTCTGTACCATATCGTTCGGCTTGCTTTTTCAGGTCTTCCATCATCTCTGTGCCAGTTACTCCCTCGGGATAACCTGGAAAATTCTCTACTTCGGTTGTGGTGGTCAACTGACCGCCTGGTTGCATTCCTTCGTACAATACGGGACTTAAATTGGCACGTGCCGCATAAATGGCGGCTGTGTAGCCTGCGGGTCCTGATCCAATGATCAGACATCTCGTTCTTTTTTTCATAAGTTGCTCTATGATTTTATAAAGCTGTTTCGTACTATGTACAAAAACGGCTTTTTGTTACTTTTATGCAAAGATACGCTGAAAAATCAAACTATGAAAATAGTATAGTTTTTATTGATGGATAGGTTGATAGAGTTGATTATCTTAAGTCTATGATTTCTACACCTGGATGGTTGTGTTTGTTAAACGTGAACAAATCGTTGGAGTATTTATTGTTGCTTGTGTAGTCGGAAATACTCAGTTTATTTTTTGTCCCATCTCTTGAGGTGACTCTCACCAGCATCACGTTGTTTGTTTCGTTGTCAATGCCGATGGAGAGTGATTGGAATTCGTGGGTACTATCGATAGGCGTCATCTCAATTTCTGTCATCTCTTTCCCATTGTAGGTGGTGCGGATAGGCTTTTTCAAGATATAATCGGTTTTGTAGCTGTTGAGGAGTGCTAAAGGGCTAATGGAGATTAACTCTTGTGGGGTGGGGGTGCTTATGTTCACCTCGTTGGCATCTTTTAGCAACACCCATTGAGTGATGCCATCAAACCAAGTGGTAGAAAAAGGAATATCCAATTTAAACTTGTTTCCTTTCGCAAAAGCGATTCCTTCTTGTGGCTCAAAGGCTCCTCCATCGGGACTATCGGGCGATAGGATGAAAGAGAGTTTCACACCTTCCGACTGCTCGAAGAGTTGACTTACTTTGTCTAATAGTGCTTTCGATTCTGGTGAGCTTTGCGCATGGGATGCGGCAGGGAGCAACAGAAGGGATAGGGTGAGTACGAGTGAATGTATTGTTTTCATTGTTTTGCTTTTTTTATTGCTGTTACCCTTTTGACAGTCGTTGTCAATGAAGGTTTAAAGTTTGGTGTGAGGTGTGGGGTATGGGGTATGGGGTATGGGGT
>CAZXGV010000224.1:0-2621 GCA_964640575.1 uncultured Dysgonomonadaceae bacterium
GGAAATATCGTTGGAAGAGAAGATAGAGACATTGGTAACAAACTATACCAACATGCTGCTCGAGAATGAGGACTTACCTTTCTTTGTATTGAGCGAAATAAAATCGAATGAGTTTATAATAAAAAGAGTAAAGCAAAATGCGGAGATTCTATCGCAGCCTGTCATCGAAAATCAGTTGAAGGAGAGAGGGTTTACAGCATCGAGTTTCAATTTTATAATGAACGTGATGAGCTTGACGCTCTTCCCATTTATGTCGAAACCGCTGTTCGTATCTTCAGGTTTGGTGAAAGAGGCTGAATTTGCCCACTTCATTACAGAACGCAAACAACATATCCCTACTTGGGTAATGAATACATTAAAATAAGTGACTTATGAAAACGAGAAAGTTATTGTGGATAGGAGTGCTCTTTGCATTGGCTATTGGAGCTAAAGCGCAAGTAGTGACTCTGGATGAATGTCAGAACATGGCGAGGGAAAACTATCCTGCCATTGCCCGATTTTCTATTATTGAACAGACAAAAGAGTATACATTGGCGAATGCCAACAGAGCCTACTTGCCACAACTGTCGTTGGAGGGGCGAGCTACGTATCAATCGGATGTGATAACTATTCCGCTGGATATGCCAGGATTGGAAATTCCTGTGCCCGACAAAGATCAATATCAGGTGGTAGCTCAAGCCAATCAGATACTATGGGACGGAGGCAAAATAGCGGCAAACAAAGAGATGATAAAGGCTGGAGCTGAAGCAGAGAAGAAACAACTGGAGGCAGAGATATATACACTACGAGAGCGTGTGAATGGGCTCTACTTTGGCATTTTGTTGATGCAAGAGCAATTGAAATTGCAAACGGTGTTGGAAAATGAACTGCAACGCAACCACAACAGGGTGGCAAGCTACGTAGAGAATGGCATTGCCAACGAGGGCGACCTGAATGCTGTGAAGATTGAGCAACTGAAGGCAAAGCAGCAACGCATAGAGATGGAATCGGCACAAACTGCCTATTTGCAGATGTTGTCGACACTGACAGGAACGGAATTGAGCAGCGAAACAGAGTTTACGAAGCCTACTATTCGAAGTAGCAATTCGTTGGTAACAATCAATCGCCCTGAGTTAGACTTATTTAAGGCACAAGAGGCAACCATTGATGCACAAACCTCGGGGCTAAAATCGGGTGTGATGCCCGTGATAGGTGCTTTTGCACAAGGAGGTTATGGCAAGCCGGGATTGAATATGTTGCAAAATGAGTTTGATGCGTTCTTCCTTGGTGGTGTGAAGCTATCGTGGAATATTGGTAACTTCTATACGCTGAAGAACAGCATAAAGAGCAATGAGTTGAAAAAACTGAGCATCGACACACACCGTAGTACATTCCTCCACAATCTGAATATGCAGATATCGCAACAGCAAAACGAAATTGATAAATACCGCAAAACGATGGAAGACGATGAAGAGATAATTCGTTTGCAACAACAGATAAAGGATGCTGCCGAAGCAAAGGTGGAAAACGGAACGATGACTGTGTCTGACATGCTGAAAGAGTTGACAGCACTAGAAATGGCTAAGCAAGCCAAATTGCTGCACGAAGTACAACACTTGAATTCGATTTACAAACTAAAGAATACTACCAACTAATAGAAACAACTGAAAGAATATGAAACCTACATTTTTACTTTACATCGGGTTAGCAACTGTGCTACTATCAGCATGTTCTAACAAAAACGAAGATTATGATGCTTCTGGTTCGTTTGAGGCTACAGAGATAATTGTCTCATCGGAAGCTGCTGGGAAAATTGAACAACTAGTGTTGATGGAAGGGCAACAACTTGAGAAGGGCGAAAGAATAGGACTGATAGATACCACGCAACTTTATCTGCAGAAAATGAATTTGCTCACCAATGTGAAGGGTGTTCGAGCCCAACAACCCAACATAGCGGCTCAAACTGCCTCTATAAAAGAGCAGATACGCACATTGCAACGAGAGAAGCAACGTACTACCAATTTGATAAAGGCGAATGCTGCTACACAAAAGCAGTTGGACGACATAAACGGACAGATTGAGGTGTTGGAAAAGCAGCTTGCTGCATCACAATCTACTTTGCAAAAAAGTAGCCAAAACATCACTGCGCAAAGTTCGGCATTGGATATTCAGATAGAGCAGCTGGAAGATCGGTTGCAGCGGTCTGTCATAACAAGTCCGATAACAGGAACGGTGCTCAACAAATATGCCGAGGAGGGTGAATTGGCAAATATGGGAACTCCCCTTTTCAAAATTGCCAATATCGATGATATGACGCTGCGCGTGTATGTTACCAACGATCAATTATCGTCGGTGAAACTGAACGACAAAGTGCAGGTGTATGTAGATCAAGGGGATGAGAGTGGCAATAAGAAAGAGTATGAAGGGGTGGTGACATGGATTTCGGATAAGTCGGAGTTTACTCCAAAAACGATTCAGACGAAGAACGAAAGAGCCAACTTGGTGTATGCGATGAAGGTGACGGTGAAGAATGATGGCTATTTGAAGATTGGGATGTATGGGGAGGTGAAGTTTTAATGGTTAATGGTTAATGGTTAATTATTAATGATGAATGGTGAATAATGAATGGTGAATGATGAATG
>CAZXGV010000225.1:0-2619 GCA_964640575.1 uncultured Dysgonomonadaceae bacterium
CAATTGCAGGTGGTACGTCTCTTCCGTCTAATATTGCATGAACATAAACTTCTTCTAGGCTCTGTCTCTTCGTAAGTTCTAATAGGCCATATAAATGATCTACATGACTATGAACGCCACCATTTGAAACTAAACCCATAAGATGGACTTTCCCGTTGTTGTTTTTTGCATTTTCTATAGCAGCTAAAAATTCTTTTTTCTCGAAGAAGCTTCCATCTTCTATAGCTTTAGAGATGCGCGGAAGTTCTTGATAAATCACCCTTCCTGCTCCAATATTAATATGACCTACTTCTGAGTTCCCCATCTGTCCCGCTGGAAGACCCACTTCTTCACCACTTGCATCTAGTGTGCTGGTTGGGTTCTCCTGCATAAGTTTGTCAAATACTGGTGTATTTCCGCGTGTAACTGCATTTCCAGGATAATCTTTACCGATTCCCCAACCATCTAATATAATTAAAGATACTGGCTTTTTACTCATAATGATTTTTTCTAATAAAAGTTTATGTTTTAATACTATTTTCTGCTTTAATGTTAGTTTTATGAACTAAAAATCTCTTGATTTCTTCTTTTTCAAAACAAAGTTAATTCTTTTTTGAATTAAAGCTTATTTTGAAAAAAGAATAACACGCTTATTTTGCAAAACCACCTCAGTTAAGATACTTGTAACTTCTCTTTCAAATATCCCGCTGTATAAGACTCTTCACATTTCACCACCTCTTCTGGTGTTCCACTACTCACAACATAGCCTCCCTTATCACCTCCACCAGGACCTAAGTCGAGGATGTAGTCAGCACACTTTATCACATCCATATTGTGCTCGATAATCACGATGGTGTGCCCTCTGTCAAGCAGTGCATAAAAAGCATTCAATAATGTTTTTATATCATGAAAGTGAAGACCAGTTGTGGGTTCATCAAAAATAAACAAAGTTGAATCTGTTTTCTCTTCGCCTAAAAAGAAGGCTAACTTCACACGTTGACTCTCTCCTCCTGAAAGTGTTGATGAGGACTGTCCCAACTTAATATAACCGAGACCGACATCCTGGAGTGGCTTCATTCGCTTAACAATCTTCTTTTCTGTAGTTCCTTTAGAAGCTCCAAAAAACTCCATCGCTTGATCGATAGTCATATTCAACACATCGTGAATGTTCTTGCCTTTGTACATAACCTCCAACACATCTGAATTGAAGCGTTTGCCATGACAAGTTTCGCATGTGAGCTTCAAATCGGCCATAAATTGCATTTCTACAACAATTTCGCCATCTCCCTTACACTCCTCACACCTTCCACCTTCTACATTAAATGAAAAAAATGCGGGTGTAAAATTGAGTTGTTTGGACAATGGTTGTGAAGAGAATAGTTTTCGTATCTCGTCATAGGCTTTTATGTAGGTAACAGGATTTGAACGCGAAGAACGACCAATTGGGTTTTGATCCACCAACTCTACCCTATTGATTAATTTATAATCACCAGCAATCTCATTATATTCGATCTGTTCTTTCGTTATGCCCTCTACTTTTTGTTGCAAGGCATGATAGAACACATTGTTTATTAATGACGACTTGCCTGAACCACTCACACCTGTAACTACAGACATCACGCCCAACGGAATCTTCACATCTATGTTCTTCAGATTGTTGTGGCGCGCTCCTTTTATTTCTATGTAATTGTTCCACTTTCTCCGTTCGTTAGGCACTTCAATCTCTTCTTCGCCAATCAAGTATTTCACTGTATAGCTATCGGAAGTCGATACTAGCGTGTCAACATCACCTTGATAAATGATTTCTCCACCCAATCGTCCTGCTAAGGGACCAATATCGATGATATAATCGGCAGCACGAATTATCTCCTCATCGTGTTCAACAACAACTACAGTGTTCCCAATATCTCTCAAATCTTTAAGCACCTTGATAAGCAACTCTGTATCGCGTGAGTGAAGACCAATACTTGGTTCATCCAAAATGTAGAGCGACCCCACCAAACTACTTCCCAATGAAGAGGCAATATTGATACGTTGACTCTCACCACCCGACAATGTGTTCGACAATCGATTAAGCGTCAAATAAGACAACCCTACATCCATCAAAAACTGCACACGACTTTTTATCTCAAGTAACAATCGCTTTGCAATGGCTGTATCAGTTTCATCCAATTCAAGAGCATCAAAGAAACCTTTCAATTTATAAATAGGCATCAACACTAAGTCGGCTATCGATTTACCTCCAACTTTCACATACAGTGCCTCTTTTTTCAAGCGTGCTCCCTTACACAAGGGACAAATTGTTTTCCCACGATAGCGCGACAACATCACTCTATATTGAATCTTGTAGAGGTTCTCTTCCAGCATCTTGATAAAGCTATTGATGCCATAAATCTCATCATTACCATTCCACAATAAATCTTTTTCTGCATCCGAAAGATCGTAGTAGGCACGATGAACTGGGAAATCGTATTTCCAAACTTTGTCGATAAACTCTTTTCGCCATTCGCCCATTTTCTCACCTCTCCAACATGCAATAGCTCCCTCATAAACAGAAAGACTTTTATCAGGCACTACTAAGTTTTCATCTATCCCCATCACTTTGCCAAACCCTTCGCATTTGGGACAAGCACCCACAGG
>CAZXGV010000226.1:0-2570 GCA_964640575.1 uncultured Dysgonomonadaceae bacterium
ACACCTCACACCTCACACCTCACACCACAAACCACCAAAACCCCCTTTTCTCCCCTCTTCCTTTATCTTTTGTAGGTTAGTTTAAATAAATTATGTATTTTTGTTCCTAAACTTTCAAATAACATCGACATGGACAAAACAATAATTGAGCTGTTGAATGAAACGGTAGAGAAATATGGAGAACGTCCCTATCTCTACGAAGCAGGCAAAGAAATAGAATACACTGCACTTAGCTTTTTCGAAGTGAAGGATAAATCCATCCGTTTTGCAGCAGGATTGATGGCAATGGGCATTGATGCGGGCGATCGCATTGCACTCATTTCCGAAGGAAAAAACAACTGGGTGATTGGTGAACTGGGAATTCTTCATGCTGGTGCTGTCTGTGTACCGTTGTCAGTGAAACTCGAAACAGAACAAGACCTTACCTTCCGCATCAACCACTCCGACTCTGTAATGGTGTTAGCATCCGACCAGCAAATCAAAAAGCTACGCCCAATGAAAGAGAAGCTACCAACCGTAAAGAGGTATATCTTGCTCGATCCTGATATAAAACCAGAAGAGGGCGAGGTCCATTTCGAAAACGTGGTGAAATTGGGTGAAGCGCTACTTTCCACCGATCGTGCCAGGGTGGAAGAGCGGATAGCAGCCATAGAGCCCGACAGCTTGGCAAATATATCCTACACATCGGGCACAACAGCCAATCCCAAAGGCATTATGCTCTCGCACAACAATTATGTTTGCAATGTGGAACAGGCAGTTGATCACCTCAATGGCATTCCCCACTATTTCCGCACACTTCTGATACTCCCTTGGGATCATTCTTTTGGTCACACAGCGGGTGTCTATGCATTTATGAAGTGTGGAGCTGCCATTGCATCGGTTGCTGCAGGCAAGAGTGCAATAGAGATTCTGCGCAACGTGCCCAAAAGCTTGAAAGCAATCAATCCACATATATTAATGAGTGTTCCGGCTCTTGCTACCAACTTTAGAAAAAACATCGAGAGCGGTATCCAGAAACAAGGGAAAACCGCTTATCGCCTCTTCCAACAAGGATTGAAGGTGGCTTATGCCTACAACGGAGAGGGGCACAACAAAGGACGCGGAGCCCGTGCACTACTCAAACCATTAGTGGCTTTTTACGACCGAATGATTTTCTCCAAAATCAGAAATAACTTTTCTAGCAACCTACACTACTTTATTGGTGGTGGCGCATTGCTCGACATTGAGCTACAACGTTTTTTCTACGCCATCGGCATCCCAATGTACCAAGGCTATGGACTTTCGGAAGCTTCACCCATTATCTCTGCCAACAGCGAAAAAGCCCACAAATTAGGCTCTTCGGGCAAACCCATACCACGAATGGACATTAAGATTGTTGACGAAAACATGAACCCCCTTCCTACAGGCGAAAAGGGAGAGATTATCGTTCGCGGTGGCAATGTGATGAAAGGATATTGGAAAAATCCAGAAGCGACGGCAGAAACCATCGTCGATGGATGGCTTCGGACCGAAGACATGGGTTATCTCGACAAAGATGGCTACCTCTATGTACTGGGTCGCACCAAGTCGTTGCTCATTAGTAACGATGGCGAAAAATTCTCGCCCGAAGGAATCGAAGAGTCCATTATGGCTACATCCGAATTTATCAATCAGTGTGTGCTACACAACAACCAAAGCCCCTATACTACTGCGCTGTTGACACTCAATAGCGATGCACTCAAACGCCACACCTCCGACCCTGCCCAAGCAGTAAAACTTATTGCCGACGAGATTGGTCAATACCTAAAAGGTGGAAGCCACGATGGTCTCTTCCCCTATCGTTGGATTCCTTCAGCATTTGCACTCATCGAAGAGCCCTTTAGCGAGCAAAATGGATTGGTCAACTCTACCATGAAGATTGTAAAGCACAAGGTGTACGAACAATATGCTCAAGAGATAGAGATGCTGCACACCGCAGAGGGAAAACTACACAATTCGAAAGCCAATTTGGAGGTGTTGGGGAAGTTGTTGAAATAGATGTCTTTCTTCAAATAATAGATTGTAAAGAGAGCAGAGGGGCGGTTAGTGGTGCTACTGTTGTTTTTCTATTTATCTCCAAGTAACTTGTGATACCACTTTAAGTTTTTAAGTCTCGCTATCTCTTTTTGGCTTGCTTTATTTTCATTATTACTTTTAGCATAATTAGCATTAGCAATCTTGAGTTTATTTTGAAGAGTTTGTGAATAGTTCTGTGTATCTATTAGAATTATATTTAGCTCTCTTATATCTTTTTGCAGCCTGTCTATTTCAGTTTTATTTTCTTTGTCAGCTTCCTCTAAGGTTTTCGAGGTTTTGTCTAATTTGGTTTGAATTGTTCTTGACTTCTTATTAGAAGCAACGAGTTTCTTTCTTAGTTGTTTAAGCTCTTTTTTAAGCTCGCTTATTTCTACTATATCAATTTGATTTTTCTCAGTTTTTCCCTTTAAGTTATCTTGAGTCTTTTTGAGTTTAGAATCAAGCCTTTCTGATTTTCTCTGCGATGTAGCAATTTTCTTCTCTAACTGCTCTATCTTTTTATTCAATAGCTTTTC
>CAZXGV010000227.1:0-1186 GCA_964640575.1 uncultured Dysgonomonadaceae bacterium
ATAAAAGTTTTTGGAAAGCTACTTTTAGGGTGACGCATTGTCGAAGTCAGGAAAAACACCGTCTGGGGTGCTTTAGCCACTTTTCTTTGAAGAAAACTGATTTACAATTCACCATAATACTTATCGATTGCCTCTTTTGCAGCAATAAACGAACTTTTTTTATTCCCCAACACTTGGCGTTCTAGTGTGGGCATTAACTCTTCTATCTTTTCGTTTCTGTAGAAGTCATTGCGCAAGCGCTCGTTAATGGTTTCGTACATCCAATAAGTAGATTGTCTGTTACGCTTCACATCAAAATAGCCATTCTTCTTCACAAATGCTACGTAGCGATCCACCATTTCCCAAATTTCTGCAATACGCAAATCAAAATACCCCGAATAGGTCAACACTTCGGGCGTCCAGCCCGATTCAGCAGGTGGAAACAAGTGTAGTGCATTTTTAAAGTGATTTTGTGCAATATTAGCTTTGCCAACATTATCACCATCAGCTTTATTGATAATAATACCATCAGCCATTTCCATAATACCTCGTTTGATGCCTTGCAATTCGTCGCCTGTACCAGCCAATTGTATCAACAAAAAGAAATCAACCATCGAATGCACCGCAGTTTCGGACTGCCCCACTCCAACAGTTTCCACAAAAATATAATCGAATCCTGCAGCTTCGCACAATATGATACTTTCGCGTGTCTTTCGGGCTACACCACCCAACGAACCGGCTGTTGGCGAAGGACGAATAAATGCACTATCCATAACCGACAAGCGCTCCATACGAGTTTTGTCTCCCAATATACTTCCTTTCGAGCGCTCACTAGAAGGGTCAATGGCTAGTACCGCCAGCTTCTTACCCTGCTTGCCCAAATAAACACCAAATGAATCAATTGATGTGCTCTTTCCGGCTCCTGGCACACCTGTTATACCCACACGAATAGAATTACCTGCATGAGGTAGGCATTTCTCTATAATAGCTTGTGCCAATTCCTGATGATCAGAGCGCGAACTTTCAATCAGTGTCACAGCTTGGCTGAGCATGGTAATGTTTCCTTTCAAAATCTCATTCACATACTCATCAACAGAGTATTTCTTGCGCTGCTGTTTAGATTTTAAGTAAGGATTGATTGTAGGAGGAGCGTCAACACCTTTATTAACATTGAGACCTAAATATTTTGAATTGTTTTCGTGATGTT
>CAZXGV010000227.1:1286-2546 GCA_964640575.1 uncultured Dysgonomonadaceae bacterium
CTGAATGGTTGTGATGCCGTTGGAATAACTACCCGCTCGATTCACAAAAACCTCATATTCGAACACATAAGTGCCACGAGGCAACACATCAAAGTAGTAATTGGTGGATGCATCTTTCGATGTTTGATAGTATATCACCCTGTTTTGCCAATTAACTCCCGAAAGCTGATTTACAGGTTCGAAAGCAGCAGCGCGCATATCTTTCAAATGCACAAATTCCATGTCTCTATCGGTACGTACAGTTAATCGTACCACTACTTTATCACCTACTGTAAGTGGACTCGCTTCAGTTATTTGAGCTAACTGCTTGCCCGACTCTCCTGTTTCCTCTTTGAATAGTTCTTTCTTCACGTCGAGCGAAGCTGAGGTGGCTTCAATCTTATCCAAATCTTCGAAATATTGCCAATAGAGTGCTCCCCAAGCAGGTGTATTCCCCTTTTGCGCAATGGCTACATTACCCATGGCAGGCTCAATCTCTGTCTGGCTCCAAGATTGTTTGAAATAGCCCGTTCCTAACTCCTTACTTTCAGGCTTTATCAATTTATTGCCAACAGATATTGCAGTTTCACCATCCGAGGCAAACCAATCCGACCCTGTGCTCAGCAATGCATACACAGCATCCATCGTAGCGTGATTTGATTCCCATAGTTGGGTTTGTTTTTGTTTCAACAACCAGCGTTTCATATTATCCATCTCATTGTCTTTGGCTCCTGCCATGCGAAAAGCCTCCATAATAAAGGCGTGCACCGACACTGCCGATTGAGACATAAACACCGACGCACGATTATTAGCCCAATACATTCCCATTTCTTCATTGTTCGTAGCATGTTCGCGATACGATTTCAAAATGGCTTGTACCACTTCTTGTTTACCTTGTTTTTGCATCAAGATGGATATCAACGAACGTTGATAGAGACTAAAGTCTGTCCAATTCTTCTCGATGATAGATGAGAAGAAATCATTCATCTCTTTCACCTCATCGCTTTGTGGGTATTGACTGTACATAGAGCGTACGTACAAGTATTCCAATTGATAGGTTGAGATAGAAGTAGCTCTTCGCCAATCCAAATTGGTCTTCTTCCACAGATTGAACCAACGCAATGACTCTGTATCGATATACGAAACAGCTTTGGCTTGCATAGAGCGCACCTCATTGGTGAAAGTGGTTGCTTCCAATTGGTGCAACTGATGGAAACCGTACAATATATATTGCGTGATGCTCACATTGGGGCGGAAACCTTTGAACCATGTCCAACCACC
>CAZXGV010000228.1:0-2536 GCA_964640575.1 uncultured Dysgonomonadaceae bacterium
ACAATTAATCTCTTAATCACCAAATATAGTATCCGACCGCATCAACAAGTCCACATATTGTGCTCTTTTATACACCATCGATTCGGGTGCTAAATTCTTCTGAGCCATTTTACCACGGAACTCTTCAATAGAATCAAAGTTTTTCTTCTCCATCCAATCAGACACCTCTTTTTTTGCAACTCCAATTTGCTCCAGCCCATTTTTATAGAAAGCACTCACCATCTGAACGCAAGATGCCCCCGATAGAATACGTTTTATAATCTCTTTGCCTGTAAAGATTCCTCTACTACTACACACATCTGCTTCAATCTCGCCGTAGAGCAAGCCCGCATAGCGCATCGTTTTACGATATTCTCCTTCTTTGCTCAGGTTAAAACTACGTTTGTGCTTGAGGGAGTTTATATTAATGTCAGGCTGATAGAAAGAATTAAACAACACAAACCCATCCACACCCACTGCATCCATTTTCTTTATCAAAGACAATACATTGGTATATTCAGAACTAAGCTTCACACTGACAGGTAGCGATAAGGTCTCTTTTATTTTCTTGACAATGCCGATTTGATACTCTTCAATTTCTCTCGACTCCTTATCAAAGTCTGTTGGAGTTTGATACAGATTCAGCTCCAACCCATCCACTCCTGTTTGTGCCAATTGCTTGGCATATTCCAACCACGACTCCTCGTGCACCGCATTGAGACTAGCAAATAGAGGCACCGAAAGGCGCTCTTTTGCTCTTCGCAAGTGCACCAAGTGCTTTTCTGTGTCAGAAAACTCAACTTTGGGATGCGTAGTAATCATTTCGGCATGAATGTTATCATACTCAGTCAATTTTTCCTCCATTTGCAGGCGTTCCAATTGTACTTGCTCTTCAAACAAAGATTTAAAAACAATGGCTCCTACCCCATTTTCTTCCGCTTCCAGCAAATCGTCGATACTGTCTGACATATTGCATGCCCCCAATAGTATCGGATTGTCCAACTCAATTCCCATGTACGTTGTCTTCAAATTTTTCATTGTATTGTTTGTTTTAAAATGGTTTGTATATTTTATTCAATTGTTTGTTTCTAAATAACTGTATCCTTTCCACCGATATATTTAGTGCCTGTTAAAAAAGATATGTTTTTGTCTTTGATAAGAAAAGGGCAAAGACAAGGCTTTCGAAGTTTTTGAAATTAAGGAGTTTACTTTAGTAAATGACTGTTTCAAAAACGAGAGTAACGCAGTATTTGCCCTTTTATTACAAAGACAATTATAATTCGCCAATCATGTTGCTAGGCACCACCCACGCCTCAAACTCTTCAGCTGTGAGGAATCCTAATTCAATAGCAGCCTCTTTCAATGTTGTATTTTCATCATAAGCCTTCTTTGCAATCTGGGCAGATTTCTCATAGCCAATGTGCGTGTTAAGTGCCGTAACCAGCATCAGAGAGTTATTCAGGTTTCTATCTATTTGAACTGTGTTAGGTTCTATTCCCACCACACATCGGTCGTTGAAACTATTGCACGCATCCGCCAACAAAGTTGCCGATTGCAAAAATGCATTAATCATGACGGGTTTAAACACATTCAACTCAAAGTTGCCCATCGAGCCAGACACAGTGATGGCTGTATCATTCCCCATCACTTGTGCACACACCATTGTCAAGGCTTCCACTTGCGTGGGATTTACTTTGCCCGGCATAATGGACGAGCCTGGTTCATTGGATGGAATGGTTATTTCGCTAATTCCCGAACGAGGACCCGATGCCAACCAACGGATGTCGTTGGCAATCTTCATCAAACTTACTGCCAATTGCTTCAATGCTCCATGGCTTTCCACAATAGCATCATTGGCAGCCAAGGCTTCAAACTTATTTTGTGCCGACACAAACGGTAAACCCGTCAAGTTGGCAATATTTCTCGCAACTTCCTCTGAATATCCCTTCGGGGTGTTCAACCCTGTTCCCACAGCACTTCCCCCCATTGCCAATTCGGACAAGTGTGGCAGTGTGTTTCGGAGCGCTTTCACCCCATGTTCCAATTGTGCCACATAGCCCGAAAACTCCTGCCCCAACGACAAAGGTGTTGCATCCATCAAATGGGTGCGCCCTATTTTGATTATCTCTTTGAAATCATCCGCCTTCTTAGCCAATGTCCCTTTCAGTTGCTCCACGGCAGGAATGGTCTCTTCCACCAGTTTCTTATACGCTGCAATGTGCATGGCAGTAGGAAACGTATCGTTGGACGATTGCGACATATTCACATCATCGTTGGGATGAATAAACAAGGTACCTTCGCCCAATTTGTTGCCTTGCAGCACATGTGCTCTGTGAGCAATCACCTCATTGCAATTCATATTGGTTTGTGTGCCAGAACCAGTTTGCCAAATGACCAAAGGAAACTGCTCATCCCATTTTCCTTTTATAATTTCGTCGCAGACTTGAGCAATCAAATCAGCCTTTTCATTGTCCAACAGACCCAACTTGTTGTTGGTCAGCGCAGCTGCTTTTTTCAAGTAAGCAAAACCATGTATAATCTCTATGGGCATGGAGGC
>CAZXGV010000229.1:0-2512 GCA_964640575.1 uncultured Dysgonomonadaceae bacterium
ATTTAAAATCTAACATGTTGTTTAAAATACAAAGTTATGCATAAGAAAAAAAGATACCTTAGTCTATCAGCTATGGGATTGATGGTTGCACCCATTGTTTCTTTATCAAGTTGCAAAGAGAAGACACCCGACGAACTTCCGAATATCTTATGGTTGGTGAGCGAAGACAATAGCCCACTGTTAGGATGTTATGGTGACGAATTTGCAACAACGCCCAATCTTGATGCCTTAGCTTCCGATGGATTTCTTTACACACATGCATATTCAAATGCTCCCACCTCTTCACCTACTAGGAACACTCTTATAACGGGGGTTTATGCTAACTCAGGAGGAAACCAACACATGCGCAGCAGTAATCCTAAATCGGAAGAGATAAGAACATATCCCGAGTTTTTGCGACAAGCAGGTTATTATTGTACCAATAATGCAAAAACTGACTACAATACCCCTACGATTGATCCAGCTGAAATTTGGGATGAGAGTAGCAATAAAGCTCACTACAAGAATAGAGCACCTGGGCAACCTTTTTTCGCTATTTTCAATACAGCAATCACACACGAAAGCTCCATTCATAAAACTATTCCAAAGGATGAGTTGCGACATAGCCCCGACGAAGTGACACTTCCACCTTATCATCCAGCCACACCCGAAATGAAGCACGATTGGGCACAATTTTATGACAAAATGGAAGATATGGATTCTTGGATTGGTGAAAAGCTACAAGAATTGGAAGATGCTGGATTGGCTGACAATACCATTGTTTTTTATTACGGCGATCATGGAGGAGTATTGGCTCGTAGCAAACGGTATATCTACGAAACAGGTACACGAGTACCATTTATTGTGCACATACCCGAAAAGTTCAAGCATTTGTTTCCAGCCAAAAAGAAAGGGTCGGAAGTCAATCGACTTATAAGCTTTACAGATTTAGCCCCCACTTTGCTTAGCATCGCAGGAGTTCCAATTCCTTCTTACATGCAAGGGAACGCTTTTTTAGGCAAACAAAAGAGTGAAGACCCTCAATATGCCTATATGTTTAGAGGGAGAATGGATGAGCGTTACGATATGATTCGTGCAGTGCGAGACAATAAATACAGATACATACGCAACTATGCCCCTTATCGTATCTACGGTCAGCATTTAGATTATATGTGGAGAGCTCCCTCCATCCGCTCGTGGGAGCAAGCATACCTGAATGGCGATTGCAATGAAGTGCAAAGTGCATTTTGGGAAACTAAACCTGTAGAAGAGTTATACGATACTGAAAATGATCCTTGGGAAGTAAATAATCTTGCCGAAGATCCTGCTTACAGTGATGTGATAAAACGTATGAGGGTGACAAATCGCAATTGGGTAGAAGAAATAAAAGATACAGGCTTTATTCCCGAAGCCGATTTTGCAGAGCACATGGATGGGAATTCCATGTATGACTATATGCGTTCGGGGAACGTGGATTTGGAATCTATTATTGACGCTGCCGAAATTGCCACACTTGGCAAAGTGGAGCATTTAGATGAGTTGCAATCTCTTCTTGGAAATGATGATAGCGCTATCCGTTTTTGGGCTGCAACTGGGTTGCTTATTCTTGGCGATGAAGCTTCTGGCTCTATGAGTAGGCTGTTGGATGCCCTTGATGACAGTTCCACAAGTGTGGTAACAGTGGCAGCTGAGGCGGTTTATAACTTGGGAGAGAAGGAGAAGGGCAGAAAAGCATTGATTTCTGTTTTGAATAACACCAATGAATTTGCCCGTACGCGTGCATTAAATGCTATCGATTGTATCGAAGATAAAACTCCTGACTTAATAAAAGGCGTTGCCGAGATGATAAAGAATACACCCGAAATGAATATGAAGCGCTACGACTTGAGAGCTGCCAAAGGACTATTTGAGAAATGGGGAGTGAATCCCAAAGAGTATGATATTCAGGTTGATTGGTGATTCATTTTGATATTGTTTAAAAAAACCTCAGGCAACATGGAAGGCTGTTCCAGTGCCTGAGGTCGTTACATGAAAAAAAAAGAGTGTTTAATTAAGCATCTACTATTTTATTTATCCGTAGATAACATTGCCATCATCATCTTTGCTCTCCTCCAGTCCATTACTATATTGTTTCATCGCACGAATGCTCATGCCCATGCTCGAGAATCCTCCATCGTTGTAAAGGTTTTGCATAGTAACTTTGCGTGTGAGGTCCGAAAACATTACAATACAGTAGTCAGCACAATCATCCGCATCGGCATTACCGATAGGTGCCATGCGTTCCGAAAAGTCTAAAAGGTCGGTCATCCCTTTCACACCGCTCCCTGCAGTTGTCATTGTAGGAGATTGAGAAATTGTGTTTACCCTAACTCCTTTTTCGCGTCCATAGATGTATCCAAAGCTGCGTGTGATTGATTCGAGCAATGCTTTAGCATCCGCCATGTCGTTGTAGCCATAAAAAACACGTTGTGCTGCTACATAAGTAAGGGCTACAACAGAACCACCTTCAGAAATTGCATCCATTTTTTTTGCT
>CAZXGV010000230.1:0-2459 GCA_964640575.1 uncultured Dysgonomonadaceae bacterium
GTCACAGGAGCCTTGGAAATCGATGAAAGCAGATGCAATTGCACGTTCACACCGAAAGTTTAATAGTTCTAATACTGCAGAGTTAAACGAATACTTGGGAGCTGCTGCACTTGCATACATCCTGGATGAAGAAAATGCAAAGGTCCATGCCGCAAACGTACGTGATGTTATTGGAGCTCGTATCCCACTGTTAAGAACAGGAACTAGTTGGGATGGCGTAGTACCTCGCATGGGTGCCCTGTTTGTGGCTACATTGGCTCTTGATATAGTGTATGATGCCTTAACAAGCTTCGAGATTGCAGGATGTGAATCGGTTATATCAGCACAGATTGCCGATGTCCCCATCGAGGGTTCGTGGGCTGATGCACGGCGTGGTACGCATGGTACATGGGGAATTTACAAAGGATATCGAACCACTCCCGACGATGCTTACTATCAGGGTATAATGGTGCAAGTGACGCCTGATGGTGTTTCGCCTGTTACCCCTACTTATGGGTGGGCGCGTGTAGGCGGTTCAGATAATGAGGTGTCTAAATCGGGCTATATGGATGTGTTGGAGTTTACTGGCATTGACAAGCGATATTACAATAATGACAGGTTGCAAAAGTTTCAGCGTTGGCTCTATGGTTCGAGTGTAAATTGTGCAAAGGACTATATCATTATTGGTGATATGCTTCCCACATCAAAAGTTTATCCCGCATTGTTGCACTGGCGTGTAGGAAACTACGACAGTACTGCAGCAGGTTATGCAGCTTGGCTACACGAAGGGAAAAAGCCTATTGGTCATATTCTTACCTACATTGTTCCAAAATCGGCACTTCCGGCACCTATAGTTCCAGGTAGTCAAATTTATGAAAATGGTGGAGCTTTTTTGCGAGACAAAGAGGATGATTCTAAAGGTTTGCAATTAACGCTGTACAATATCAAGTCGCAAGACGAGTGGCATACTCACAATGAGGTGAATGGACTTTCGCTTTCGGGATTGGGCAATCGATTATTGGTAAATGGTGGACGTCTTGGTTCACCTGTGCGTCCAGCATATTTAAACAACACACTAACCATTAATGGCTCAAATCATTCATCACGATTAGGAGGTGGCATTTTGGAAAGTTTCGTTTCCGATGACCTAGATTTTGCAGTTGGTTCTGCGGGACCTGCATTACGAAATGCTTCGCATTTACGCAACTCTATTTTGGTTCATAGTGGTGATGCTCCTGGTTATTTTATCCTATTTGACGAAGTGAGTGCTAGTAGCGGTAACACAGTGAAAAATTACTTGCATCCTGCCAATGAGTCAAGTGTGGGTGTAGTCTCTCGGTTGACTGAATATACGGCAAAGATTGACCACTATCCTACAGTTCAAAATGTATCTGCAGGTTTTTACTATCTCACTCCACCAAAAGAAGTTAAGGTCGAAAAAGTACTCTCTTCCGATCCTGCTTCTTATCCTAATTATCCAAGACACAATCGATTGGAATCGGTTTATGATGTAGATGCAAATGGGAAGAAAAATCTTGCCACAATCATATATCCATTTAGCACAACTGTTTCAAAAGCCAACTTCGAGAGAATAGAGGGCGAAAACATGAATGCATGCACAGTGTCTCATAGTAATAATACAACGGATTATATTTTTGAAACAATGTCAGGGCAAGAAATTAGCTCATCGGGCATGAGTTTTAAGGCAGATTTTTGTTTAGTTAGAAAATCAGGAAACAAAACACCTTTCTACTTTGTTAGAAACGGTGCTTCTCTAACTTTAGATAAACTTGGTTTCCAATCTGACAAAGCAATCACTATTTATGCAAATGGAGCAGAAGGTAAAATCATAGGTTCGGGTGCTACAGTAAGACTGATGGGTCCTGGTATGGGGGATGTCAATTTTACACCTTCGGCTGAAAAGGTTAGTTCTGGTGCAGATTTTATGGAAGTTAAATTGGGGAAAGGAACTTATAGTTTTCAATAGGATAGAGAGGATTCAATATTGGTTTGCTTAACTCTTCGCATTATTCACGTTTCTAGCTTTACGTTGATGCAAAGCATAGCATAGCTGGTGCGGATATCCGATTCGTACAGTGGCGACATAAAGATAAAAGTGAACAGCACTTTAAAATGAATGTTGAGAGCAAACATCGGAGAGTAAATAAGCAGACTAAACAACTTGTTCTATTTTTTTCAAATTAAAAAAACAATTAAATGATGAGTAATAGTAGACTTCTTCATATAGTTCTAGCATGCATGCTTTTTTTGGCGGTTTCATGTGATTCAGAAACTCCTATAGAAACAGATCCACCTGAAAAGCCAAAACCTGAAAATCCTAAGCCAGAGGAGCCCAATCCAGAAGAACCAGGGGACCCAGGAAGCTCTAAAGCACGTAAAGCAGTTTTTATAATTGTGGATGGTATACCTGCCGATCTGATTGAGCGATTAAATACACCAGCAATTTCTGATATAGCTTC
>CAZXGV010000231.1:0-2290 GCA_964640575.1 uncultured Dysgonomonadaceae bacterium
TTAACTTACTTATGAATCAATTACTCTCAAAACACTTTTTAGTACTTATTTTATTTTTAACTGGTATGTTTTCTTCAGCACAAAATTTTGAACAAAGGGCTATTCCTCTTGAAGGGGATGCAAGTTTGGACAGATTAATCTTGACAGCTGCCAAAAAAAAATTGGTACTGTTGGGCGAGGCGAGCCATGGCACCCATGAATACTACCTGTGGCGTGATAAGATAAGCCGACGACTAATAGCAGAGCAAGACTTTAATTTTATAGCCGTAGAAGGCGACTTTGCCAGTCTGTATCATCTCAATCGGTATGTAAAAAACTTAGATGGAGCAGCAAACTCTGCAAGAGATATTTTATCGAAGCTGGACAAATGGCCTACTTGGATGTGGAGCAATGAAGAGGTTGTAGCATTAGCCGAATGGCTTCGCAATCACAACGACAATCTACCACAAGATAAAAAGGTGGGATTTTATGGTATGGATGTGTACGATGAGTGGAAATCTAAAAAAGTAGTTTTAGACTTGCTCAAAACAACTGACCAAAATGCTTACAAATATGCAAAAAAACAATACAATTGCTTTAATCCACACAAGGGAGATAGTTGGAGATATGCTAATGCTGTGCGCGCAGGAAAGAAGGATTGTAGAACAGCAACAAAAAATGTAGTAGCGTATATAAGAGACAACCGCGATAAGCTTTCAGAACTTTCGGATGACAACTATTTCTACTTGTTGCAAAACGCTCTTGTCGTACACAATGCCGAAGAGTTTTACAGAGAAAGTGTAGCTTCAAGAGGAAGTGCTTCATGGAATTCAAGGGCGAAACACATGCATAGCACTGTCAATGATTTACTAAAGCTTTATGGGGAAAACTCCAAGGGAATTGTGTGGGCACACAACACTCATATTGGCGATGCGAAATATACTAGTATGCGAAATACCGGTGAAAAAAACATTGGACAATTTACCCGAAAAGAATTGGGCTACGATAATGTCTTCTTAATAGGCTTCACCACCTATGAAGGAGAAGTGATGGCAGGCTCAAGCTGGGGTGCACCAATGGAGAAGATGACCATTCCGCCAGCCATTCCCAATAGCATAGAATACAAATTGAACCAAATCGATTATGATAGTTTTCATATAATTTTTGACGAAGAGGACCGAAAGGAAAAACACATAAAAGCTTTGGGCAATAGAGCAGTGGGGGTAGTTTATAATCCTAAGCAAGATGAGAGACAATTTGTACCCACCGTAATTCCATTACGCTACGATGCTTTGTTCTTCTTTAAGAAAACGACGGCTTTGCGAGTGTTGAAAAAGTGAGGATGAGCAACATATATGTGATAAAGAATAATGATTTCGGTCAATATTTATAAGCTTTTCTTATACTTACGCCACTAACTACACTACTATCTTTTTGAGAAAATATATTAAAGCAACAGTAGTTGCTCCAATCTTTTTTGAGAGTATCATTACAAGCGATGAGTTTTCTCAAATATCTTAAGTTTATCTAATAAACGAGACCAATTTATTCCAATAGAATTGAAAAATACAAATACACGAACATCTGTTATTCTAATTTACACCGAAAGTAAAGGAAAAACGACCCTTTGTAAATGCTGCCCTTTGTGATGAGTTAAAATGAACACCAAAACAGTCGCAAAACAAAAGATAAAATAACGATTACGCCTACATCAGTTAAAAAGCTGAAACTCAAATTAATCATTGGTTATCAATTAAGACGATATATCAATGAAATTAGAATAACACGTGACGTGTCGTAAGAAAAAACATAAGTAAATTAGGTCAACACGTGTCATGTTATTCTTAAAAACGAATGTAAATTAGAATAACATGTGACGAGTTATTCTAATTACAAAAGACAAACTAACAGCCAAGTCCTATTAAATGCGCTGCACACCAATCACTTACACAAATTATTATTTATTACACCAAAGGAGAAATTGTTTTTTATAGTGATGAGATTACAGTATTTGAACATGAAAACCAAGATTCGGTTTGGTCTAAAATAGATGAAAGAGAGATTTACTAGATAAAAACAGGATACACAAATATTAGCAAACCTGTTAATATTTGTGTATTTTTTATCATGGATATAGAACTCTATGTTCCTACACGACAGTTTCAGTGTACCGTACTTTGCTTGTAAGAAAATCTATTCGAATTTCAAAAAAATCTCGTTGTATAACCTCGAATAGTAAAACAGACTTTCACATTACTACTTCTACGATACAAAATAAATGTGAGAGGAAAACTATAAAACAAAATTGATT
>CAZXGV010000232.1:0-2224 GCA_964640575.1 uncultured Dysgonomonadaceae bacterium
AAAAGAACACAGGAAAAAGCCTCAATTTAGGAACATTATATTGGACACCCTACCAGGCAGGGCGGCAATGTGATGACTGTGGTGAAAGCAGACGGTGATGATTTGGTGCACTCTGATGGTAAAACAGCAGAAAAAGCCTCTGAACTAATTCGCACACACAAAGATAAGCCATTCTTCTTGGCTGTTGGCTTTGTTCGTCCTCATGTTCCTTTTGTTGCACCCAAATCATATTTTGAGGCATATCAACATGAACAGATGGTTTTACCTCCACAAGTAGTAAATGACTGGGATGACATACCGAATGCAGGAATAAACTATGTGACGAGTGTGAATGCAAAAATGTCGGAGGAGCAAGAGAAAAAAGCCATTGCAGGGTATTATGCGTCTGTTGCATTTATGGACGCACAAGTTGGCAAAGTGCTGAAAACATTGAAAGAAGAAGGATTAGAGGATAACACAATTGTAATATTTACCTCCGACCACGGCTTCCATCTCGGAGAACATCGCTTTTGGATGAAGGTAAGCCTTCACGAGGAGTCTGTGAGAGTGCCACTCATAATAAAAGTGCCAGGTAAAGAACCAGGGGTTTGTCACTCATTGACAGAGCTACTCGATTTATATCCCACTGTTGCCGAATTGGCAGGGCTCAAAACCTCATCCGAGCTTCAAGGGAAAAGCATTGTAGAGACATTGGATAATCCTTCAGCAAAGGTAAGAGATGTTGCCTTTTCAGTGTCCGTTCACAGAGGTGTGCATGCTTTTCTGCTTCGCACCAACAAATGGGCATATATCCAATATGGCGAAGATGCAAAATCAGGCGTGGAATTGTATGATATGGAATATGACGCAAAACAGTATAACAACTTGGCTAATAACCCCAAGTTCCGAGACATAGTTCAAGATTTTCAAGCAAAGCTTAAACGCAAATTGAAAGAAGTGAGAGACAATGACCTAAACATAGAGTATACACTAAAATAAGCTGTTTGACCAACACATATTACAAACATGAGAACTTCAAAACTACTACCTTTTCTTGCCATACCACTGGCTTCATACAATGCTGCGGCTCAAGTTACATCAGAGGTTGAAAAAGACAAACCCAATTTCATCATTATATTTTGTGATGACTTAGGATATGGTGACTTATCTTGTTTTGGTCATCCCTCTATAAAAACACCCAGTTTAGATAAAATGGCAAGTGAAGGACAGAAATGGACCAATTTTTATGTTTCAGCTTCAGTCTCCTCTCCCAGCCGTGCTGGACTATTGACAGGTCGACTTGGTGTGAGAACAGGAATGTATGGCAACAATAGAGCCGTGTTATATCCCAATTCACCAAAAGGACTTCCTGAGTCAGAATTGACAATAGCCACCCTTTTAAAGCAATCGGGATATGCCACAGCATGTGTTGGGAAGTGGCATCTTGGACACAAAGAGCCTTATCTGCCACTTAATCATGGGTTTGACTACTTTTATGGAATACCTTTCTCAAACGATATGAGTAAGAAGGAGCAGAAATTATTGGGAAACATGCGTTACAAATTTGAACTTCCTTTTTACAACCAGTCGCAAATTGTAGAAACTGAACCCGATCAAACTCAATTGACCAAGAGGCTTACCGAATATGCAGTTTCATTTATCGAGCAACACAAAGAGAATCCATTTTTCTTATATTTGGCTCATCCCATGCCTCATATACCGTTATATTCTTCATCTTCATTCGAAGGAAAATCTTTGCGTGGTAAATATGGCGATGCAGTAGAAGAAATTGATTGGAGCGTAGCTCAGATAATGGAGACATTGGTAAAAAACGGATTGGACAAGAACACAATTGTTGTTTTCACATCTGATAATGGTCCCTGGTTGATCTACGAACAGGAGGGAGGCTCAGCAGGTTTGTTGAAAGATGGAAAAGGCTCTTCCTTTGAAGGAGGATTTCGAGTTCCTTGCATTATTTGGGGAGATATGGTTCAACCTTCTCTGGTATCTGACATGGGGAGTACATTAGATATACTACCCACATTTTGTGATATGGCTGGAATAGAACTACCACAAGATAGAGTGTATGATGGCTATAGCTTAAAACAAACTCTATATGAAAAGAAGGAAAGTCCACGGGAAGTTTTTTATTTTTATAAAGGGAGCAATTTACATGCCATTAAAAGCAAACAGTATAAAATGCATTTCTCATCAGCAATTGCCTATCCGCGCAAAAAAATAGTAG
>CAZXGV010000233.1:0-2210 GCA_964640575.1 uncultured Dysgonomonadaceae bacterium
GTGCCTTTAGTGGCTACATGCACTGCATGACCATCAAACAGCCCTTCTATTGTATGGCGGGGAGTCCAACCACTAGTTGCTTCGTATTTTGCTGCAGCAACAGTTGAGGGTACTTGTACGGGTTTTAGATCTGGAAGCATCAGGTCTGTATATTCAATAGGAGTAACACTCATAAATTGGAAAGCATCTACAAGATTACAGCTCACAAAACTCTCTTTCCCTATTGAAGTAAGGGTGCTTGGAAAGACAATATTACCAGTAAAACCCTCGCAGCTTTCAAATGCCTTATCACCAATTGTTTGCAAGTTGGCAGGCAGTACTAAAGGACCAGTGAAGCCACAATCATAAAAAGAGAGACGCCCAATTGCTTCGAGCTTGCTCCCATCTTGAAATGATAAAGAGCCTGTAAAACCGCATAATTGAAATGCATTATCTGCAATAGTTATCACCTCTTTTGGAATAATTAAAGATCCTGTAAATTTAGAGCCATAAAAAGCCGAATCTCCTATCTTTGTTACTTTGTCTGGGATAGACAAAGAGCCACTGAATCTACAATCAGAAAATGCATCATCACCAATTTCTACCAAGCTTGCAGGTAAATTCAATTCTCCAGTCAAGTTTACACATTCCATAAATGCACCCACTCCAATTGATGTCAAGTTGCTTCCATCCTGAAATATCAAACCTTTTAAGTTGCTTCCTCTGAAGGTCATTCCCCCAATTGTTGCTACCTTATTAGGGATAGTTAAAGTATCTGTGAAGCCACTTGCAGCGAAAGCCATATCTCCGATTGTTGTTACATTGTCAGGAATAGTTAAGGCACTTATTATGCCCATACAGCCAGTAAATGCACCATCACCAATAACGGTAATACTTTGGGGTAGGATAACAGTTTCGATAGTTTGATTTGCATCTACAAAAGGATTTTCTTCGCTTGTCATATCTATATCACCAAAAGCAAAATCGGGTATTTTATTCAGAATATCGCCTTCATACGATGTTACTTGGCTCAAGTCAACATAAGTCAAACTGGGCATTTGGTTTTTCAATACATCATAGTCGGCTTTGTTTATCTGCCCTGTTACAATCAGTTTCTTTACGATTGATTTTTGTGTAGGCGATAGCAATGTGCCCAAATTGCCCATCTGAGGCACATCTATAGTAAGCTCGTTCGTAAAAACATCGTTGGTGAAGTTGAGCTCGGCACCATCCCAGGCGGCATAGAAATAGTAGCTCTTGCCAGCTGCTGTGGGGTTGTCTCTCGCTGGCAGGGCGTTGGCACTTGCAACTGTGGAGTTGTCTGTTTTGATGAGTTCTATTTTTAGTGCGGGCCAGTGTACTTCTGGTAGTGGTGGATACCAAGCCCAAAGGGTGAGTGGTTCACCAGCTGCGATGCTTCTGTCTGTTGCATCGAAATAGATGTAATAGTCGCTACCTGTTTCTGTGTTTTGAAACCCGGTTTCGAAATCATATACTTGATTGCCTGGTCCTGTGTTGAAGCCCCAATTATTATTAGCTTCATCGCTACTGAGGCGCACCTCTTTGATATCGTCGATAGCTACGGCTCCATTATTTTGAAGGGTGAAGCTAAAGAGAGAGCCAAGGTGCTGGAAGATAGCTGAGGCTTGTGGATTTTCTGCATCAATGTTTTTAGACTCGAAATAGAGTATTACATCTTTTCGGTTTTGCACGCTTGTGGCTTCGTCACCACTAAGCGAGGTTGTATTGCCTGCATTGGTGGGCAGCTGCACTTGTGTGGGATTGGCATCGGATAGTCCGCCACCGCCATACACACCGTAAAGGTCATAGACACCTGTATCAAATCCATCGGGAATTTCTATATCGAAGGTTGCTTGTTTTTTATTTGTCGATATAGTTTTTACGGTGGCTACGCTTTTTGCTTTAGAGGTGCCTTGCACAAAGGCAAGTTGTAACTCATCGCCAGCTTGCCAGGTGAGGGTGATGCTCAAGTCGTCTTCTTTTGTTAAGCCCACTCTTGTTGTAGGCTCGCTAGGCATCGATGCTGTAAGCGATAGTGTGCGCCCTGTGTGGGGGTTGGTATCGGGTTTTGCATCGGGTATTAGCTCCTCGTTGCTACAGGCGCCAAGGGCTACCATGATGGCAAGGGCTATAAATGCTGCAATGGGTGGTAATAGTTTTTTTCTCATATCTTATTATTGTTGGTTTAATTAGGGGTTGTTTAATTAAAT
>CAZXGV010000234.1:0-2208 GCA_964640575.1 uncultured Dysgonomonadaceae bacterium
CAGCCTGTGAATGATGATTTACTGCTCACTGCTCATCTCTGATTATTTATCGGGACGGTTTTATGTCTGCTTCAGTTTCCCTTTTTATACTTCAATTTATTTCTCTACTATCTAAGCAATCCTTCTTGCTTCACTACTTTATAATGCTCGTCCAAATCATCGGGAATCTCAAAATCTAAGAGCCAATTCACATTGAATTTATGATGCTTCACATACTTCATCAAGTCGGGATTGGCTTGCATTATCTCGCCCAGCTTCTGTGCGTCATCTTCAAGTTCGATGTGAAAATCGGAATGCAATTTATTCACCAACATGCAGATTCGATAGAGCTTGTTGAGCATATACACCACGTACTTTTGCGTATTTCTACCCCCAAACAAATAGGACGTGTTGTTCAATAGCTGCATTGCCACTTGCAACAACACAAAATTGAGGGATATCTCCCCCACTTTATCTTTCGTAATATAGACATGTCGTGTAATGTCGCCACTTAGATAACGAAACTGCGAAAGGATTGCCGACAGTCGCTCCCTTCGTCCAAGCATAGAAATAATTATGTTTTGAATCTGCTCTGCCAATTCGTTGCGCTTATCAATGGCATCGTAAGGAGCCAGCAACTCAAATTCGAGACGACGAGCTAACAGTTCATCGCGTTTTATCAATCGCCACAACAGTTTGTCCTTCTCTTTGGAAGGCAACATTGCAAGCGCAGCTTTAAACTCTGGAGTAAACATTACAGGTGATAATTTTAATTATGAGTTCATTCCGAAAAGTCAATCCCACTCATTTCCGCCCCTAAATCATCTAAAGGGGATTTTAGCTGAGTGCTGATTATTAGGCTTTTCCCTTCAGGGACAAAGGTCCGAAAAAGCCTAATAATCGGTATTTGTTGTTTTCGGAGTAGTCTCAATTATAATATTGTTTCTATTTCTATTGATGCACTCTTTACGCCTTTGGCAGTTGCTTTAAGCTTAGTGGTTGGGCTGGCGCTGGTCTCTGACCAGTGTCTTTGTAACTCACCTATTTTTATGTCAAACTTTACGTGTCTTCAATTATTGACTCTTGAACTTACACAGCCCCCCACTCTTAACTAAGCAAAGGCACAGGTTGGGAGACCTGCGCCAGCCAAGATTTGAGCCAGTGTTGTTCATTTATGCACAATGCGGGTTGTAGCCGCAGTGTGTTTTTGAAACTGTGTTTTATGTGTCAGCTATTAACAGCCTGCACACCCTTTCTCATTCACATCTGCATAAAAGTCATTGCCCTTATCATCCACAAGGATAAATGCAGGGAAATCCTCTACTTCAATCTTCCAGATTGCTTCCATTCCCAATTCAGGATATTCCAGACACTCTAATTTCTTGATGCTATTGTGTGCCAAACTAGCCGCTGGTCCACCCACACTGCCAAGGTAGAAGCCACCATGCTTTTTACAAGCCTCGGTCACCTCTTTACCTCTGTTACCTTTGGCTAACATTACAAGACTACCTCCATGCGATTGGAACAAATCTACGTAAGAGTCCATTCTGCCAGCAGTGGTAGGTCCCATCGATCCTGATGCATATCCTTTAGGGGTTTTTGCAGGTCCAGCATAATAGATTGGATGGTCTTTGATGTATTGCGGCAATCCTTCGCCATTATCAATGCGCTCTTTTAGTTTGGCGTGAGCCATGTCTCTACCCACTATAATAGTTCCGTTCAACGACAAGCGTGTTGATACAGGATGCTTACTCAATTCTGCAAGGATATCTGCCATTGGCATATTCAAATCAATCTTTACACCACCCGCTTCGCCCACTTCGCGATACTCTTCAGGAATTAAACGTGCAGGATTGTCTTCTAACTTTTCAATCCAAATACCCTCTTTGTTGATCTTTGCTTTCACATTGCGGTCGGCAGAACAAGAAACACCCATTCCTACAGGACATGATGCTCCGTGACGTGGCAAGCGTACTACTCGTATATCGTGGGCAAAGTATTTACCCCCAAATTGAGCCCCTAAACCCAGCTCGTCAGAGGCTTTCTTCAACTTTGCCTCCATCTCCAAGTCTCTGAATGCTCGACCATGCTCGTTGCCTTCTGTAGGTAGGTTGTCATAGTACTTTGTGGAAGCGAGTTTCACTACTTTCAAGTTAGACTCTGCCGATGTGCCGCCAATAGCAAATGCAACATGATAGGGAGGACAAGCAGCAGTACCCAATGATTTCA
>CAZXGV010000235.1:0-2177 GCA_964640575.1 uncultured Dysgonomonadaceae bacterium
ATTGCCGAACTAACTTCGGAAGCTCCATTATATATGGTTATTTTGAGTTTCTGTCTTGGTGGAGCTTCATTGATATGTTTTATAATATTTTCGGATAAGATAACTCCCAAATCGACCATCGTACCAATGGCAATGGCAATACCCGACAAAGCCACAATATTGGCATCGACATGAAAGTAGCGCATAGCAATAAAAACCATCAGCACGGCAATGGGCAACAGGCTTGAAATCAGAAAAGATGCCCTTAGATTGTACACCATGACAATGACAACCAAAATAACAATCAGAATCTGAAGCGAAATGGCTTCTTCTAGTGTTCCAAGTGTTTCGTAAATAAGACCCGAGCGGTCGTAAAATGGAACAATAGTCAATTGACTTTCAACTCCGTTTGCCAACGTTTTTTTCGGAAGTCCAGGAGCTATTTCATCAATTTTACTTTTCACATTGTTGATAACCTGCAATGGATTTGCACCAAATCGTGCCACCACCACACCACCAACTACCTCAGCGCCATCTTTGTCCAAAGCCCCTCTTCGAGTAGCAGGACCTAACGATACCACACCAATGTCTTTAATACGGATGGGCACGTTGTCTTGAACAGCCACTACAGCTTTTTCTATGTCTTCGGTACTCTTCACATATCCCAATCCACGCACAAGGTATTCGGCTTGGTTTATCTCAATGGTTTTAGCACCCACATCTCTATTCGATTTTTGCACTGCTTCCATCACTTTATGTAGTGGTATGTTGTATGCTTTTAGGGCATCAGGATTTACATCAATTTGGTATTCTTGCACAAATCCACCAATGGAAGCTACTTCCGAAACACCCTCTGTAGCATTCAGTCCATATTTTACATAAAAATCTTGTACGGTACGAATTTCGTGCAGATCCCATCCTCCTGTAGGGGTCCCCTCTTTGTCGCGCCCTTCGAGGGTGTACCAATAAACCTGCCCCAAAGCAGTAGCATCTGGACCCAGCGAAGGTTGCACCCCATCGGGCAATAAGTTGGATGGCAAGGAACTCAGCTTCTCTAATATGCGCGACCGCGACCAATAGAACTCAACATTCTCATCGAAAATGATGAATATGCTGGAAAAGCCAAAAATGGATGAACTACGGACAGATTTCACACCTGGAATACCCAATAGGTAGGTGGTGAGCGGATAAGAAACTTGGTCTTCAATGTCCTGCGGCGAACGCCCCATCCACTCCGTAAAGACAATTTGCTGATTCTCCCCAATGTCTGGTATAGCATCAACTGGGACTGGATCTCTTGGCAAAATGCCTTCATTCCAGTTGAATGGTGCAGTCGATAGACCCCAAACAACGAGAAGAACCAAAAGCAAAGTGGTGACCAACTGATTATTTAGAAAATACTTTATAATTCTATTTAGCATTATGTTATTAGTTATAGTATGATGAATACTGTAACAAGCACGAGTTTTTTGTCAAAAAACAACATAGCTTGTTTATGATAATCAGATGTATGCGGAGACGTTAACAGAAAGGGTTAACTACTTCTGATAGTCGAGTCCACACTATCTGGCAACAGGAGTGTTGCAAGAAAGAACTAATAATTGGCTAAAGTCGATATACGCAGAGAAGCGCAAGGAAATCGAGCGTTTTGAGATAACCCCCCTGTGAGGGGAAGTTGAAATTGGGTTTAATTGTTGCATCTGGAGCAATTAAACTAATTAGATAGTTGAGTGTAAACCAACCAGGCATAAAGGTTGTCTCGGTTGGCGATTCAATAGTTTGAGAGTTAGTAGAAATAAAATTGTCGGTAACAACCTCTACATTGGTAGAAGAACAACAGCAAGCTTCCTGTTCCGCAAGTTCAACAAGGAGTGGAAATCTCATATTGTCGTTGATGCCTGCTTCTGTTGGCATGCAACACATAGTGTCATTGCTCGACATTCCTATGTTGAATGACATCAATTCGTCTCCACAAAAATGCAAAGTAAGAATTGGATGCACACTAAACGTAAGCACCAAAAACAGTAGCATGGAGGTCAAAATGCGTTTCATCTCTCTATTAAGCTGATATTTTTTCTATCTTATAATCTCAAATGTAATCAAATTGAATTACACATTAAAGATACAACACTCGAATTGTGATTTTGTTTTATGCGAACTATCTACTATACCACATATTTTTTGCAACTCCATTATCT
>CAZXGV010000236.1:0-2112 GCA_964640575.1 uncultured Dysgonomonadaceae bacterium
ATTGTAAGATGAACTAACTTTGAAAAATCGTTGATTTCCAAATCGGTGTGCTGCGTAAGCAGTTAAGAGTTTACTTGTTCGGAACGAAACGGGGCGCGTAGTGAGAGAAGGCTAGACAAAGCCTTGGGATAATAATTGGCAGTTAATAATCTTGAGGGTTCGTAAGCTCGGTTTAATTGCGTCATACCTATCTCTATGTCAGGCTTTCAGCCCTCGATTAATGGCTCATCGAATTTACCCATGGTCAGAAACACTGCGCTAGCGAGGGATATATATATATATATAGACTGTGCCACTCCTAGCGGAGTTCTTATTACCAATTAGATTACCAAGCTACAAAGATTATGCTCCTATCGGAGCAACAATCAATTCCAATATGACAAGTTTTGATGGAACGTAGAATATGAAGCAAAACAACAAATCCCGTAGGGATGCCATCTTTGTAGAAAAAGAAAATGACAGATAAACAGAAATCCCGTAGGGATGACACCTTTGTAAAGGGAAGGAAAATGAACAATAATTGTTGATGATTATGAAATATATCGCTCCGCTAACGCGCCAATTTATCTCCTACCCAATATATTAGTAACGGTACTAGTCAGAGACTAACGCTATCGAGGCTCCCTTTTTGCTACGCAACAGATGCTTGCAAAACAAACTCCTGTATTGACAATTAATCTAATAGAAGTTTTTTAAATATCTTATTTTGTTAACTTTGTACTCTACTAAAACAGTATTTAGTTGTACACAAGACTACTAGTTGTAAGTTTGTTGCCACCAGCTTTATTAGTCTCGTTTTTATCACAATCTGTGTCCTCTAAGCATGTATCCTAATTATTAATAAACAATGAATCAATTATCAGTACTACTATCAATCTTTTTGTTTTGTGCAAACAGCTTATTCGCACAAGTGGACACTATTCCTCCAGGTGTTATAATTAACCACATTCCGCAATCAACAGGCAAATACATCGGATCGCCTAGTATCTGCATAGTCCCAAATGGCGATTATATAGCTTCTCACGATGAGTTTGGGCCAAAATCTACGGAGTTTCGTTCTGCATACACAAATATATTTTCATCAAACGACAAAGGGAAGAGCTGGAACAGAATATCTCGCATTGAGGGACAGTTTTGGTCAAATTTGTTTCTCCATAAGGGAGATTTGTACATAATGGGAACCAATAAACATCATGGCAATCTTATTATCCGAAAATCGACAGACGGAGGAAAAAACTGGACAATTCCCTACGATGGTAAAAATGGATTAATTCTGGAAGGAGAATATCACACAGCACCTGTCCCCATGCTCATTCACAAAGGGCGTATATGGCGAGCTGTGGAATATGCAACATCTAAAACAACCCGATGGGGACGGCGATATAGTGCTGTGATGCTTTCGGCAAAAGTAAACTCCGACCTGTTGAATGCAAAGAGTTGGACTCGCTCCAACCATCTACCCTATGACGCTACATACCTAGAGGGAGAGTTTGGAGCGTGGCTCGAAGGAAATGCTGTGGCTACGAAAGATGGAAATGTAGTTGACATTCTTCGTGTTCATGCTCCCAAGCTAAAAGATGAGTATTGTGCTATTGTGAATGTAGATAAGAGAGGGAAAAAGATACGTTTCGACAGAGAGAATTTTTTTAAAATGCCAGGAGCATCCAAGAAATTCTCAATCCGATATGATGAACAGACAGACAAGTATTGGTCGATAGTGAATAATGTTAATGAAAACAATAGGGATGTCCAAACAGATAGAGCTCGTAACACTGTCAGCCTTGTTTGGTCGGACGACCTAACAAGCTGGACTATCCATACAACCATGTTGCATCACCCTGATCCTTTGAAGCATGGTTTTCAATATATTGATTGGGTGTTTGAGGGCGACGATATTATTTATGTGTCGCGCACGGCTTATGACGATGATGAGGGGGGTGCACACACTTATCATAATGCGAACTACATTACATTTCATCGTGTTGCTGATTTCAGAGGAGAGTAGGATATTTCAAAGGTTTATTTAGTTGGTGTCTCTCTTAAGATTAGTCGACTATTTCTTCAAATAAAACACCCAATCCCAATCCAGCGGGTCGCCCTCGCCAACGCTTG
>CAZXGV010000237.1:0-2057 GCA_964640575.1 uncultured Dysgonomonadaceae bacterium
AGGTTGGTTAGCCTTTGAGAAAACAGTAGCTTATATCAAGCAACGCTTCCCAGAAGTGTTTTTGATAGCCGATGCAAAAAGAGGAGACATTGGAAACACAAGTGAAATGTATTCTCACGCTTTCTTCAATAAATTAAAGATGGACGCCGTTACCGTCGCACCCTACATGGGAGAAGATAGTGTGCGTCCTTTTTTGCAAAAAGACAAATGGGTTATTCTATTGGCATTGACCTCCAATAAAGGGTCCGCCGACTTTCAGCTTATGAAGGATGCAGAAGGAGAAGCTCTATTTGAAAAAGTTTTGAAAACTTCCCAACAATGGGCATCTGATGAAGAGATGATGTATGTGATTGGAGCAACTCAAGATAAACTCTTTGAACGAGTCCGTAAAATAGCACCCAATCATTTCTTGCTTGTTCCCGGTATTGGTGCTCAAGGCGGCAACTTGGAGGCAGTATGTAAAGTTGGGATGAATGACACTTGTGGATTATTAGTCAATTCCTCCCGTGCAATAATATATGCCGATAACAGTGACGATTTTGCAATTACTGCTGCTAAAGAAGCACAAAAAGTGCAGCTTGAGATGGCTGATATGCTCAATAAATATCTCTAAAGAGAGGAATTCACTCCTTGTTTAAAGTCCTCACAATAGCGAACGTCAAATAAGACTGTTGTTACTGTGTAGTTGTTGGTTTAAAACATATTCTACTATGCATCAAAAGCGAAAAATTATAAATGATCCAGTATTCGGATTCATTACGATTCCCAATGAATTTATCTACAAATTAATTCAACATCCATTCCTTCAACGACTCAATAGAATTCGCCAACTTGGCCTTGCTGCATTTGTATATCCCGGAGCACAACACACCAGATTTCACCACTCCATAGGTGCCATGTATCTTATGGATGAAGCACTCCATCAACTTAAACAGAAAAACAACATTATCACAGATGAAGAGTATGTTGGAGCTCTTTCTTGTATTCTTCTGCACGACATTGGTCATGGACCTTTCTCTCATGTTTTAGAACATACTTTAGTAACTAAAGTAAGACATGAAACAATTTCTCTTTTATTAATGGAGCGATTGAACAAAGAATGGGACAATAAACTGGAAACATGTTTGTCGATATTTAAAGATGAGTATCCAAAGCATTTCCTACATCAATTAGTGAGTGGGCAGCTCGATGTAGATAGATTAGACTATCTGCGTCGCGATAGTTATTTTACGGGTGTTACAGAAGGTAATATTGGTTCGGCACGAATTATTAAAATGATGGATGTAAGAAATGATAAATTAGTAATAGAATCGAAAGGAATCTATTCTATTGAAAATTTTCTCACTTCGCGCCGTTTGATGTATTGGCAAGTATATTTACATAAAACAGCTGTAGCAGCAGAAAAAACCTTAATCAATACACTTATGAGGGCTAAAGAATTAGCTCAAAATGGAAAAGACCTGTTTGCTTCGCCTTCTCTTAGTTATTTTCTGAGACACGATGCAACCGAAAAAGACTTTAGAGAAAATGCAGAAACCCTGAATCTCTTCTTAGACCTTGATGACAACGATATTTGGTCAGCCCTGAAAGTATGGAGCACCTACAATGATATAGTCCTTTCTACATTGAGCAAAGCTCTTATTAACAGAAAACTATTTAAGATAGAAATAAGCCATAAACCACACGCTACCTACAGACTGGAGCAACATATACACTTAATGATGGATTATTTTAAAATATCTGAACACGAAGCGCGTTATTTTGTTTCGTCCGATGTCATTACCACCGATATGTACAACGAAAATGATGACAGTATAGATATTCTCTATCGAGACGAATCAATCAGAGATATATCTGAAGCTTCTGATATGCTTAATATTGACTTATTATCAAAAAAAGTAGTAAAACACTATTTCGCTTACTACAAAATAGATTAGCCTGAAATGTGTAGTGAATCTCTCCTGAGTTCAAAAGGTCGCTACAAAATTTTACTCGGGTAAAATTAAGAGTTCATCTGCAATAAGCCCTACTCCTCTATCGCAGTTGGAACAACAAAC
>CAZXGV010000238.1:0-2053 GCA_964640575.1 uncultured Dysgonomonadaceae bacterium
AAAACAAGAACAATGCAATTTGAAAATTTGAAAATTATTGAGCCTATATTAAAGGCTTTGAGAGAAGAAAAATATTCCACTCCCACTTCTATACAAGAAAAAGCAATTCCACACTTACTGGATGGAAAAGATGTGTTAGGAAGTGCTCAAACTGGTACAGGCAAAACAGCTGCGTTTGCCATCCCCATCCTGCAGCACCTCTACCTCGATCGTCAGCAGCACAACAGCCCACGCAAAATTAATGCACTTATCATAACTCCTACACGCGAACTGGCCATACAGATTGAAGAGAGCTTCACTACCTATGGTAGATATACAGGACTCAAAAACACTGTTATTTTTGGTGGTGTGAAACAAGGGCAGCAAACCGATGCGCTTCGTAAAGGGGTAGATATTCTGGTGGCAACACCCGGAAGATTGCTCGATTTGATGGATCAGGGCTACGTTAAACTGAATGATGTTGAATACTTTGTGCTAGACGAAGCCGACCGTATGCTTGACATGGGTTTCATCAATGATATCAAAAAAATCATTGCCAAACTACCTGCCAAGAGACAGTCGTTGTTCTTCTCTGCAACAATGCCCAACAATATTGTTAAGCTGTCAAGAAGAATTCTGAGGAATCCCGTAAAAGTAGAAGCAAGTGCAGTTTCATCTACTGCCGACACAATTCAGCAACACCTTTACTATACAAACAAGTCAACCAAGAGACAACTATTGAGCCATATACTTCGAAATCAGAAAATCGATCAAGTACTGCTGTTTTCTAGAACAAAACATGGGGCTGACAGAATAACTCGAAATCTGAAAAAAGAGAAGATTAGAGCAGCAGCTATCCATGGCGATAAAGCACAAAATGCAAGACAGAGGGCGCTACAACAGTTCAAAGATGGCGAAATAAGAGTGTTAGTAGCCACTGATATTGCTGCCAGAGGTATCGATATTGATAAACTAGGATATGTTATCAATTACGACATCCCCAACATAGCCGAAACTTATGTCCACAGAATAGGACGTTGTGGTAGAGCAGGCGATGAAGGTGTCTCTATCTCTATTTGCGAACCAGAAGAAAATGCTTACATAAAAGACATTGAGAAACTGATTGACCAAAAGATAGAAGTTGTAAAAGACAACCCTTTTCCACAAACCGACAGACCAATGAATGCCAGAGAGAGGCAAGAGTTTGAGAAGGAGAAAAACAAAAGGAGACAGGAGTTTTTTGCTAATAGAAACAAGAATAGAGCTAGAGCGCCGAGAGCGAATCAAGGAAACCGAAGGAGATAAGTAATATACTTCTACAATTATGCAGTTGAAGAGGCTCTGTACCCACCTGTTTCATGAAAATTATTCATATTTCATGAAACAGGTGAGTTGAGCCACTATATCTAGTTTATTTGAATTACTAATTTCAACATCCTACAATGCATTTAGCATTTAAAAAAACGTCCACTTTGTAGAAACAATCTAACAAATTAATCCTTTACATACCAACATTAACATCATCCTTCACACAACGAATGGAGTATGCAAACTCTTTACTTATACCATACCAGTCTACCTTAATATCATCGTAATTGATCATCCGAATGGTGGCAAAGTTGGAAACACTGTTGTCGGTGGCAGTCCACCAGTAACCATGTTCGTTAATGTTGCTGAAGGTGCCGCCTTGGTTACGGTGACCTCCCGGAAGGGCTGTGAAACCAGATGCATTAGATGCTCTATAATTAGGCTTTTTCCAATACAATGTTCTGGTGGCTTTTAATCTCCCCCCTGCATTGTCCATATCACCCAAATGGTCAACTAAAGCCTCCCATTCACTACTACTAGGTAAATGCCAACCTGTGGGACAAATACCTTGCACTCCGCTTGGGTTTGAATCACTGCCAGATGACCCAGCCATTGCGGCAGTCCAATTGTATAAGACGCCATAATCAATATAATTATCTGTTGCTTTGGCATCATTTACATCTGTACCATTATAGCCATATACGTAATAATAAGGGATTGTTTCAGAACCAGTAGTGCGTCCTACAACACTGGGTAGATATCTTAA
>CAZXGV010000239.1:0-2025 GCA_964640575.1 uncultured Dysgonomonadaceae bacterium
TAAACACATAAAACAGCCTGTCCGACACCCTGAAACTTGCAGAGACTCCGCTCTTTTTGCCTGGTCGTGTCAGTCTTATTTCATCTGTTTTGGTTTCACATTGGCACCATCCGTAAGCTTCCAATAGCGCAAGGGCATTGCCCCTGCTGTTGTAGTCGTCGAAGGGGGAGAGACCCACAAACTGCCCACCACCGTTGCTTGCAGCGTGTTGCAACGGGTGATGCGAGGGAGCATCCCAATACTTCTCTACTTTGCGCCAGGTAGCATCGGGGTTGAAGTACAACTCCTCGTCGTAAGCTATGAAGCAGGCTCTTGCCACGTCGCTTCCAGAGTTGTCCACCTCCAAGCCCAACTCCTCGTTGAAGCAACGCTGATACATCCTAAACACCTGTTTGTGCTGCTCGGCTGTAGTGGATGGCACCACCACCTTCACCCCATAGCCACCAGGCGAGGTAAACATTAGGGCTACATCAAAATGCGTTTGATTGAGCAGCTTCGCCTTCACCTCTATAGGGTTCACATCGTCCAAATCGATGACGATGTAGCTCGAGTAGGCAATCAACTTGTCGCTTTTTCTTGTTTTGAATGTGCCCGAGAAGGTCACATAGTCAAACTCCGTCCTCTTATACTTGGCTGCCTTCTCTTGGTCTGCAATTGCCCGTAAGTTTTGGGTCAATGTTTTCGACTTTTGACACTGTATTGCTTTCACCACATCGTGTAGGGCAATAGCTTTGTAAGGTCTTGTAGTGGTAATCCCATTTGGGAAATAACTGATTTTTCTTTCCATGATTATCTGATTTTTTTAAAGTTTTTCATTACGATTTAAAGTAAATTTCACGTCTGTTGTGTCAGAGAAATGTATGTCGAGATGCCATCCATGACGCTTGATGCAACTGGCAATAGCGCTGATAGTTTTGAAATAATCCACGATGCATTGCTCATCTTTGTTTTCAAGTTCGAGCTGAATGCGATGCTTTTTGTAACCCTGTCCATGGTTGGAGGTAGAGGTTAGCACTTCTTCTTTTGATATTAATGTGTTGTTTCTCATGTTTTATATGTTTTTTAGATTAGTAGTTTCAATTCCGGTAATTCTAAAAGGATGCCACAAAATTAGATAAACTCACTTGTACTAAAGAATAAAAATTAGCAATAAATTACTAATAAATTGCTGTTTCTTTGCTGGTTCGTACAATATAGTCGACATCATTCCCCATCGTTTCCGTGTGAGAGGCAGGCTTAGCGCATTCTTCATCTCCGTTTTCAAGTTCAAGTTGAATAGGGTGCTTGTTGTAACCATTTTCATGGTTGGAGGTAGAAGTTGGCACTTCTTTTTTTTTAGTGTAGTTGTTTCCATGTCATTTTTTTGCACATTTGTTTTTCAAAAAGCGATAATTTTAAAAGAATGTCACAAAAGTAGAGACATTTTTTTGCACTTAAAGAATAAAGATTAGCGATAGTTTAGAGTTTCTTTAGCGAATCGTATAAAGTAGTCGATATCACGTTGCAAAAATAGTTAGATATGCCTCTATTTAAAAGGAAAAACCCAATGTAAATTATTCAATTTTAAATATGAAAATATGAGAATATCAATAATTGAATAATTTTAATTGTGAACTCACTCCCCCTCGTTCCGAACAGTCTGTCCCCGTCAGTATTGCGGAAAGGAGGAGTAGTAAGCACGCGGTGATGCAGTAGAGACGCGATTAATCGCGTCTCTACGGTCAAAAATACTACGCTATAGGTTATCAACCCTGCGTTTCTACATTATAATTCCACACATATATAATCGTATAATCACAATTATTTAATATTATAAACTCACACACCCCCTATCACACACCTCAAACTCGGCTACCATCCAAATACTTCACAATATGTAGAACTGACATGACCGTGCTATCCATGTACTATGGTTTTGAAAAAAGACGAATGTAATAATCCCTCAATAGGGGCAAAGCTGGAAGCTTTGGATACATTGCGCAAAAAAAACCCACCCACTGACAATCAATGGTTGGGTTTTCTTCT
>CAZXGV010000240.1:0-2013 GCA_964640575.1 uncultured Dysgonomonadaceae bacterium
TTTGTAGCCTACAGAAGCACGATTTATCTATCTTAATTTACGTGTGAGGTCTCGGATGTGTCAAATCATTGCATAATCTTTAGTTATAGCCTGTTTATTTAAATGCAACTATATTCAAATGTCGAAAGATTATAAATCAAGGAGTCATACATCAGCTTTGGAGTATTGTTGCCCCGAGTTTGTTGCGTTTCTTAGTTTTGTGTAGATGCTATGCGTCTAATTCCGCAGATAAGTTCTCTATAAGGAGCATCCTTGCACTTGATTGCACAAACTTGGGAGATTTTTATAGAGCGTCTTTGCAAAAACATTTATACAAATCAATTTGTTCTAATGAAAATAACAAATCCATCATTACATGCAGAAAGGCAAAAACCTACTTAAAGCTTCCAGCTTCGCAAATAAAGTATGGACTACTGTTGGCATCACAGCATTTGTAGTCATTATGATTTTAATAATCTACAGAACATTCAATGTGTTTCTACTTCTTTTGGCAGCTTCGCTCATAGCCTTGTTTTTTGGTGCAGTGTCAAATAAAATAAAAAAATGGACGGGATTGAGAGATGGAGTTTCTCTTGCAGTTACCATTATAGTTGTGGTGCTGTTGGTTGGGTTGTTTTTTTGGTTGGTAGGGTCAGAAGCGCAGATTCAATACAAAGAGATGCAAGAAGCAGTTCCGATTATGATTGATAATGCGCAAACCTATTTGAACAGAACCACTTTAGGACAAAAGCTGTCGCAGCAAATTTCAGATATTGAGAATCAAAAGAAGGTGATTCCTTTTTTGCAAGATTTCTTTAAAACATCTTTTGGTATATTTGGTGACCTCTACATTGTGATTTTTCTTGCTATGTTTCTTTCTGTATCTCCTTTCGATTATGTAAATGGTGTAGTGAATCTTGTGCCCAGAAGAGGAAAGGCAAAAACAAAACAGTTGTTCGAGTCCATGGGATACAACCTTCAGAAATGGATTAAAGGTGCAATTATATCGGGATTTGTTATTTTCGTTTTAATCTCAACCGCTCTTTTAATTTTGGGGGTCGATATGTGGCTGATACTAGCCATAACAGCGGGACTGTTAAATGTGATTCCCAACTTTGGACCCATCATCGCAATGATTCCTGCAGTGATGGTGGCTTTGTTGACAAGCCCTACATTGGCTTTGATGGTGGCAGGATCGTTCATTATTGTGCAAGCAATAGAAGGCAATCTTATTACTCCCAATATTCAGAAAAAACTATTGAGTATTCCTCCCGCATTGCTAATATCGTTTCAGGTGTTGATGGGAACACTTGCAGGAGGCTGGGGTATTGTGTTGGCTGTTCCACTGTTGGTGATTGTTATAACAGTGGTTAAGAGCTTATATTTGGATAGGAACATGGGGATTGAAATGGAAAAGAGTGAAGAGGGGAAAGAAGATGCTTGAAAGTGTGTTCTGAAAATTAAATTTGCCTTTTAATGTTAAGTAAAAACGTCCAATTTGGGAAATTCCCAAATTGGACGTTTCAATAACTATTACAAAGCTATGAATGTCTGTTTATAATTCGTAATATAATAATGTTTTCAAATTATCATAGTTCAACTTTTTTGCTAATTCGTATGCGTTTTCGTAACACGCCATTCTGTAGTAATTCAATCTATTGAAAGAACCTAAAATTGCTTCATCTTTCACTTCTTGTGGAATCTTTTGTGAAGAAATCTCTTTTAAATTTTCAATCATTTCTTGTGCCACCGAGTCAGTTACGTTGCCGGGGTTTATTTCTATTTCTCGTAGTGCATCTTGTAGAAGTTCAAGCTGTTTTCCAGAATCTTTGGTTAGTTCTACTGCAATTTGCTGCAAATCTGGGTCTTTTATTTCTTCTTGCACTGCTTCAAATATTTCTACACACTCTTTCTCTAGGGCATATAGGTTTTTAAATTCGCTGTTAAATAAATCGGTTAAGTTGTTCATGAAATATCTTGTTTTTTTGTGTTTAGAGTTATACAGTAAACAAGTAGAAGGGGGGATTGTTTAAA
>CAZXGV010000241.1:0-1947 GCA_964640575.1 uncultured Dysgonomonadaceae bacterium
TGTCATTCCCTTCTTTTTGCCCAATAAAAATTGGGTTCTTACTCGAAATGAGATTGCCCTCTGTCATCTTGGAACGGAGTGAAAGATCCGTTCAATAATTGCAGAGTAGTCACACAGATTTCCCCGCTGGCGCAAACATTTGTCTATGCCTTTTACTATGTTACCATCAAGGGCACGGATGGATATCCGCGCCAGCCAGTGAGAAATTGAGACAGCTATTACCTACCATCGGGAATATGTGAAAAATGATAAAAAACGCAACTACCGTGGTAGATTGGAAGAACGGCTCTTGGAAATTGAATCTACCGCGGTAGAAATGTTTGGGGGAACTTAAATGGTGCTTTCGTACCTCGTAGATACAAAAAACGGGAGACAAATGGATGAAAAACGGCATCGGATTGAAAAAACAGGAGAAGAACGGAGAAGCGGATGCGGTAAATTGAGTTTTCGGGAGCTGTTGCTCGAAAAAACCGTGGTAGATTGCATTTTCAACACTCGTTCGCGCAATTGTTTGCCAACAATTCGATTTTCGGCTGTTGTTTTCCCCAGCTACCGCGAACAATTTGATTTTCGGCTCTTGTTCTTCCAATCTACCGCGGTAGAAATGTTTGGGGCGAACTTTTGTTAAAAAATAAGGGCGACATGTTAATGAAAGAGATAAAGAATAGGAGGTAACCTGCATTATTCACCACATCTTTATAAATATGTGAATCAGTTGCTAATAACCTTCGTTTCCTGTGGAATAACACTTCTCTTTAAAATCTCTGATTTTATTCCATGGGTGAATCATTTGTAACGCAATAAAGCACCCATTAAATTCTAACATCCCACACCGCATACATCAAAGCTGGTAGCTTTAAATACATTACGCTCAATCCAATATATTAGCATTAGCGTGTAGGTTTGCCACATATATTGAAACTGAAGATGTCGCAAAAGTCAACTTTTGATTAATAATTATTTTATCCGTTGGTTAAAGCCAATGGTCAATGCGGACTGGAGCCGAAATGTCCCACTCGCACTCTCGCTCGTTTCGGAAGGAGGACAAGAAGCAAATACAGCCAAAAGCTGATTGCTAATTGCTCGCCGCTGAAAGCTCAGCATTTTATCTCACTTTCATAAAAAACTCCTCTATCGCGTCCAAAGTAGTATCTTTTAGAATCACCTGCTTGTTTTTGTCCAACAGGTAGAGTGTGGGGATAGCTTTGATGTCGTACAAACGTTTGTTTGTGATTACTGTCCCATCGTCATAAGCATTAATCCAATTCTTTTGTGGCATATTGGGTAATAGTTTGCGCCATTCATCAATGTTGCTGTCGGGATAGATACTCAACACGGTTAGCATCTTGCTGGTAGCACTGTTGAGCGAGAAGATACCTTGCAAGGCTTTAGAATTGACCAACTGTTCTGTCGTTACGGCGCAGCTCGGACAATCGGGGTTGGTGAAGAAAAGAATCAGATAGTTGCTTTGTAGTGCGTGCATGCTTTTCTTTTCTCCATTAGCCAAGGTGTAGATAAAATCTGTAGCTGTGGTGCCCACCCTGTTTTTGAGAATCATCTCTTGCTGAAATCTATAAACTGATTGCTTTTCTTCGGGCAACATACCAGATTGCAACAAATGTGCCACTATAGGTATGTACAGTTCGTCGTCTCGGAATGGAGAGTTGGGGTCGTAAAGGTATTTTTCGAACAGCGACGCAAAGTGAGCATACATAGCAGGCTCTTCTTTTGCTTTGTTGAGCATAATTTTTAACGAGTTTTCGGCTTTAGAGTAGGGAGTATTGCTTAGAAGTTGCAAGTAGTCCACCAAACCTTGCTCTGTGATATCGGGTTGCGCAATAAGGTTAGTGTCATTGAATGGAAACAAGTCCCAATAATGTTTTGCTAAATAGTTAATCTCTTCTTTTGGGTCTACTATCATAACAGGAATATCGGGTAGTGGGAAAG
>CAZXGV010000242.1:0-1933 GCA_964640575.1 uncultured Dysgonomonadaceae bacterium
ATTCAGATGAGCTACTACTTTATGATTGTGATGATAGCCATTGCAATAGCTTATATGGTAGAAGCCATCAAAAAGAAACAGTTAGCTACTTACGCCAAATCCACAGGGGTGATAATAATAGCTGGATTGATTGGGGTTGCTACCAATATCTCGTCGCTCTATCATACTTACGAGTACAGCAAAGAGACAATGCGTGGAAAATCGGAACTTTCGCACCACGGGACGGAAAATAAAACCGATGCAGGACTCGAGCGTAGCTATATCACGGCATGGAGCTATGGCATTGGTGAGACTTTCACACTGTTGGTGCCCAACACCAAAGGGGGAGCATCGGTTCCTTTGTCGAAAAATGAAATAGCGATGAAAAAAGCACGTCCCGAATACCGCGACATCTACAATCAAATTGGTCAATACTGGGGCGATCAGCCTGGCACATCGGGTCCTGTGTATGCAGGTGCACTGGTGATGATGTTGTTTGTGTTGGGTCTCTTCATTGTGAAGGGTCCTATGAAATGGGCATTGCTTGGTGCGACTATTTTGTCAATTATGTTGTCGTGGGGTAGGAATTATATGTGGCTCACCGATTTTTTTATCGATTATGTGCCCATGTACAACAAGTTCAGGACGGTTTCGTCGATACTTGTTGTGGCAGAGTTCACTATTCCTCTTTTGGCTGCACTCACAATAAAAGAGTTGGTGCAAAAGCCACAACTGTTGCGAGAAAACATGCAACCTCTCTATTACAGTTTGGGCTTAACGGCAGGAGTAGCACTCCTCTTTGCAATAGCCCCTCGTCTATTTTTCTCTTCTTTCATTCCCATGAGCGAAATGCAAGGACTGCAATCGCTTCCCGCCGAACACGTTCAGCCTATCATAACTAATATAGAGGAGATGCGTATCGCCATGTTCACCACCGATGCTTGGCGCAGCGTTGCTTTCATTTTAGCAGGTGCATTTATGCTGTGGCTCTTCATCAAGAATAGAATAGAAGCTCAGTGGATGGTTCTTGCCATTCTATTAATATCGTTAGTAGATATGTGGCAAGTGAACAAACGCTACCTCAACGATGAAATGTTTACACCCCCCACTCAAAACCAACAAGCGTTTGCAAAAACACCTACAGACGAAACAATTCTACAAGACACAACACTCTACTATCGCGTGCTGAATATGGCAACGAGCACCTTCAACGATGGCATCACACCCTATTGGCACAAAACAATTGGTGGGTATCACGCTGCAAAACTGCGCAGGTATCAAGACCTCATCGATGTACATCTTTCGCAAGAAATGGGCGCATTGCACAACGCAATTATAGAAACTCAAGGCAATCTTGACACACTTTCCACGAGTAACTTTGAAGTCCTCAACATGCTCAACACAAAATGGGTGATAATGCCCACACAAAGTGGACAGACTCTCCCCATCGAGAATCCTAATGCCTTTGGCAATGCGTGGTTTGTAGATAATGTGGTATATGTGGACACGCCCGACGAAGAGATTGATGCGCTGGGAGAAGTGGACTTACACACCACAGCAGTGGTAAACCAAAACAATACCGATGTGCTAAAAGATTGGACAATATCGCCCCACGATTCACTCTCCACCATTCAATTAACAGATTATGCACCCAACAAACTCCGCTACCAGGTGGATGCAAAGAAAGATGAGCTGGCTGTCTTTTCCGAAATATATTATCCCGATGGATGGCAAATACAAATTGATGGCAAACCTGCCCAAATGCTACGTGCCAACTATACATTAAGGGCATTGCCCATTCCTGCCGGAAGCAAAACGGTAGAGTTTTACTTCAATCCCACCAGCATCAAGGTGACAGACTCCATTGCTTATGTGGCAATATTGTTGATGTTGTTGACGGCGGGGGGAGCGATTTACTTTTGGATGAAGAGGAGAAAATAATTGACAATTGACA
>CAZXGV010000243.1:0-1929 GCA_964640575.1 uncultured Dysgonomonadaceae bacterium
TGTTGTGTGCATTACTCATTGGTTGTTCTGAAGATTCTGAAGGTGACGTATTAAAGCCGGTTCCACCTACAACCGAGATTGCTAAGATTCCTATTTCAATCTCTACACAAATTACCCGTGCTACCGATACAAATTTCGAGAGAGATGATGAGGTGGGTATCTATGTGGTGAACTACAGTGGTGAGACTGCTGGCACACTTGCTGCATCGGGCAACCATGTAGATAATATGCGTTTCACCTACTCAGGCAACTGGACTCCCGACCAAGAAATCTTCTGGAAAGACGATAAAACAAAGGCGGACTTCTATTCCTACTATCCATACACTGCAAGCATATCCAACATCACAGCTATCCCAGTGTCAGTAAACAGTGACCAAAGTACTGAAGCAACGTACAAAGCAAGCGACTTTCTTTGGGGAAAGACTGAGGGTGTAACTCCTACAGAGAGCAGTGTGAAAATTGATGTTAAACATCTGATGAGCAACCTGATTATTAAGTTAGTACCTGGAGATGGATATAAAACAGAAGACTTTAACGTTGCTGAAATTGAAGTGTGTGGACTAAAAACAAATGCAACTGTAAACCTTGCTACTGGAGCGATTACAGCCACTGGCGTGAGTGCAGATATAACGCCTATAAATGAAACTACTCAATATCGTGCATTGGTAATTCCACAGAGCGTAACCAACAGCGATTTAATTAGAATCACAATTGAAGACAACTCTTATTTGCTTAAGCAATCTATTAATTTTGCCCCTAACAAACAGTACACAAGCACTATTACCATAAACAAAACAAGTCAAGGTATTAATATCGGCATTGGCGATTGGGAAGAAGACGATAATGACTACGGTGGAACAGTAGAGTAATTTCTCTTAAGAGTTCAATGACATGAAAGGACAAATTAGATTTTTTATAAATCTTATAGTTATTGCTACGATGTTGTTTAGTGCATGCTCAGGGGGTGATGATGTTATAGACACCAAGCCTCCAGAGCCTAAGCCACCCATTGTTGAGGACACAAAGATTCCTATTTCAATCACACCTCACGCAGCCGATAATGGTGACATCCATTTTGAGCGTGGCGACAAGGTGGGTCTCTATGTAGTTAATTACAATGGGTCTAATGCTGGTCAGTTAACAACATCGGGCAATCATGTGGATAATTTGCGCTTTTCATACAGTGACAGTTGGACTCCCGACAAAACAATATATTGGAAAGATGAGAATACAAAAGCTGATTTTTTCTGTTACTATCCCTATACTTCCTCTATCACGAATGTTTCATCCCTGACCATAGCCGTAAAAGAAAACCAAAGCAGCGAAGAAAACTACAAAGCAAGTCAGTTTTTATGGGGAATGAAAACAGGAGTAGCTCCCACAAAAAACAGTGTGGATATCTCTCTTAAGCATGCAATGAGCAAATTAATTGTGAAGCTTGTTGCAGGCACAGGTTTCAAAGAGGAGGAGCTAACGAATGCAGAGGTCCTTATTTGCGGAATTAAAACAGATGCTACGCTGAATCTTACCACTGGAGAGATAACCGCTACTGGCACTACCAAAGATATTACACCTAAAAAAGAGACAGCCCAATATGAGGCTTTGATAATTCCTCAAAGCATAAAAAACATAGATTTGATAAAAGTAACCATAGACAATAAAACCTATCTGCTGAATCAAACCACAGATTTTGTTTTTAATAAACAGTACACCTGCACCATCAATATAGACCGTTCAAGCCAGGGTGTCACTATCGGTATTGGCGATTGGGATATCGATGATAATGACTACGGCAATACAAACTGATAATCAAAAAAACCTCTATAATATGAAAAGACAAATTAGATTTTTAACAAGCATTGCGGTGGCAGTTTTTACACTGTTTACTGCATGTATGGAAGACGACTTGGGGATAAGAGAAGACCATCA
>CAZXGV010000244.1:0-1873 GCA_964640575.1 uncultured Dysgonomonadaceae bacterium
TACAAAAAACGGGAGACAAATGGGTGAAAAACGCCATCGGATTGGAAAAACAGGAGAAAAAGAGTGTAGCGGATGCGGTAAATTGGATTTTCGGGAGCGGGTGGTCGAAAAAACCGTGGTAGATTGAATTTTCGACACACATCTGTGCGATTGTTTGCCTACAATTCGATTTTCGGCTCTTGTTCTTCCCAGCTACCGCGAACAATTTGATTTCCGGCTCTTGTTCTTCCAATCTACCGCGGTAGAAATGTTTTGGGGAACTATATTAAAAAAAGTAAAAATAAAAGCACGCATTACTATAAAAGGGTCTTTCTATTAAAATGTAACAAGTCAATAAAACTTTGATGATTGGCTACTGACACATACTATAAATTAAATATGTGATGAATAATGCGAATTAAGGTGCTAATCTTCTTAATATCCACCCTTCATCCGTTTTGATATATATCAATCTATCGTGTAGTCTGCTTTGGCGACCTTGCCAAAACTCAATGGTTTGTGGTTTCAAAACATATCCTCCCCAATAGGGTGGGCGAGTGATGGGTTTATCTTCGAACTGACTTTCAATTTTTGTTTTTCTGTTTTCTAATTCTTGTCGATCATAAATAAAAGTGCTTTGTGGCGATAGCCATGCACCCAGCTGACTCTTCTCGGGACGTGCGTTGAAATATTTATCAGACTCTTCTGGAGATACTTTCTTAACCATTCCCTCAATTCTTACTTGGCGCTCCATTTCATGCCAATCGAACACAATGTAGGCATGAGGATTTGCATTTAACTCCAAGCCTTTTCTACTTTCATAGTTAGTGTAGAAAACAAACCCTTCATTGTCGAAGCTTTTTAATAACATAACCCGTGCTGATGGTTTGCCATCGGGTGTTGATGTTGCGACTGTCATTGCATTAGGCTCTGCTATTACCTTCGATGAAATAGCCTCATTCATCCATATTTCAAATTGTTTAATCGGATTTTCGTTCACTTTACTTTTCGAGAGCGTGTTTTGTTTGTACTCTTTACGTAGATTGTATAATTGTGTCATGATGTTGTGATTGTTTTTATTTGTTACATGTAAAACAAATAGGTTGGCGATTTGTTTCAGTGCCCTTGTTAAAGCTTAGAAACCATATAATTAAAGAGTGATAGGATAGGGGAGAGCGGTTGTCTTTATAGTTGCACTCTTCAAGCATTTTCTTGAACTGTGAAGGCTTCGAATATGCATGTTATAATAGTATCCATACATTTTAGCTTCATCATTTCGATATACTATATCCTACACTCCACTCAATATAATCTGCTCTACTAAAGTTTTGAGCCTTGATAGCAATACCAGCAAAAAAGTTATTATGAACATGGAAGCGTAAACCAATTTTTTGATGTACTACGTTGCTAAAGTGCAGTTTATCATTATTAAATATTTCGTAGCCAATCCCTGCTTGCACGGCAAGGCGGTTTGCCCTGAACTGACCAAGTACTGAAACAGACGAGAATAACTGTTTCGACTTTGATGCCAACTCAATATTATCTCCATCAATAGAAAGATTTCTATTTTGGTCTATACCCACGTCTAATCCCAAGCCATATTTGAAAAGCGAGTTTGCAGGTTTCAAATACTCAAACGACATATTGATGAGCGAAACCATGTGCTGATTGGGAGTTTCAGTATTCCTTACAGACCTTTTGCCCGATGCTAAGATGATATTCATTTCATCTCTATTGTCTATCTTCTGCACTTTAAGTTGTTCTCTTGGGATAGATTCCTTTACAATAAGGTTGTAGCGTATCCCAACAAAAGGCGCATAAAGATTGATGCCAGCATTGGGAAACTTCATAGCACCATTTGAGAAATGGGTTAATCTAATTCCTGCATCCAAAC
>CAZXGV010000245.1:0-1856 GCA_964640575.1 uncultured Dysgonomonadaceae bacterium
AGAGCGGTGAAAGAGAAGCGCAGTAAGCAGTAAGCTTTTAGCGGTGAACAGTGAATAGTGAACAGTGAACAGTGAACAGTGAACAGCATTAACAATTAACCATTAACCATTAACAATTAATCATTCACCATTCCTTTTGCAACGCCAATAAATAAGCTAATAGGGTTAGTGATGTGATACCTCATACCGCATATCCCACATCCCACATCCCACATCCCACATCCCATATCTCACACCTCACACCCTTCCCTATTTTTTTTACTCCATTTAATTAGTAGCAAATCGACTGATTATCACAGTCCTAAGTTGCTGTCACACATGATATATAGCAGGGTGTAATAAAAAATGGTAAGTAAATAAGTTTTTATCTGCCATCTAAAATCATATCTTTGCAAATTGTTTATTTAACTAATCAACCTTTTAACAATAAAAAAAGACCCTTACTTGCAGAGCTTTATCGAATAGAGGGCACTTAAAAAAACAGATGAATTTTAAAAAAGAGAAAGAAAAACTTTACTCACGAAACTTCACAAAGTATGGCTTCGACATGAATGTGTTTGTTTCAGTTGTCACAGCCCTTTTAGTCTTAGCATTTAGTGTTTTTACCATTTTAAAACCCAACGTATCAGCAGAGATTTTCACGAGTGCAAACTCAGCGATTAACAAAAACTTCAATTGGCTCTATATATTCACAGTAAACACTTCAATAGTGTTTCTACTATTTGTAGGCTTTTCGAAATTTGGAAACATCAGACTGGGTGGCTACACCACCAAACCCGAATTTAACGATGTCTCGTGGTTTGCCATGATGTTTAGTGCTGGTATTGGTATCGGTATTTTCTTCTATGGTGTAGCAGAGCCTATTTTCCATCTCAATCTGCCAGAGGGTCTTCAGAGTGGTTCAAGTTTTGACAATTTCAAAGTAATGTATCTTCACTACGGAATACATGCTTGGGCTATCTACATAATATTTGCCATTGGGCTTGGATACTTCTCTTACAACAAAGGACTCCCTTTTGCAGTTCGTAGCTTGTTCTACCCGCTTTTGAAAGAGAAGATTTATGGGTTTTGGGGACATGTAATAGATACAATCGCTACACTGGCGGTTCTTTTTGGACTGGCTGTTTCACTGGGTCTTGGTGCACGACAGATTAATGCGGGTCTTAACTATGTGTTTGGTATTCCAAATGCACCCAATGTGCAGGTAATTCTTATCATCTTTATTACAATTATTGCTACTTTCTCTGTGGTGAGTGGAGTAAATAAAGGAATAAAATGGTTGAGTGAAGCGAACCTTGTCATTACTTCACTTTTTCTTATCGCCATCACGCTTATCGGTCCCACTGTCTATATTTTATCTACCTACTTTTCAAGTTTGGGCGTTTATTTCAGAGATATTATCAGTTCAGGGTTTTTTGTTGCTATCGAGCCTGCCGATGTTGCTTGGCAGGGAGCATGGACAATATTCTACTTGGCATGGTGGATTGCTTGGGCTCCCTTTGTGGGCACATTCATTGCGCGCATCTCCAAAGGAAGAACCATTCGCCAGTTGGCTTTAGGGGGGCTTGCACTCCCCACTATTGTTATTACACTGTCAATGACAATATTGGGTGCAACAGGTATCAACCTTAACGAATTGAACAATGGGGCTATTGCAAAAGCAATAGAATCGGATATGGCAATATCATTGTACGAGATGTTTAACTACCTCACCGATTCAGGGATTTTACGAATGATTTTGTCCATTGTGGCTATAATAGCCGTTACCATATTCTTTGTCACCAGCAGCGACAGTGGTTCACTTGTAGTAAGCAGTCTCACCAGTAGTGGAAAATCTACTGTGCCTAAAAAACAAA
>CAZXGV010000246.1:0-1826 GCA_964640575.1 uncultured Dysgonomonadaceae bacterium
GTTGAAGAGATTGTTACACATGGCAAAAAGTTCAATATTGGATTGGAAGCAGGTTCTAAACCGGAGCTCCACGCTGTGTTAGCAATTGATACAGACCGCGACTCTGTAATTATTTGCAACGGCTACAAAGACGAAGACTATATTGAGTTGGCACTGTTGGCTCAAAAGATGGGCAAACAAGTGTTTATTGTGGTTGAAAAGCTCAACGAGTTGCATTTGACAATAAAACTATCGAAAAAACTAAAAGTAAAACCTAATATTGGTATCCGAATAAAGTTGACCAGTTCGGGTAGTGGAAAATGGGAAGAATCGGGAGGTGATGGAAGCAAATTTGGGCTCAATTCAAGTGAACTATTAGATGCCCTTGAAGTGCTGAAAACACATAATATGAACGATTGTTTACGTCTCATCCATTTTCATATTGGTAGCCAAATTACAAAAATACGCCGCATCAAAACAGCATTGCGCGAAGCTGCACAATTTTATGTGCAACTTTATAAACTTGGCTATAAACTTGAGTTTGTAGATATTGGTGGTGGATTGGGTGTAGACTACGATGGTACTCGCTCTTCGTATAGCGAAAACAGCATCAACTACTCCATCCAAGAGTATGTAAACGACTCTGTATTTGCTTTTGTTGATGCTGCTGATAAGAATGATATACCACATCCAAATATTATCACCGAGTCGGGTCGTGCACTCACAGCTCACCACTCAATACTAATTTTCGAAGTGTTGGAAACAACTACCCTTCCTGAATGGGAAGAAGATATCGACCTTCACGAAGACGACCACGAATTGGTGAAAGAGATGTACACTATTTGGGACTCTCTTTCACAACCTCGCATGCTGGAAGCATGGCACGATGCACAACAGATTCGAGAAGAGTCATTAGATATGTTTAGTCTTGGTATGCTCGATTTGAAGACTCGTGCTCAGGTTGAAAAACTCTACTTCTCCATTATGCGCGAAATAAGTATACTCACCAAAAGCATAAAACACACACCCGAAGAGTTGAGACGATTGGCAACATTACTGCCCGATAAGTATTTCTGCAACTTTTCATTGTTCCAATCATTGCCCGACTCATGGGCTATCGACCAAGTATTCCCTATCATGCCAATTCATCGTTTAGATGAAAAACCCACTCGCACTGCGACATTACAAGACATAACATGTGATTCGGACGGAAAGATAGCCAACTTTATATCACAAGGCGGTCAGCAATCTTCTTTTCTGCCTGTACACACACTGAAGAAAAATCAACCCTACTATTTAGGAGCTTTCTTAGTGGGAGCTTATCAAGAAATATTGGGCGACTTGCATAATCTGTTTGGCGACACCAATGTGGTACATGTAAGTGTGAACAAGAAAGGTCATAAAATAGAACAAGTAATTGATGGAGAAACTGTTGCAGAAGTACTTGAATATGCTCAATACAATTCTAAGAAATTGGTGAGAACTGTTGAAACATGGGTAATGAGTTCTGTAAAACAAGGAGTAATTTCGGCCGCAGAAGGAAAGGAATTCTTGGCTAACTATCGCTCTGGTTTGTATGGATATACTTATTTAGAGTAACAATAAAAAAACAACTTCAATAAAAACAAAAAAGCTTTTCAACTATTATGTTAGAAAGGCTTTTTTTATGTTATCTATTGGTTCGATCATGTATTTCGATGACGCGAGTTTATAGTTCCCTCCCCCTTTCCGTTTCCAACTATCAATTTAAACCCGTATTATTCACGTTTTTAGCTTTATGTAGATGCTAGGACCTCGAACTCCGCCGATATAGTCCACTATTTCAAGGAGTTTGGAACAAAGCAGAT
>CAZXGV010000247.1:0-1793 GCA_964640575.1 uncultured Dysgonomonadaceae bacterium
CTGAAATTAGTTTAATTGGACTTTTTACAGAATGCACCAAGAGCGATATATTTCATAATCATTATCTGTTATTGTTCATACTTCTTCCTTTTACCAAGGTGTCATCCCTACGGGGATTTTGTTTATCTGTCATTATCTTTTTCTACAAAGATGGCATCCCTACGGGATTTGTTGATTTGTATCAAATTCTGCGTTTCATTAAAACTTGCTATATTGGAAGTTGACTGTTGCTCCGATAGGAGCATAATCTTTGTAGTTTGGTAATCCAATTGGAAATAAAAACTCCGTTAGGAGTGGTATAATTTATTGTATTAACCACACAGTATGGAGTGTCGTAGTTTTTAACTGTTATTCTCTAGTAGAAATATGGCTTAATTAAAAGCGTGAATTTACTGCTAATCCTGTTTATAAATGCTTTGAGGATGTTCAAATCTTATTGAACACCCTCAAAGTAATGATTGGCAGTTGTATCTTCGAAGTCTGCCTTCCTTATTAATTCAACGTCTTCATCAACTCTTTTTTCATAGTGTCTACACCAGGAAAACCAACAGCGTGAAAGGATTGGTTTCCCTCTTTGTCGATGATTATATAAGTGGGCACTCCTCTTACTTTCAGTCTCTCGCTCAGATAGTCCCATTGTGCTTGATTCACCCTGTAGTGTTCGCCTTTTAGGTCGGTAATCATATTTTTCCACGTATTTTCGGGAGAGTTCTCCCCTGCAAGATATAGGTATACCAAATCCTCTTTATCAGCAAGTTGTGCTTTTAGGGGCTCCATCTCTTTGTTTGCCATGATGCATGGTCCACACCATGTTGCCCACACATCTACTAAGATAGTTTTTCCTCTAAATGGTTTCAACATCTCCACGAATAACTCTTCGTTGTTACTGCTAGGAGTGTCGTGCACGGTAAATCCAGTTTTGTTTTTGTTCTCTTCAATTCTTGCCAATAGAGCTTCGTTCTCCTCTAATAGAACTTGCTTGATAACCTCAGGGAAATCTGTTAGTTCTTCCTTCTGTGCATCGGTAAGTGGGTTGTAATCTTCTATTTCACGTCCTGTTTTTTGAGCATTTATCAAATCAAACAATAGTGCATCGTCTGTCTTCCAAATTTGTGAAAGGAAGCCGACACCCATTTGTTTTTTCTGATACTCATCAGCTATTGATTGGTATTTATTAAATATAGACTCAATGGAAGCTGCCTTTTTGAATTCTGTGTTATCTTCTTGTGACGAGATGTACTCTTTAAAAAAAACACGATCTTCATCTGATACTTCATCGTGTGTGGACAAATAGCGAACAACCACAAAAGGATCATTTGTTTGATTACGTGCATAGCTTAAGCTATGAACAAGACTTCCAATATTTGAAACAAGCAGTATTGCTGGATCATTGTATGGAATCAGTTGGTAATAATCATGATAATATTTGCTTTTTTCTACTGCTTTATATGCCTTTTGAGCCTCCTCTCTTGATAGCTTATTCTTCTTGGCAAAAGCTTCCATCAAATGATAATCTGCAAATTCAATGCTGTTTCCTAACAAAAGAGCCTCTGATATGCCGATTATTTTTTTTGCAAGAGGACTGATGTCAAGTGCATCATTGTGTTGAATACTTTCATTGTACTTACCATTCAAAAATGCGATATATTCATTCGCATCCATATCCACAATAGAGTCGATGTAATCATCCGCCTGTACTGTTCGCATTATATCCTCATTAGCAAGGTCGTTATTCAAACGAGCCAGATAACCAGCATAGTAATATTTCTTTCCATAAGGTTCTTGGTCTTTCA
>CAZXGV010000248.1:0-1750 GCA_964640575.1 uncultured Dysgonomonadaceae bacterium
TTATTTTTGCCCTTCTCGTCCAGAGGTTCATGAGTTTCTTTTGGAAACACTTGACACCTTAGCTTCACGCTATCCTATTGATGGTATTCAACTCGACTATATTCGCTACTCACTAAGCAAACCATGGGAAAAAGGATTTTGCTATTGTGATTATTGTAAAGAGAAAGTGGAGAAGGACTTTGGATTTGACATTTATAATATAACACCCCAGGATACAGCAGAGTGGGAAACTTGGAATGAATTTAGAGCTGATAATGTTACTCGTTTTGTGAAATCTGTCAGCGAGCACTTCAAAGAAAAGCATCCCAATATACCCCTTTCTGCAGATGTTTTCCCAGATAGCCAAGTAAGTCTAGAAGAGAAATTTCAAGACTGGAAGCTGTGGGTAGATAATGGCTATCTTGATGAAATATACATTATGTCTTATTCCACAATGAATGAGGTTGTTCAAGCAGATGTTGAACTTCTGATGAGGAATGTGAAAGACACTCGTATCAGGCCCATAGTAGGACTTGGACCCTATATGGGCTTTCAGCCTGAGGTATTGTTACAGCAAATAGAAATTGCTAGAGAAGCTGGAGCAGATGGAGTGTGTCTTTTTTCATATCACTCTTTGAGCGAAGAGCAGTTGAAAGCATTGAGTTGGGGACCTTTTGGAGCAAAGCGAGAGTAGTAGCTAACTTTGTTTATACAACATAAAGGGGCGACTGACATAGTTTTGGCTGGTATAATGTGCCTATTTTACATGTTTTGATAATTGGGGTGTGGAATACATTGAGATAACGATTTATCGCATTTCGATGAGTTTAAAACCCGTTTGTTTGGGAACAGCAGTAAAATTATCTGTTTGTTAGTAGCCTCATAATCAAGAAATTCATATTCTCTTGAGCTATCTAAAGAGTGCACCCAAGTGCGATATACTTCATAATCGTTATCAAATATTGTTCATATTTCCTGCCTTTACAAAGCTGTCATCCCTATCAGTATTTGTTGTTTTGTTTCACATTCTACGTTTCTCTAAAAACTTGTTATATTGGAATTGACTGTTGCTCTGATAGGAGCACAATCTTTGTAGCTTGGTAATCTAATTGGTGATAAGAACTCCGTTTGGAGTGACACAGCCTATAGCATATCTTATAATAACAGAGCACAGAGTGGCGTGAGTTTCTAACTTTTATTCTGTGCTGGAAATAAAGTTTAATTAATTGAAGACTGAGGAATAATTATTCAAATCATTGTTAAGCAGGTGTAAGCATGCATAACAACAGGTCGCATCGAAGCTATAAGGTTGAAGTCTAAGCCATGTACTAATGACAGGTCGCTCTTATCAGGGCTAAAAATCTTATTATATTTCGCTCTCGCACTAATTCCTTAGTGTGAATTGCGCAATCAAGCATTCCTTTGACTGAAGTCAACGGAAAAGAATAGAGAAAACGAAGTAAAGGCGGATGTTCATCCGTGATATTAATAGAGCCTCTACCAATGGCATATTTTGCAATATGTTGTATAACAGTTTCGCCTGTTTTTCATGTCAGGCTTTCGCGCCTTCATACCATTACTATTCTATTGTAAAATAAGGTATTGATTTTGAGCTGAGTTATGCTAGCCTTTCGGGCATCTAAAGGCAAGATTTTTATATCTCGGCAACATTATCGTGGAATGGTAATCAGAGATAATTCTGAGGAAGTCTACTTATGTAACTATATAAAAAAACAACATCTTCGCAGACGAATCTGCAAAGATGTTGTTT
>CAZXGV010000249.1:0-1729 GCA_964640575.1 uncultured Dysgonomonadaceae bacterium
GAGATTCACATTCTACTTTTTATTAAAACGTCGAGTGTGAAACAAAACAACAAATCGTGTAGGGATGACACCATTATAGAGGGAGAAATATATCTCTCTTACTTCTATTTTTAAAGTGACTTATAGTATCACAAATTGATAACCACTATAATTTTATCTGATACTTAAATTTCAAACTCTGCCATAACTGGCAAGTGATCGCTCAATGCATAAGATGAAGGGTCATCATTATTAGTTCTAAAGTTGCCTTCAAACAAAACTCGGTGATCCGTAATTTGATTTTCGATTTTTCCTTTTGCAAAAATAAAATCTAACCTCCTTGAAGGATTTATTGAGTTAATCGTGTTTAGATTTTCTTTTACCCTAGCTTTCTCAAATGTATCAAACATACCTCCCTCAAGGTATTTTCTATATTCTGGTGAATCAGGAACTTGATTAAAATCACCTTGTAGCAAAACCGATTTAGTGTTATGCTTCAAATCATAGTCAACACTTTTCAAAAGCTCTTCAATTTCTGCCAATCTTATTTCTGTATCTCTTTTCTCTTTTTTGAAAGGCCACAAATGAGCGGAATGCACAGTAACCAATTCTCCATTGGGCAGTCTTATAATAGCTTTACCCCAGTGACGCGTAAATAAATCATCTGAACTATCAGTCTCTTTAGTAACAAAGGGCCTATTTTCAGAATATACTATCTCAAAGGGAGTAAGTATACTCCCTGGGAAATTGCCTTGTTCATCTTTTGATCCTGGGAAATGCACATAGTTATAATTGATAGATTGTGCCATGTTAGCAACCACAAACTCCTTTGCCGACTCTGTAAAATTGATAATATGCGGTTCATATAAAGCCAACTCAAGCATTATTCTTTTAGGAATTTGTCCCATATCTCGAGCTGTTTTAACCAGAACACTATCCTCCCCTTCAGGCAAAGCATGCCCATTTATCCCCTTATACCCAATTCCTCCATTAAAAATATTATAGGTGATTGTTCTTATTGTCCTTTTACTCTCATTGCGACTGGTAATATTCTCTTCGAGTATTGCATTACTTATTGCACTTGTTGTATTTGCCGAAAGTGAAGGCAAAGCACTTAACCCCAAGAGAGAGAGCGACGATCTTTTTAAAAATGTTTTCCTATCCATACTATCATTATTAACAGATTATGGTACATGCAATTTTGCATTATTTACAATTTCTATAGCAACTCAAAATATAAATTTAAGGCTTGATTATTCCATAGCTTCCATACAAACTGTTATTTCCATCATCATAATAATGGGTGTTGATGGTAAGTTTATTCCCCGCTACTCTGAAGCCAGCAAAAGATGACACTTTACTTGCAGAATAATTTCGATAATAGTCCATGTTGGCTTGAGATACTTTCTTATTTGTACTTTTCCCAGCTATGCCTGACATATGATATATAACACCTTTGGGATTAATCCAATAACTGACATCGCTTACAGTTTGTTGTTGAGAATTATTGAGGATTTCTCCATCTCCATCGATAGGATAGGTATCCATATAAACGTGGTCATGACCTTGAATAACCAAATCTACATTGTTTTGAACAAACAGATGCTGTAATTGATTCTGCAAAGCCATTGCTATGCGATTACGACTAGGATCTGAACCCCATTTCGCAGGAGAATAAAGGGGATTATGCATAAGCACAATTTTCCACTGTTGATTGGTGCTTTGCAAGTCATCTTTCAACCAGTCCAAT
>CAZXGV010000250.1:0-1695 GCA_964640575.1 uncultured Dysgonomonadaceae bacterium
TCAATAGAATTTGACTAGATTCCTCACTACGTGGAATGACAAGACATTTGCATTATCGCATCTTGATGAATTAAAAAAACCTTATTTGTGGCTTTATTCAAACCTTAATAACTAGGAATATACCTGCAACACTAATCTTATTAGCTTATTTGTTGCAAGAGAAATGTAATAATGAATGGGGAATTTATTTAATTGAAAATTGAAAGTTGACAATGACATACCCCATATCCCAAACAATTCACAATTCACAACTACTCCCGAGTTCACTCCATTTCCAATTGATAAAGCGCAGCCTTTATCCTCCCCACTGCCTCCACCAAATTCTCATCCGAAGTAGCATACGACAATCGTATGTTATCGGGAGCACCAAAAGCATTGCCTGCCACGCAAGCCACATGCGCTTCTTCCAACAAATAGATAGCCATATCGGCCGAATCCTTGATAACGCGACCATTGTACGATTTGCCAAAGAACGAACTACACTTCGGAAACAGATAGAAAGCCCCTTGTGGATCGTTCACCTCCAAGCCGTCAATCTCCGATAGCAAATCGAATGTCAATTTCTTTCTTCGCTCAAAAGCCTGACGCATAGTCTCCACCTCCTCTTGGCTACCCTCGTAGGCAGCTTGTGCAGCTTTTTGCGATATCGAGCAAGGTCCACTCGTGTATTGACCCTGTAGTTTGGCACACGCCTTCGCAATCACCTTTGGCGCAGCCATCCAACCACTCCTCCATCCTGTCATCGAATAGCATTTCGACACACCATTCACAATAATCATCCTATCGGTCAACTCCTCAAACTGGGCAATACTTTCGTGCATCCCCACATAGTTGATGTGCTCATATATCTCGTCGGAAATCACATACACCTGCGGATGCTTTGCCAACACTTCTGCCAATGTCTTCAATTCCGCTTTACTATACACACTACCAGTTGGATTGGAGGGCGAGCAGATAATAACAGCCTTCGTTTTGTCCGTTATTGCACCAGCCAATTGTTCGGCATTTATTTTAAAATCCTGTTCAATACCCGCACTCACCACCACAGGAGTCCCCTCCGCCAACTTCACCATCTCGGGATAGCTCACCCAATAGGGAGCGGGAATGATTACCTCATCGCCAGCATTCACCATCGCCAATATTACATTGCAGATAGATTGCTTAGCCCCATTCGAACACACAATTTGGTCGGGCGTATAGGTCAGACCATTCTCTTTTTTCAATTTCTCGCAAATAGCTTTCCTCAGGTCGAGATAGCCCGTAACAGGCGTATAAAAAGTAAAATTATTGTCTATTGCCTTTTTGGCAGCCTCCTTTATGTGGTTGGGTGTAGCAAAATCGGGTTCGCCCACACTCAAGTTGATTACATCCACCCCTTGCGCTTTCAATTCAGCGCTTTTTTGAGACATTACTAACGTTTCCGACTCTGAAAGTGACAGTAGTCTGTTTGATAAATCGTTCATTGGTTTCAAAATTATTGATTGCACCACCCTCCTCGGGATAGTACGGTTTGTTTTTATCCCCTTCTTACAAGGCGTAAAAATAGTAATTAATTACTAGAAATTAGAGCATTTTGATGTTTTATTGCTGAAAAAAGTTGCAATGTGGTTGTTTTGATGGGATTTGTGGGGGATTTTGTTTATTTGAAAAAGATTTTCATTTAAACTTATCAACAAAGTTAGAAACCTGCTGGGA
>CAZXGV010000251.1:0-1691 GCA_964640575.1 uncultured Dysgonomonadaceae bacterium
AAAAACAATTTACATCATGAAAAAGAGATATTTTCTTTCAAACATAAGGTTCAGCGCCTTCTTCTTCCTCTTATTCATCCTGTTTGGCTGTATGGAAGAGGATAAATTCTCTATTAGCGAAGAGAATCAGAGTATCTCTGCTTCTATTATTGAGGAGAACTTGGGTACAAGAACAATATTGAGCGACAACCCCACCAACCGAAAGATGGAGGTGTATTGGAAATCTGATGATGCCATTGGTGTTTTTGGCTCTAGCAGTGGGTCAAATATTCGCTACCAAACCCAAGAGTCGGCTATTTCTAAAGACGGCAAATCAACTGTGTTTAAAACCACTGCCACAGCTGCCGAAGGAGACATAATTGCCTATTATCCCTATCAACAAGGTGCAACTGCCACACCAGATGGAGTGTTGCATCTTACCATGCCTGCAACTCAGACCTACTATACGGAGCATGCTGGCATTGTACAGCCCGACCCCACTGTAAGTATAATGGCAGGCAAGGGAGAGGATGGAAAAATCAATTTTCGCAACCTCTTTTCCATACTGCGGGTCAATGTTGCTGGTAGTGATGGACAAACAGTTAAGAAAGTATTATTCACCGACTTGTCGGGCAAACCTGTCTCTGGCAATTTCACCGTAAGTTGGAATGGCGAAGTTCCCCGAAACGGGTAGTGGTAAGGATTTACAAATAGAAATAGATTGTAAAGATGGGGTGGCTCTTGCCAATAATAGCCTCAACAAGTTTTACTTGATTGTACCACCACGCAATTATGATAAGGGTTTTCAAATAGAATTCGTTCTTGACAATGGGGAAAAGATAATTAAAACCATTGGGGCTACGGCGGGAAAAATATTGCTGAGGAGCGTGCTTTATCCCATTGGGGATATGTTTCCCAATCAGGAGGATAAAGTAAATTACACGTTGGATGAAAAGGCATCTGTGATGAGTGATGAACGGCTTGATTTGATTACTGATGCATCGCTCGATACTGCAAGCTATGAACTAACCCTTATAGTTGACAATGGTTTTGAGCCTCAAGAAAATGAGATGATTATAATAAACAAAAGCTCGGCTGCTCTGCCCAACGGATATGTAGGCAAAGTGAGAAGTGTAAGTGGTTCAACAGTTGTGTTGCAACCAGTAACAGATATCACCGAAGTGTTTGAGGAGCTTAGCATTGGTGGTCCTGTTTGGAGTAGTGGTGCTGGAGCTATTGAAACTGGTGGATATGCCATTGATTTGTCGCAATACATTACCTCTATTGAGACACACGATGGTAAGCCAATAGAGTTTGCAGTAGATGGTTCTGCTATATATATGCAAGTGCCCTACACGCGAGCAGAAGCAGAATTTGATGATAAATTTGCTTTACCAGCATTGAACCACACCTTCGAAATAAAAGATAAAAAGAATCCTGAGAATGATTGTGAACTCAAACTGGGAGTGCAAATGGATTTGGGTTTGTATTTTCATATTCTGATACAGAGATGGAGTTTAAAGGATCTTCAATGTCGTGTTAATCCTACCATCAAGTTTACCTCTGCATTTGGTGTTGAATGGGCTAGTTCTACTTATGGCACAGAAATTCCCTTTGTTGTTGTTCGTTCTGCACCTATCCCTGCAGGACCTGTAATGATTATCCCTCTTATTGAATTCTTTCTTACGTTTGACCTTGAAGGCAAGATTGGA
>CAZXGV010000252.1:0-1659 GCA_964640575.1 uncultured Dysgonomonadaceae bacterium
ATAATATTTTAAATTACTAAGACAATGAAAAAGTTTTTCTTGGGTGTTTTTACACTGTTCTTCATATTACCAACGCTACACATTCAGTCGGAGGTATATGCGCAAACGACCAGCACGGTAAAAGGCGTTGTATATCACGATAGAAATTCAAATGGAGAGTTTGACTCTTCTGATAAACCATTGAAAGGAATTGCAGTTTCCAATGGGCGAGATGTAGTTGTAACTAACCGCAAAGGGGAGTACGAAATACCTCTGAGTGACAACTCGCCTCTGTTTGTGATAAAACCACGCAATTGGTCTGTGAAAATTGATGAAGAACAAATTCCGCAATTTTACACAATGCATAGCACAAATGGATTGTCGGGCGAAAAGTTTGATGGACTCTCACCCACAGGACCATTGCCAAGTTCAGTTAACTTCCCACTTTACCCCTCGAAAGAACCAAAAGCTATCAAAGGATTGATTTTTGGTGACACACAGCCGCGCAACGACAAAGAAATTTATTATATGTCGCAAGATATACTACCCGAAGTAATCGGTACTGATGCACACTTTGGAGTTACGCTTGGTGACGTTGTTTTCAACGATTTAAATCTTTTCGACCATGTAGCCAGCAGTTTGTCAACAATAGGAATTCCGATGTGGTATGTTCCAGGAAATCACGATGCCGATTATACAGGGAAGAACAGCGTTGAAGGTCGGGGTGCTTGGTTCAATAAATTTGGGCCCAATTACTATTCATTTTCCTATGGTCCTGCTCACTTTATTGTGCTCGATAATATAAGATGGAGTGGCGATGACAAAAAAGCGTATAGTAACTACCGAACAGGTTTGGGAGACGATCAAATGAAGTTTTTGGAAAATGAAATCAATCGATTGGATAAAAAACAGTGGCTTGTTATCATGTCGCATATTCCTTTCGAGCAGTCAACTCGCTGGACAAGTAAGGAAGAAAAGGAAACCTTCTACAACCTATTGGCACAACATGAAAAGACCCTATCATTAGCTGCTCATACACACAGACATTATCATCATATAATTGGTAAAGAGCAAGGTTTCCCAGGCAGTAAACCCTTGCACACAGTGAGCGTGGGAACAGCCTGTGGAGCTTGGTGGTCGGGTGCTCCTAATGAGTACGGAATTCCACATACCATGATGTCTGATGGAACTCCAAACGGATATGCTTTCTTGTACATCGACGAAAAGGATTGGAAGTTGGAATGGAAAACAGCTGGTAAATCCGCAGATTTTCAAATGCACATTGATATGCCAAATAGTGTGTCTATTGACAGCAATGAAAACATAAAGGTAAGGGCTAATATTTTTAATGCCTTGCCCAATGCAGAGGTAAAAATGAGGGTAGGAGAGAGTGGTGAATGGATAGAGATGAAGCTTAGTCCACAAAAAGACCCAATACGATTGGCTGAGAAAGAGAGAGAAATGAAAATAGACAAAGCACCTTGGCGCAAAATGGGTGGATCTGCCATTTCAAAACACATTTGGGAAGCTGAACTCAATACTGATTTTTCAGGACCAGGTGTATATTATATTCATGTTAAATCGAAAGACAAATGGTTTGAACACGAAGGTAAGAGGTTGATACATGTGAAGTGAGATGGTGAATTATGAATGGTGAATTATGAATTATGAATTATGAAT
>CAZXGV010000253.1:0-1658 GCA_964640575.1 uncultured Dysgonomonadaceae bacterium
TAGCTGACATTTTAAGAGAGAGACTATTCCGACAATGAATAGTCTCTCTTTCTGTATAGAGGAAAACTATAATATAAAAAAAATATGATTTGAATAAGTAAATGTTGTGGTTTTATTTGTTTTTCGTATATTAGCATAAATTTCAGAAACACAATATCCGTTCTTTGGCTAAAACTCATTTTAAAACACCAAACAAGATGAATCGAAGACGTTTTATAAAATACACTGGGTTAGGATTGATAGGATACCCTCTACTATCCAATGCATGCGTTAAAGCAACTGTTGAGGGTGTTGATATCATTGAAGAGGAAGTATATCCAAGTGACATAATAAGGGTTGCACATATTGGCACTGGTAGCATGGGGGGCTCTCATATACGCTGGTTTGCTAATTTCCCCGATGTGGAAACAGTTGCTTTATGCGATGTGGATCAACTTCATTTGGCTGAAGCACAAAAAAGACTTGCAGCAATAAATCCGTTAGCAAAACCCGATATGTACACAGATTTTCGATATATAATGGATCGAAAAGATATTGATGTAGTCACATGTGCCACTCCCGATCATTGGCATGCTTTAATTGCTCTGATGGCATTTCAGTCAGGTAAAGATGTATATGGAGAAAAACCATTATCATACTCTGTAAAAGAAGGACAGCTAATGTTAGAATCCATCAAAAAGCATAAACGAATTTTTCAATTGGGCACACAAATACATGCTGGTGAGAACTATCACCGTGTAGCTGAAATTATTCAATCTGGCAAACTGGGTAAGATTCACACAGTGCGTTTGTGGAAAACTGGAGGATCACCTGGCTTGGGCTTTCCACAGAATGAGGTGCCACCCAAAACGCTTGATTGGAATATGTGGCTAGGACCAGCTCCTTATTCGCAATATACTCCGGTACGTTGTCATAGATCATTCAGGTATTTCTTTGATTATTCTGGAGGAGTTTTTGGCGATTTTTGGTGTCATATTGCTGACATACTGTTTATGTCACTATCTCCCAAAGGACTTCACAGCATAGATGCTCGTGGAGAAAGTCCTACAGATGGCATTGCAGATACACCAAAATGGATTGATGTTGATTTTAAGTTCAAAGACCTTGATGTATTTTGGACTACCACTCCCCCAAACATCGAAGGAGCAGACAAAATGAGTATTGGAGCACATTTTGAGGGAGAAAACGGAACATTGACATGCGATTATTCAACTCGCAAAATTACTATCGGCAATGAAGTTATGGATGATATAAAGGAAGTACCCATCACTTTGCCTCGTTCACCTGGCCATCAACGAAACTTTCTGGATTCAGTAAAATCAAGAATTCAACCCGAAAGCAATTTAGAATATGCGCGTGAAATGACTCTACCCATGCATTTGGCTCTCATTTCGTTTCGTCTGAAACGAAAGTTAACTTGGGATAGCTCAAAAGAGCTTTTTATAAATGACCCCGAAGCCAATTCTTTATTATCAAGAGAGTATCGTAAACCTTGGTCTCTTAAAGCCTTTTAATCTCTTGAAAAAACAGCAAAATGAAAAAAACAGTTATATTATTCGCCTTTTTGGCAGCAACATTAGCCTCTTTTCCACAAAAAAAAGCCACATCTCTATTTAATGGTAAAGACCTTACTAATTGGGAAATGCTACCTGGCAAAG
>CAZXGV010000254.1:0-1614 GCA_964640575.1 uncultured Dysgonomonadaceae bacterium
ATACTAAATATTATACTCAAATGCAAACTTTGGCTCACAACTTGATAATACAATAATAGAACATAATTTTCTATGAACAAACAAATTATTTACAACCTTAAATATACACACAATCATGAAAAGACGAATTTTTTCTTACAATGACACACCAAGAGAGACGCTTACCTTAAAAGAGGAAGCTATCAGTTCGGACAACACTTTATCAATAAATTGTTTGAACATCCTACTAAAAAGTTTTTTCAACACTAACGATAAACGGCTATTCGGACGGTTTTCTGAACCTCTATGCAGAAAACGGCAGAATAGCCGCATTTTTAATTATTATTAATTTTTAAATTTTACATTTATGAAGTATTTCAACGTTTATTCATTGACAAGACTGAGAAACCAAGAGTTTTCAGCAGCGTACGGACAAATTTGCTCCATTTTGGAGAAAGATGAAATTTCCGTAGAGTATGTAGCGCAATCACTCGAAGTGGTGAAAGCGCACAAGGCAAAACTAATATTCTTGAAGAATATGAACGTTCGGCATCCGCTCACCAAAACCATTACTGAGTTAAAGCAGACAAGACACGATGCTTTAACATCGCTAAAAGGAAGAGTGACATCTATTTTGAAGTCACCTATTAAGGAAGAGTGCGATGCGGCTAAAGTTTTGGCAACGTGGCTGCTACGCTACCACAAGCATTTATCGAGAGCAAGCATTCATGAGCAGACCTCTATGGTTAACGAAATGATGGATGAAATGAACAAAAGTGCCAACATCCAAACAGCAATAACCATTATAGGTGTTACCAACTTAATTGATTCTATTCAGGCAAATACAATGGAACTTGAGGAGGTTTTCTTGACCCGTAACAAGGAGAGAAAGGAGGAGAGGAGAGAAGCTTATGAAATGAAGCATGTAGCGTATGCTGATATGAAAATGCTTTTTAATTCTATTGAAATGGCGATTACACTGGGGGACGGCGATAGCGCTGTATATATGGGCTATGTGAATGAAGTCAATGGGATTATGGAGACCTTCAAAACGAAGTATTTAAGCAGAATATCGCGCCTACAAAATGCGGAGCAAGAAGAAAACGACGAAAACCAACACCCTGAGCCAGAAAATGAGGAGCAAGATGGTGATAATGGGGTTTCGACAAACGGAAAGCCAGCAATGGCAAATGGCAAAAGAACATTTAATGCGATGACATTAAATAGTATGGATTTGCATAACAGAACAAGCAACAAAGACTTGGATAACAAACATGCAATGAGCGAAAGTGTAACCAATGGCGAAGCAATTGACGAGGAGGACGAAAGTGTTGCTAATCTAATTACAGGAAACGAAAAATTAGTGAATGACACCTTTTCCGATACAAAAAAGAATGCTTCTGAAACGCACGAAAGTGCAACAAGTGATGATTCTGGTCAAGAATCGTGAAGTGACAGGACTGGACCGTTAGATTCATCTTTTACAAAGTTGATTTAACGCACGTATAGGAGCTACGTGTTCTTATATGCTTCAACAGAAGAAGAAAAACAACTTGCCATGGTTGACGCCACGGATCCTATAGAGGAAGTTGCTTTTCTTCTTTTTTTTATTTAACTGCTAAAATAAAGATATGT
>CAZXGV010000255.1:0-1571 GCA_964640575.1 uncultured Dysgonomonadaceae bacterium
TTGGAAAAGGAATTACTGAAACTCTTGGCGTGGAGAGAGTAAGCAAAGACGGTTTCTATGTAGCAATATTCGATGGCGCACGAATTACCGAACCCAACATGGATGCTGAAAAGGAAAACTTACTTAAAACCGTCTATCTAAAGGAAGTGGTGGAAGACTATCAAGCGACCGTAAAAATGGGAGACAAGGAAATCAAACACAGATTTGCCTGCTCTGGCATTGACGGTATTACACTGGCGCCTTCAATCGGCAACCCTCGAAAAGGAGAAAAATATCTGTACGTAGCTTATGGAGTGTATGGCGACACCACTAGAAATGACAACGACCATCAAGTGATATTGAAATACGACATCAAGAATTGGGATCAATATGGAGGCGAATTATCGCAAAATAACCTTCACCAATCGGGACCCGAAAAGCCCATGGAGAAATATTTCGTTCCCACAGGAAACACGAGATATGGCATCCAAAACTTGGCTTATGATGCACATACAGGGAACTTCTTTGCTGCAGTGTATCGTGGTGCAAAATCGCACCTCCCAAATTACACCCTATTCGTGATTGACGGTCATAAAGAGCCAATAACAGAGGAAATTCAATCTGATAATGAAACCATTGAAGTAAAAACACTCTCTTTGCTCGAAGCTGGACTAAAGGATGAGAACACAGGCATCAGAGGATGGAACTTCAAATGGGGAACTACTGGTCTAGAACCATTGGGCGAAGGACTGTTCTACATTTCTCACCATAAGAAGCATGAGGATGGGCAACAATCTGGCACATTGTATAAGTACAGATGGACAGGAGATAAAGACGAGCCTTTTGTGAGAGTTGAATAAAAACATACATACTAATATTCATCGAATCAAAACAGTATAAAAGTAGAGAGCATTTAATGGAATTTGTATCGCTATTTGTGGCCAATAAATCGTTTTTTTCGCAGAGTGGGGGCTCAGCATTTATAGAAGGGTGAGAATTACCTGATGAGAATATCTATTTTAGCTGTTGGCTCTTGGCACAGAAAATAAAAAAACAACAAAAACATGAAACTAAAAAAGAATTTAACCATTCGCAAGATAGGAGATGAATACGTGATGGTATCCGATAGCGAATCGGGGCTTGACTATACACGTGTAATAAGCCTCAACGAATCGGCAGCATACCTAGTGGAAGAGGTGGGCCAAAAAGAGTTTACAAAAGAGGAATGGGTTGTACTGCTAATGAATAAGTACAGTGTAGATAGAGAGATGGCTGAAGCCGATGTGCAGGTTTTGATTGATAAGTTCTCGAAAGAGGAACTATTCGATAAATAGATAAATCACACAAAGACTTGTGCAATATGAGCTGATGCAATCAGGACATTGCCAGAAAACAAATTGATTAATCGTTTTAAAATAGGGTTTAAATGAAATCCACTATTCAGTTTTTGCGCTATACATCCAAAGGCTTCCGATCGAGAATTGGAGTAATTATTCTGATTGGATTGGCTGAGGTGGCTTTTTCACTGGCTTTTGTATGGTACTCAAAAGTGATTATAGATATTGCTACAGGTGCGCGAGAGGGCAAACTCC
>CAZXGV010000256.1:0-1556 GCA_964640575.1 uncultured Dysgonomonadaceae bacterium
CATCAACCCCAATGTTATCAGTGCCACAACCGTAGCAATACCAAAACTCAAGAGTGTTCCTATCAAAATATACTCGGTGAGTTTTCTACTTTTCGACTCCTTCAAATCTCCAAACCTGAAAACAGACTTTGCAGCCAATAAAAAACCGATACCCTGCCAATTGCCAGTAATGATGAATACAAAAACAAACAAACGCTCCAACATGCCAATGTATTTACCTGCATTGGGTAGCGACTGGTTGCTGTCTTCGTTTAATGCGTTAGACCAATTTGTCATCAACATTTGCATAACAACTCCGCTCACAGAGGTTATGAATAGCAATGCTGTAGCAAATATCCAAACAGTGGGATGAAGCGCAAGCGCAAGAAAATCTATATCGGGCGTTGTCCACAGCATCCACACTGCTGTGATGCTCACAAGGTGTAGTGCTTGGTCGATTAGAAACCAGCGTGTTTTGCTGTTTTCACTTTGTGCATATAGTTTTAGGGCGTCGATAGCCGCATGAAGTAGCGCCACAGCAAGCGCCAATGTCCAATAGGCTATGTCCCAGAGCAGTAGCAACACCAACAATCCGTGTAGGAGTGCATGCAGATATAAAGTGATGGATTGACCCTTTTTTTGTTCTTTCCGGTCGACCCACTTTTTGGGTTGGAACAAGAAATCGCCCATAAAATGAGCCAATATAAGTTTCAGTAGTACAATCATTTAAGGTGGGTTTTTATTTTTTCTCTATACATTTTCTCCACTGCCAGCAATTCATCAACATTGGCTCTGCTCCATCTACCACTCACACCACTTTGTTTGATGCCCAACATACCCCCGATTTCTTCTTGCGTGATAGTTGGATTTTTAAGCACAATTTCAACTAACTCTGCTGACGAAACCGACCATTTGTCCATAAAAGTGCCTGCCAGTTTCAAGTACAAGTTCATCTCGTTGTCAAAATCTTGCCACTCGCTTTTGAGACCCATCGTTACGTTCTCTCTCTTTAGCATATCAAACTTTTCGCCCGCATATACAAATGCCGACCCATTACTTTCTGATATTCTTTGGCTTGTATAACTCTTAGTGCCTATTCCCACAGCCATTCTCACATCAATTGTGCTTATTCGTTTTCGATTGTCAAGGGGTTCTATTTTTTTGATGAGCGCCTTTATTTCAAATATCTTCTGAAGTGCCTCTTCGGGATGTTGAAATTCGATTTGGAAGAAATCGCCCCACACCAACTCCCAGTTTTTGGGCGATTCGCCCCAAGATCCCAATAAATCTTTGAGGGGCAACAACCATTTTTCTTGATCGACCACCTTTCTCGAAGCAATAATATCTCCTTTTACTACAGCAATCATATACTTGATGTTTTTATATTGAACACAAATATAGTAAGTATTGTTCAAATAGGCAATAATTATCGATATTACTAAAAACAGCAATATATCGAGATATTGCACAAACAGGCAATAGGGGGAGGGGTGTGTGGTGTGGGGTGTGGGATGTGAGGTGTGTGAACAGTGAACAGTGAACAGTGAACAGTGAACCTGTTGATTTATAGGTTGTAG
>CAZXGV010000257.1:0-1502 GCA_964640575.1 uncultured Dysgonomonadaceae bacterium
TGAAGTCTCATGAATATGCTGAAGATGATGGTTTTTCGGGAGCACAGTTTTTTATCTCGGGGCTCTATTCATTAAACAAGAATCTGTCAGCTGGTGTAGGCGCAGGAGTTAATATATACACGAGGTATGTAACCTACTTCGATGGAATAACCTCTGTCCCCGTTTATGCGAATGTGCTTTATAAACTGCCTTCTTCTGCAGATTTCATCCCCTTTGTCGATTTGAAATTGGGTTATGGCATCGTTTCTCGCAATTATGTGACTTCGCCCCCCGGAGGAGTAGCTCCCTTTCAAGAAGAAGATTTTAACGTCGAGAACTCGGGAGGGATATACGCCTCGCCTTCAGTGGGCATCTTGTTTCCTTTGGATAACACCGCTATTTCCCTTTCTCTTACCTACGATTTGCAAGTGATGAAAGCAACGTTGAGTCAATTGTCGGGTGAGAAAATATCACACCAAACAATGACGCATTCAAATACAATTGGCTTGAGGATTGGGTATATGTTTTAAAAACCACCACAACACAATCAGATAAACAAAAACAAATTATCACTCTTCGTCTTCCTGTTTGCCCTGCTTACACAAGCAAGTACAGTATCATCTCAGTCATTGCAAACGATTCAAAAATTGGGAGTAGGATTAAATGGAATAGAATTGGCGGTGGAGATTCCCGTAACTGTGGATATAACCATAGAACCAGCTGTGGGATTAGGACCAAGTTATGATATTAGTGAGTGGAACTCAAATTGGGTATCCTATCACTGGGCAATTGCAGAACCAAGTGTTCATGCGAGTGTATATGGGAAGTTGTTCTATAATCGTGACAAGCGTATGCGCAAAGAAAAATCAATGCTGTTCAATTCAGGAAAGTTCATTGGAGCAAAAGTAAAGTATGTGTCTAAACCTTTGACGGATTATGAATATCACGATATGGACAATACTTTACTAGTCAATCTTAATTGGGGAGGGCAACGTAATATTGGTAGATACTGGAACTATAGTTATTCGGTAGGATTAGGATATGGTTACAACTTGGATTATTCTCGTAGCACGTTCTACCCAACTTTCGACGTGAAGGTGGCTTATGTGTTGCCATTATTTGCTCGTCGCGATTTGTAATCGGTTTGTTCTGTGAAAAAGCCCAACTGTCGCAAGTTTCCCGACCCTATGCCTTTGTTTATTAAGCTCGTAGGCACAAGTATAGAGGCTTGCGCCAGCGATGAGTATTCCAAACAGACTGGCACAGATATCCATCCGTGCCATTGATGGTGACATAGTAAAAAGGCACAGAAAAATATCTGCATCAGCGGGGCAAAAAGTAACTAACAAAACATAAAACACCCTTAGTGAAATCGTGTAAAGCATTTGCTTCTATTGTCCCACTTAGCTGATTTTGTACACATACGAAAGGGTGAAAAGTAAACTTCTTGAGGTTTTGTACATGTACAAAAGGACAAAAAGTAAACTTCTCGGGGTTTTGTACATGTACGAAACGGCAAAAAG